>NZ_JCATID010000012.1:0-164383 GCF_059693745.1 Sphingobium sp. WR1 | reverse complement strand
TGCGGATATTTGATCATCTTGATCATCAAATCCGTCCCGATATTGCCCGATCCAATGATCGCGGCCTTCACCTTGCCAGTCATGAAACCTCCACTTTAAACGAAGCGCGCAGTGCAGGCGCCCACGCCGTGCAACTGCATTTCAAACACATCCCCGGCTTTCGCCGGTTCCAGCGGCACCAGGCTGCCCGACAGGATCACATCGCCCGCCTCCAGCGTCACGCCATAGGCGCCCAGCGTGTTGGCGAGCCAGGCGACCGCTTCGGCCGGGGAACCCTGCACCGCATGGCCATAGCCTTCCGAGAGCGGCTGGCCGTTCTTGGTCACAGTGACATGGAGGTTGGGAAGGTCGTGGTCGCGCGGGTCGCTCCGCGCCTCGCCCAGCACGAACACCCCGCACGAGGCATTGTCCGCCACCGTGTCGACGATGCCGATCCTCCAGTCTTCGATGCGGCTGTCGACGATCTCGAAACAGGGGACGATCGCCTGCGTCGCGGCGATCACCTGCTGCGCCGTCACGCCCGGTCCTTTCAGGCTGTCTTTAAGGATGAAGCCGATCTCCGCCTCGGCCCGCGGCTGGATCAGGCGGTTGGCCCTGATATCGATGTCGCCGCCGACGAACATCCGATCGGTCAGAAAGCCGAAGTCGGGCTGATGCACGCCCAGCATATCCTGCACCGCCTTGCTGGTGACACCGATCTTCTTGCCGACGACGCGTTCTCCATCGGCCTTGCGTCGTTCCAGCGCGCCCAACGAAATGGCATAGGCATCGTCGATGGTGAGCGCCGGATAGCGCCCCATCAGCGGCGGCACGGTGCGCTCGTCTCGCAAGGCGCGGTAGAGCTCCTCCGCCAGACTGGCGTTCAGGCTCTGGTCAACGGTGTCGCTCACAAATAGGCTCCATCCTGATAGATGAGGGGTTCGACCGTATCGCTGAGGCGCACGGCCTTGACACGGGCGACGACGATGCTGTGCGTGCCGAAGGGCGTGATGCTGTCGATCGTGCAGGTCAGATTGGCCTGCGCCTCGTCCAGCATCGGCAGATCATGGTCATCCATGATCCATTGCCCGACCTCGAACCGCCTTTCCCGCGCTACCGCGCCGCCAAAGGCGGCCGATACATCGCGCTGATGGCGCGAGAGAATGTTGATGCTGATCGGGCAGCCCGGCGACAGGCAAGCATGTATGCCCGCCGCCTGGTTGACGCAGACCAGCACCGCGGGCGGGTCCATCGTCAACGAGGTGATCGACGTCGCCGCCATGCCGACCGGCGCACCCTCGCCGCACGCGACGACGATCGCCACGCCCGATGCGAGACGTCGCATCGCGCCGCGAAAGCCGGCCGCGGCATCCGCCGGAACCATGCCGATGTCGGGCAGGCTAGCCATGGAGAAAGTCCAGCGCATAGCGGTTGAATTCCTCGGCGCGCTCGACCTGAACCCAATGGCCGACCTTGTTGAAGGTCACGCAGCGCACGTCCGGGCACGCCTCGAAGAAGAGGTCGATGCCCTCCAGCGGCATGAAGCGTTCGTTGCGGCCCCAGAACAGCATAATGGGCATCGCCAGTTCGCTGAGGCGCGGCGCCAGATTGGGTGTGCGCATCCGCACGATCACATCCTTGGGCTGGGTCCGCGCGACGGCGAAACGTTCCTTGACCAGCGCGTCGGTGACATGGACCGGATCATATACCAGATTGGTTATGAGACGGCGCTGCTCCTCCTCATTGAAGTCGGGGCCGCCGAAGGAACTGACCATCCCGGCGATGCCCGGCATCTTGAAATATTCCTCGCGCTCATGAATGCAGCCCGGCGCCATCAGGACCAGCCGCTCGGCGAAGCCGGGATGATCCATCGCCATCTGAAGCGCGATACCGCCGCCCAGCGAATTGCCGACCAGCACCGCCTTCTCCACGCCATGGGCGACCAGCGCCTCATAGAGCGTGTCGGTGAAGAGCTGGAGCGTATAGTCGATGCCCTCTGGCTTGGAGGACGCGCCATAGCCGATCAGGTCGGGCAGGATGACGCGGAAGCCGCCGTCCACGAAGGCCTGCACATTCTGCCGGAAATTGGAAACGCCCGAGGCGCCGGGGCCGCTGCCGTGGATGAACACCACGGCGGGGCCGGCGCCGGATTCCGCAACCAGAATGTCGTGGCCGCCCGAAACGCGATAAGTCTTGCTGATGATCTCGTTCGTCATGTCGCGCGTCCTCAGATAAAGGTGAAAGCCGGCGCCTCGCCGAGCATGGTGCCGACCACGTCGCTTGTGCGATTGCCCGGATCGTTGGCGACATGCGCGCGCGCGGCGTGCAGGTCAAGCCAGGGCTGGAGGATCGGGCTGGACATATAGACCGCCCGGCCGCCCAGCAGCTTCACCATGTCATCGGCCAGGTCCGCCATACGGCGCACGACGCTGGCCGACTGATAGGCGAACAGTGCACGCCGCTCCATCGGAATGGGCTGGTTGCGCTCCGCATAGTCCATCAGTTCGTCGAAGGTCGCGCGATGGGTCAACTCCATCTCATTGACCTCGGCGATCGCGCGGGCGATGGCGGCGTGCAGGTTGGGGTCGGCCTTGGACGCCTTGCCGGTGTTGCTCGACACGCGGTTCTGCATGATCTCAATCGCCGCATTGGTGGCGTTGCGCACGCCGCCAAAAGCCGCGCTTGACACGGAACGTGTGAAAAGCTGTGCCCAGGGCATACGATAGAGCGGGCCGGTGTTCACTTCCTGCCCCGGATTCGTGCAGGCAAAGCCGTCGGCGGCGCGATGGGTGCGATGCTCGGGGACGAAGACCCGCTCCACGAGGATATCGAAGCTGCCGGTGCCCTGGAGCCCGAACGTATCCCACGTCCCCTCGATCACCTGATAGTCGGAGCGGGGCAGCAGGAAGGTCCGCATATCCGGCGGGCCGCCATCGGTGTCGAAGTTGATCGCGCCCAGCAGCACCCAACCGCAATGGGTCGAGCCGGAGGAGAAACCCCAGCGGCCGGACAGGTAGAAGCCGCCCTCTACCTTTTCCACCTTGCCGACCGGCTGATAGGTGGAGGAAACCAGCATGTCGGGGTCCTCGCCCCAGACTTCCTTCTGCGCCTCGTCATGGAACAGCGCCAGCTCATAGGGGTGGCAGCCGAGCACGCCGTAGATCCAGCCAGTCGACATGCAGCCTTCGGCCAGCGCCTTCTGCACCTCGAAGAAGACATTCGGATGCATTTCATAGCCACCATAGCGCTTGGGCTGGAGGATGCGGAAAAAGCCCGCCTCCTTCATTTCGGTGACGGTTTCGACGGGCACGTCGTGGCCGAGCGTGCAGGCTCGCGCCCGTTCGCGCAGGACGGGGATCATGGCGCGCGCGCGCTCGATCAGGCTGCCGGGGGATGGCAGGGATGCCTCCTCAGCTCCTGTCATTGGACTCGCCATCGCTCCCGTCATCATCGTCTCCATTCAAAACTATAGCAGCCGAACCGGCCATATGCGTAGTTCATATAAATCTTCATTACGCAAAACGTCAAGGCAAACAGGACTTGCACATTCAGCGCGATGCTTATAGGCGATTCACGAACGAATTGCCATTATCGCATTAGATGAAGGCAATCGAATCGCGGCATTTGCCAGCCAAAGGCCTTACCGTGATAGATTTTGCGTAGTGAAATTGACAATTCATCGACGCGAGAGACAATGACGAACGACAGTGAAATGGACAACAGGGTGAGGCAGCTGGAATGGCAGTAAAATCGCTGGGCTATGTGATTATCGAGGCGCACGACCTGTCCGTCTGGCGTGATTTCGCAAGCGATATCGTCGGCCTGATGCCTGCACAATCCGACCGCGAGGACGTCGCGCTGTTCCGCATGGACGACCGGCCATTTCGCCTGTGGGTGCAGAAAGGAGAGCGCAATGCGTTCGTCGCGCCGGGCTGGGAATGTGCGACTCGCGAGGATTTCGAATCGGTTCTGGCACGGCTGGAGGCCGCTGGACGTCCGGTCGAACGCGCGGACATCATGGAGGCGCGGGCGCGCAAGGTCTATGAATTGGCACGATCGTCGGACCCGGCGGGCAACGCGATGGAAATCTTCTACGGTCGATTCGTCGACTATGTGCCCTTCACATCGCCCGCAGGCGTCAGCCGCTTCGTCACGGGCGACAATGGCGACATGGGGCTGGGCCATGTCGTCCTGACCGCCCCCAATTTTGAAGAGACGCACATTTTCTACAAGGATGTGCTGGGTTTGCGCGACACCGATCTGGGTCGCTTCTTCCTGATGGGCGGGGGGCCGGATGACCCGGGCGTGGGCTTTGCCTTCCTCCATTGCAACGGTCGCCATCACAGCCTGGCGTTGGGACAAATGCCCGAAAGCCCGAATGGCGCCGTCCACATGATGCTGGAGGTCGCCGCGCTGGAAGATGTCGGCCGCGCTTATGACCGGGTTCTCAAGAGTAAGGGCAAGGTTCCATTGTCGGCAACGCTGGGTCGCCATGTCAACGACAAGATGACGAGCTTCTACATGCAGACGCCTGGCGGTTTCGACATCGAATATGGCTGGAACGGGATGGTGATCGACCCGGCATCATGGGTTCCAACGACCAGCATGGCGGTGAGTGATTGGGGTCACAAGTGGGCCCATGAAAAGGATGACTGAGACTATGCTCGATAAACGCATGACCATGGAAGAGGTCGTCGGCCAACTATCGGACGGTATGACGATCGGCATCGGCGGCTGGGGTCCGCGCCGCAAACCCATGGCAATGGTTCGTGCGATCCTGCGCTCTGACCTGAAGGACCTGACCATCGTCGCTTATGGCGGCGCAGATGTCGGGATGCTTTGCGCGGCCGGCAAGGTCAGGAAACTGGTCTTCGCCTTCGTCTCGCTCGATGCGATTCCGCTGGAACCCTGGTTCCGCAAGGCGCGTGAGGCCGGGCAGATCGAGGTGCTGGAGCTGGACGAAGGTATGTTCCAGTGGGGCCTGAAGGCCGCCGCCTTCGGCCTGCCCTTCCTGCCGACCCGCGTGGGCCTGGGCACCGATCTTGCCGAACTGGGCGACCTCAAGACCGTGCAGTCGCCCTATGCGGATGCCGAAACGTTGGTCGCCATGCCCGCGCTGAAACTGGACGTGGCGCTGATCCACGCCAATCGCAGCGACTGGCGCGGCAATGTCCATCTGTTCGGCGCCGACACCTATTATGACGAATGGTTCGCCAAGGCGGCCACGAAGACTTATGTATCCTGCGAGGAGCTGGTCGATCGCATCGAGGATCATTATCCCGACGACGCGCAACTCAATGTCTTCGAGCGCTGCTTCGTTAGCGGCGTGGTCCACCTGCCCTGCGGCGCGCATCCCAGTTCCATGCCGCCCGCCTATGGCTGGGACATGAAGGCGTTCAAGGCCTATGCCGACGCCGCCCGCGAACCGGGCGACTGGGCGGCGGTAGCCGACCGCTTCGTCGGCGCGACCGAGCAAGCCTATCTGGAAAGCATTGGCGGAAAGGAGGCGGTGGCGGCTCTCCCGCTCCCGATATTCTGATGACTGACGTGACTCTGGCAGAACTCTGCATCTTCGCCTGTTCCGAAGCCTTTCGCGGCAATGGCGAGATCATCGCCACCGGCGTCGGCCCGGTTCCGCGTCTGGCCGCAAGCCTGGCCAAGCTGACCCACAGCCCCGAGTTGATGATGACCGATGGCGAAGCCTATCTGGTCGAACAGCCCGTGCCGATCGGCCCGCGCGGCTATGACGACCGCAAGGCGGCGGGCTACCTTCCCTTCTCGCGCTTCTTCGATAGCGCGGTTTGGACGGGACGCCGCCATGCCATGGTGACGCCCACCCAGCTCGACCGCTTCGGCCAGATCAATTTGAGCTATCTGGGCGGCACTTACGACCGGCCCAAGACCCAGATGCTGGGCGTGCGCGGCTTTCCGGGCAACACCATCTATCATGCCAACAGCTTCTTTTTCCCCATGCACAGCGCCCGGACCTTCGTGAGCGGCGAAGTGGATATGGTGTCGGGTGTCGGCTATAATCCGGCCAAGCGCGTGGCGGGCGGCAATTATTCGGGCGTGGACCTGCGCCGGATCGTCACCAACCTGTGCGTCATGGACTTTGGCGGCAAGGATAACGCCATCCGCGTGATCTCGCTGCATCCCGGCGTGACCTTCGAAGAGGTTCAGGAAGCGACCGGCTTCCCGCTGGAGAAGGGCGACATAATCGAGACACCGCTGCCGGGCACCGAGGCGCTGGAGATCATCGCCGGCCTCGACCCGCAATATGTCCGCGCATCCGTCATCAAGGACAATCCACCGGCAAGGAGGGCATGATGAGCGACGCCGATCGCCTGGTCGAGCCGCAAAAGGTCGACATCGTCTATGAAACCGACCAGCCGATCACCTATGAGGTGATCGACCATGTCGCATGGATCATGCTGAACCGGCCGGGCTTCAACAATGCCCAGAACGGACAGATGACCTATGCGCTGGACGACGCCTTCATCAAGGCGACGAACGACGATGACGTTCGCTGCATCGTGCTCGGCGGCAATGGCAAGCATTTCTCCGCCGGGCATGACATCGGCACGCCGGGCCGCGACCTGCACAAGCAGTTCGACAACCGGCTGATGGTGCCGCCCCATGTCAACAAGCCTGCAGCGGAACTGCTCTATACGCGCGAGAAGGAGCAATATGTCGGCATGTGCCGGCGCTGGCGCGACGTCGCCAAGCCGACCATCGCCATGGTGCAGGGCGCCTGCGTCGCGGGCGGGCTGATGCTCGCCTGGGTCTGCGACCTGATCGTGGCGAGCGACGACGCCTTCTTCCAGGACCCGGTCAACCGCATGGGTATTCCGGGGGTTGAATATTTCGCCCACGCCTATGAGCTGCCACCGCGCATCGCCAAGGAGTTCCTGCTGCTGGGCGAGCGTATGAGCGCCCAGCGCGCCGAGCAGTTCGGCATGGTGAACAAGATCGTGTCCCGCGAGGCGCTGCGCGAGACGGTGGCAGCGATGGCGGCGAAGCTGGTCGGGCAGCCGCGGCTTGGCAACTGGCTGACCAAGCAGGCGGTCAACCATGTCGAGGAACTGATGGGCAAGCGCAACGCGATCGAAGCGCAATATCACATGCACCACTTCGCTCATGCCCAGAATGACCTGACGATGGGCAATTCGATTGGCGGCCTCGACGGCAAGGCGATGGCGGCGGCGAATAAGAAAGAAGCCGGCGAAGGCTGATGGGCGATCCGCTGCACACAGTCATGACCGAGCGGCTGGGCTGCCGCTGGCCGATCATCCAGACCGCCATGGGATGGGTGGCGGAGCCGTCTCTGGTGATCGGCAGCAGCAATGCCGGGGCGTTCGGCTTTCTGGGTGCGGCAGTGATGACGCCCGATGAGGCACGGGAGAAGATCCTGACGGTGCGGCGCGGAACCGACCGGCCCTTCGGCGTCAATTTCCATATGTTCCAGCCCGGCGCCGAGCAGATCGTCGAACTGATCCTAGCCAACAAGGATCAGGTGCGCGCCGTCAGTTTCGGGCGTGGCCCCAATGCCAAGATGATCGCGCGCTTCAAGGATGCCGGTATTCTCTGTGTGCCGACCGTGGGCGCGGTCAAGCACGCGCAGAAGATGGTCGAGCTGGGCGTCGACATGGTGAATGTGCAAGGCGGGGAAGGCGGCGGCCATACCGGGTCGGTGCCCACCACTGTGCTGCTGCCGCAAGTGCTGGACGCGGTGAAGGTACCGGTAATCGCCAGCGGCGGCTTTGCCGACGGGCGCGGGCTGGCGGCAGCGCTGGCCTATGGCGCTGTGGGCATCGCCATGGGCACGCGCTTCCTGCTGACGCGGGAAAGTCCGGTGCCGGATGTGGCGAAGGCTGAATATCTGAAAGCCAGCACCGACCGCATCATCGTCACCACCAAACTGGACGGCATTCCCCAGCGCATGGTGCGGACCAGGCTGATGGACCGGATCGAGAAGTCGGGCAAACTGGGCATGTGGCTGCGCGCCATCGAAGCCAGCAGGACGATGAAGAAGCAGAGCGGCGCGAGCTGGCTGAGCCTTATCCAGTCGGCGCGGGGCATGACCGCCCATGGCGCGATGCCCCTGAAACAGGCGATGATGGCCGCGACCATGCCGATGCTGATCCAGAAGGCAGTGGTCGATGGCGACATAGAGCATGGCGTGATGGCGACCGGCGTGGTCGGCGGGCGCATCAGCGAAATTCCAAGCTGCCGGGAACTGGTCGATCGCATTGTGGATGAGGCGCATGAGCGTCTGGCCGCGCTGGGCCGCGAAACCGCTTCGGCCGCCTGAGGAGAGACTGAGATGCCGATTACTAGCACCATTCAGGACCGGGTCGCGGAAATCGTCTTCGATCATGCGCCGGTCAACGCTTTCGACAGCGAGACCTGGAACAGCCTACCCAGGATCATCAGCGAGGCGGCGCGGAACGAGCAGGTCCACTGCATTCTGATCCGGGCCGAGGGACGCGGCTTTTGCGGCGGCGTCGACATCAAGGAGATGCAGGCCCATCCCGAGCGCATCCCCTATCTCAATCGCGGCAATTACCTGACCTTCAAGGCGATCCATGAAGCCGAAATCCCGGTCGTGGTCGCGGTGCACAAGTTCGTGATCGGCGGCGGCATCGGCATTTGCGGCGCGTCCGACACGATCATCGCGGCGGATGACGCCTTTTTCTCGCTGCCGGAGATCGACCGCGGCGCGATGGGCGGGGCAAGCCATATGTCGCGCATGTTGCCGCTGCACAAGGTCCGCGCCGCCTTCTTCACCGGCGGCAATATCCCGGCGCAGGAAGCCTATCGCCTCGGCGCGATCGAGAAGGTCGTGCCCCGCGCCGTCCTGGAGAGCGAAGCCCGCGCCTTTGCCGCGCTGGTCGCGTCCAAGTCGCGCAAGGCGCTGGTGATCGCCAAGGAGGCGTTGAACGGCCTGGAAGCCCGCGACGTGGATCGCGGCTATCGCTGGGAACAGGGCTTCACGCTGGAAATGTACATGCATGAAGACAGCCAGAAGGCCCGCGACGCCTTCGTCGAGACCGGCAAGGCGGCGAAATTCTGATGGACCTGACCTACACCCCCGAACAACAGGCTTTCCGGGCGGAAGTGCGCGCATGGCTGGAAGCCCATGTGCCGACGCAGCCGCTGGAACATTATGACGCGACGCGCGAGGGGTTCGAAGCGCATCGCTGCTGGGAAGCGACGCTCAAGACCGGCGACTGGGGCATGGTGACATGGCCGAAGGAATATGGTGGGCGGGGCGTCGACCTCATCCAATGGCTGATCTTCGAGGAGGAATATGCGCGTGCGGGCGCGCCGGGGCGTGTGGGCCAGAACGGCATCTTCCTGCTGGGTCCGACGCTGATCGAGTTCGGCACCCATGAGCAGAAGCAGCGCTTCCTGCCGCCGATGGCGAGCGGCGAGGAAATCTGGGCGCAGGCCTGGTCCGAACCGCAGGCGGGGAGCGACCTTGCCGGGGTGCGGGCGACCTGCGCGGCGGATGGGGACGATTATATCCTGAACGGCCACAAAATCTGGTCGAGCCGCGCCGTGTTCGCGGACTGGGCCTTCGGCCTGTTCCGCACGCCGGGGACGGAACGGCATAAGTGGATGAGCCTCATCTTCTTCCCGCTGAACGCGCCGGGCGTGACGGTCAATGCGATCAAGAAGATCAACGGCCATGTCGGTTTCGCTGAAATCTTTCTGGAGGATGTGCGGGTGCCCGCCTTCAACCGTCTGGGTGACGAAGGCCAGGGCTGGCATATCTGCATGGCGACGGCAGGTTTCGAACGCGGGCTGATGCTGCGTTCCCCTGCCCGCTATCAGGTGGCGGCGGCGAAGCTGGCGGAATTGTGGCGCTCACGCGAGTCGAGCGCCGATCCCATGCTGGAGGCCGATGTCGTGCGCGCGCATATGAATGCGGACGCCTATGCGCTCTCCATCTACCAGACCGCATCGCGGCTGATGGCCGGCGCGAAGATCGGACCGGAAGCCAGCACCAACAAGATCTTCTGGTCGGAACTCGACATCCACCTGCATCAGACTGCGCTCTCGATCCTTGGGACCGAGGCGGAACTGATCCCGCCGCCGGGCGCGCATGACTGGCTGGACGATTATATCTTCTCGCTCGCCGGGCCGATCTATGCCGGATCGAACGAGATCCAGCGCAACATCATTGCCGAGCGGATGCTCGGCCTGCCGCGCTGAGGAAGGGGCGGACATGGACTTCACCCTGAACGAAGAACAGCAGATGTTCGCGGAGACAGCGCGCACGCTGTTCGCGGATAGCTGCACCCCCGATCACTGGCACAGGATGATGGAAGCCGGAGTAGCGCGTGAGGATGCCCGCTGGGCGTCGATCGTGGAGACCGGCCTGACGCTGGTGCTGCTGCCCGAAAGCGCGGGCGGCATCGGCCTGTCCGAAGTCGATTTCGCCCTGATCGCGCGGGAAGCGGGCTATGTCGCCCTGCCCGAACCGCTGGTGGAAAGCGCGGGCGTCGCCGCGCCGATGCTCGCTGCGCTGGCGCCCGATCATGCGGCGCTGGCCGATCCGCTGGCGACCGTCGCCATCGCGCATCCGATCAATCCCTTCGTCGCCCATGCCGACAGCGCGGCGGCGATCCTGCTGGAAAAGGACGGCGAGGCTTTCCTTGCCACGCCCGATCAGGTGGCGCTGGTCGCGCAGCCCGTCATCGACCCCTTCCGCCGCCTGTTCCGCGTGGAATGGACCACGGACAACGCGACGGCGCTGGGGAAGGCGGACTGGGATCTGGCGCTGGATCGCGCCGCCCTTTTCGCTGCCGCGCACGGGTTGGGCCTTGCCCAGCGGGCCGTGGACATGGCCGTCGACTATGCCAAGGAACGGCAGCAGTTCGGCAAACCCATCGGCAGCTATCAGGCGGTGAAGCACCACCTCGCTTCCGCGCAGGTCGCCATCGAGTTCGCCCGCCCGGTCGTCATGGCCGCCGCCGCCGAAATCGGCCATCGCGACATGCAGGTCCGCGCCCGCATCAGCCATGCCAAGCTGGTCGCGCTGGAAGCCGCCGACAAGGCCGCCCGCGCCGCCATCCAAGTGCATGGCGCCATGGGCTATAGCTGGGAGGTCGATGTGCACCTGTTCCTCAAGCGCGCGCTGGCGCTGACCCAGAGTTGGGGCACGCCCGCCTTCCACCGCGCCCGCATCGCGCAGCGGCTGTTCTCCCAGCCCTCCGGTCCCGACCAGACTTTCGCACGAGAGACGAACCATGCCTGAAGCCTATATCATCGACGCCGTCCGCAGCCCCATCGGCCGCAAGAAGGGCAGCCTTGCGGGCGTTCACCCCGCCGATCTCGCTGCGCATCCGATCCGCGAGCTGGTGAAGCGCACCGGCATCGATCCCACTCGGGTCGATGACGTGGTCTGGGGCTGCTGCGACACGATCGGGCCGCAGGCGGGCGATATCGGCCGCACCGCATGGCTGGTCGCGGGTCTGCCCGAGGAAGTCCCCGGCGTCACCATCGACCGCCAGTGCGGATCGTCACAGCAGGCTGTCCATTTCGCTGCACAGGGCGTGATGAGCGGCACCCAGGACCTGGTCGTTGCGGGCGGCAGCCAGTCGATGAACGCCATCCCCATTTCCGCCGCCATGTTCGCGGGGCAGGCCTATGGCTTTGACAGCCCCTTCCAGGGCGCGACAGGCTGGGACGCGCGCTATGGCGACGAGGAAGTGAACCAGATCCGGTCCGCCGAGATGATCGCGGAGAAATGGGGCATCAGCCGCGAGGCGATGGAAGCTTTCTCCCTCGCGTCGCACCAGCGCGCGCAGGCGGCCTGGGACAATGGCTGGTTCGGCCGGGAAGTCGTGGCCTTTGAGGGTCTGGCGAGGGACGAAACCATTCGCCCTGCGACCACGCTGGAAGGTCTGGCGAGCCTCAATCCGGTACGCGAAGGCGGCCTGATCACCGCCGGCATCGCGAGCCAGAATTGCGACGGATCCGCCGCGCTGCTGATCGCTGGCGAACGGGCGATGAAAGAGCATGACCTCAAGCCTCGCGCCCGCATCCACCATCTGTCGGTCCGCGCCGCCAATCCGGTGTGGATGCTGACCGGACCCATTCCCGCAACCCAATATGCGCTGAAGAAGGCGGGCATGAATATTGCCGACATCGATCTGTTCGAATGCAACGAAGCCTTCGCCAGCATTCCGCTCGCCTGGATGAAGGAACTGGATATCCCGCATGAGAAGGTGAATGTGCAGGGCGGCGGCATCGCGCTGGGCCATCCGATCGGGGCGACCGGGGCGCGGCTGATGACGTCCCTGCTCAGTGCACTGGAGCGCACCGGCGGCCGCTATGGCCTCCAGACCATGTGCGAAGGCGGCGGTCAGGCCAACGTCACCATCATCGAGCGGCTGTAAGGGCGATGCCCAGCTACGCCTATCAGGGGATCGTTCCCGTGGTCGACCCGACCAGCTACGTCCATCCGCTGGCGTCGCTGATCGGGGACGTGATCGTCGGGCCGGGCTGCTTCATCGCGCCCGGCGCATCTCTGCGCGGCGATTTCGGACGGATCGTGGTGGAAGGCGACAGCTCCATCCAGGACAGCGTGACCGTGCACGCCAACCAGCTTCGCGACACGATCATCCGGCGGGGCGCGACCATTGCCCATGGATCGATCATCCATGGCTGCGAGATTGGCGAGAATGCACTGGTCGGCATGAATGCGGTCGTGTTGGACAATGCCGTGATCGGGCCGGAAAATCTGGTCGCGGCCCTGAGCCTGGTGAAGTCGGACACGCAAACGCCGCCGCGCAGTCTGGTGGCGGGCAATCCGGCCAAGATCATCAAGACGTTCGAACCGCATCAGGTGACATGGAAGAATGACGGCGCGGGCGAATATCAGAAGTTGGCGCGCGCGGCGCTGACAGAGTTGGTCGAGGCGGAGCCGTTGGCCGCGCCCGAACCGGACCGGCAGCGCGTCCGGTCGGACGCCGTCGCGGTGCGGTTGACGGGCGAGACGGCGGCTCTGCGCGAACGGCAGGCGGCGGAACGGGAGGAACAGGCATGACCAGCGCGACGGCGATCACCAACCTGCTCTATCTTTATGCCGAGCGGATGGACGCGGGCGATCTGGAGGGCGTGGCCGCGCTGTTCGACAAGGCGCGGATCAAGACCAGTGGGGGCGAGGTCGAAGGGGCCGCGCCGATGCTGGCGCTGTGGCGCGCGCATGTGCGCATCCATCCCTGCGGCACGCCGCGCACCAAGCATGTCATCACCAACCCCATCGTCGAGATCGACGAAGATGCCGGGACCGCGACATGCCGGTCCTACTACACCGTTTTCCAGGCCACGCCGGACCTGCCTTTGCAGCCGATCTGCGCTGGCCGCTATCATGACGCCTTCATCCGCGAGGACGGAAAATGGCGCTTTTCGCAGCGGGATTATTCGCTGCTCGATCTGGTCGGGGACGTCAGCCAGCATCTGCTGATCCCCGTCCCGGCGCAATGAAGGAGTAGAAAAATGGGTATCTGCGAAGGACGTGTCGCCATTGTGACCGGGGCGGGCAATGGGCTGGGCAAGGCCTATGCGCTGGGTCTGGCGGCGGAAGGCTGCAAGGTCGTGGTCAACGATCTGGGCGTCGGCACTCATGGCGAGGCCGGATTGACCAAAGGCGCGGCCGAGCAGGTGGTGGACGAAATCCGCGCCATGGGCGGCGAGGCCGTCGCCAACACCGATGATGTCGCCGACTGGGATGCGGGCAAGCGCATGGTCGAACAGGCGCTCGACAGCTTCGGCGCGCTCCATGCCGTGGTCAACAATGCAGGGTTCGTGCGCGATCGCATGTTCTTCACCTGCTCGCCTGAGGAATGGGATGCGGTGATCCGGGTTCACCTGCGCGGCCATTTCTGCACCAGCCGCCACGCCGCCGAATATTGGCGCGCGCAGGCCAAGGCGGGCAATCCCGTCGACGCCCGTATCATCAACACGACCAGCGGTGCGGGCCTTCAGGGGTCGGTCGGCCAGTCGGCCTATTCGACGGCGAAGGGCGGCATTGCCGCGCTGACTTTGGTGCAGGCGGCGGAACTGGGGCGTCTGGGCATCACCGCCAATGCGCTGGCGCCCAATGCCCGCACCCGCATGACCGACACCGGCGCCTTCGATATGGCGGTGAAGGATGATGGATTCGATATCTTCGCGCCGGAGAATATGGCGCCGCTGGTCGCCTATCTGGTGTCCGAACAGTCGAAGGGCGTGACGGGCCAGGTGTTCGAACTGAAGGGCGGCACCATCTTCCTGTCGCAGGGCTGGACCGACAGCCCAACGCATGAAAAAGGCGCGCGGTTCGAGGCGAGCGAGCTGGACCCGATCGTCCGCAAGCTCATCAAAACCCGCGAACCCGCCAAGCCGGTCTACGGAGGGGCCTGATGGACTTCGCGCTCAGCGACGATCAGCGCGCCATTCAGGCGGCCGCCCGCGACTTCCTGACCGAGGCGGCGAGCGCAGAAGTCGTGCGCGCCGCGGTGGAGGGCACGACCGGCTTCGATGAGAGCCTGTGGCGCAGCCTTACGCAGGAGATGGGTTTTGCCGGGCTGATGGTGCCGGAAGCCTATGGCGGGCTGGGGCTGGGCGCGGTGGACATGGCGCTGGTGCTGGAAGAAACCGGTCGGCGCCTTGCGCCCGTACCATTCTTCGAGACGGCGGTGCTGGCCGTGCAGGCGGTGCTGGCGGCGGGGGATGAAGCACAGCTTGCGACGCTCCTCCCGCGTCTGGCTTCCGGCACGCGCGCCTCTTTTGCCGGAACGGCCGGCCGCCCTGCCCTTTCGGACGGTCGGCTGACGGGCACGGCCAATTTCGTGACCTTCGGCCATGTCGCAGAGCTGATCGTCGTCGCGACGGCCGACGACAGCCTGGTCGTGCTGGACGCGAGCACGCCGGGCCTGTCGGTCGAGGCGTTTCCCAGCCTGGACCGCACCCGCCGCTTCGCGACCCTAACTTTCGACTGCGCGGTGACGCCCGATATGCTGCTGGGCGAAGCGGGCGAAGCCGGGACGGCGATCGACCGCGCTCTCGCCATCGGCGCGGGACTGCTGGCGGCGGAGCAGACGGGGGGGATGCAATATAGCCTCGACGCCACCGTCGACTATGCCAAACAGCGAGTGCAGTTCGGCCGCCCGATCGGCTCCTTCCAGGCCTATAAGCATATGCTCGCGGACATGATGATGCTGGTCGAGGCATCGCGATCGGCCGCTTATTATGCCGCCGCCGCCATCGATGAAAATGGCGAGGAACTGGCCGAGGCCTGCCATATCGCCCGCAGCTATGCGTCCGACGCCTATCGATCGATCAGCGGCAACGCGATCCAGCTGCATGGCGGCATCGGCTTTACCTGGGAACATCACGCCCATCTCTATTTCAAGCGAGCGCGCGCCTCTTCAAGCTGGCTCGGTTCCCCCGACCAGCATCGCGAAGCGCTCGCCCGGATCATTCTGAAGGACGCCGCATGACCGCCACCTTTCCCGTTCCTCCCTATCCCACGCCGACCGGCCTGTTGAAGGGCAAGACCGTCGTCGTCACCGCTGCCGCCGGCACCGGCATCGGTTTCGCGGTCGCCAAACGTGCCGCCGAGGAAGGCGCGACGCTGCTGATCAGCGATTTCCACGAACGCCGCCTGGACGAAGCCGCCGACCGGATCGCCGAGGAAGCGGGCGTGGAACGGCCGGCGACGTTCATGTGCGACGTCACCAGTGAGGAGGCCGTGCAGGGCCTGCGCGACGCGGCTCTGGCCACCCTTGGCCGGGTGGACGTGCTCATCAACAATGCCGGACTGGGCGGCGAGGTCGATATTGTCGAGATGACCGACGACCAGTGGAGCCGCGTCCTCGACGTCACACTGACCAGCCTGTTCCGCATGACCCGCGCGTTCCTGCCCGGCATGTACGCCAACAAGGCGGGCGTGATGGTCAACAATGCCTCCGTCCTTGGCTGGCGCGCGCAGAAGGGGCAGGCTCATTACGCCGCCGCGAAGGCGGGCGTGATGGCCTTCACCCGCTGCGCCGCGATCGAAGCCGCAGAGCATGGCGTGCGGATCAACGCGGTCGCGCCCAGCCTGGCGATGCACCCCTTCCTGGCCAAGGTCACGACCCAGGAGGCGCTCGACATATTGGTCGAGAGGGAAGCGTTCAAACGCCCGGCCGAAGTGTGGGAGGTCGCCAATGTCATGATCTTCCTCGCCAGCGAGATGTCGTCCTATCTGACGGGCGAAATCATCTCCTGCTCCAGCCAGCGGGCCTGAGCGATGGCGTTGATCTTCGAATCCCCGCGCGACCTGATCGGCAAGGAAGGGACGGTGCTGGACGCCAGCGACTGGTTGCTGATCGACCAGGACCGGGTCGACCGCTTTGCCGACGTCACCGGCGATCATCAGTGGATTCATGTCGACCCGGTACGGGCGAAGGACGGTCCGTTCGGCGCCACCATCGCCCATGGCTATCTGACGCTCAGCCTGGTCAACCTGTTCCTGCCGCAGATGATCGAGGTCCGGCGCTTTGCCGCCGGGGTCAATGTCGGCATGGACAAGACCCGTTTCCTCGCGCCCGTGCCGGTTGGATCGCGTATTCGCGGCACCGGTGAGATCGTGAAGGTCGAAGAAGTGAAGGGCGGCGCGATCCAGTCCACCGTCCGCGTGACGATCGAAATCGACGGCAGCGAAAAACCCGCCTGCGTCATCGACACCATCAGCCGTTATTTCCCGGAGTGAAGTCCATGCCCGATCCCGTAAAGATGGAAGCCGCCATCCATGCCTATGTCGCCGCGTTCGAGGCTGGCAGCCCTGATCAGGTCGCCATCCTCTATGCCGCCGACGCGACCGTCGAAGACCCGGTCGGCAGCCCGGTCCATCATGGCCGCGACGCCATCCGCGCCTTTTACGCCGAATCGATGAAGACGGGCGCGACGCTCGCGCTGGAAGGGCCGGTGCGCATCGTCGGCGACCAAGCGGTCTTTCCCTTCAGCGTGAACCTGAATTTCGACGGCGGCCCCAAGCGCATCGATGTGATCGACATCTTCCGCTTCAACGAGGCGAACGAGGTGGTCGAAATGCGGGCCTTCTGGGGTCCCACCAACATGCACGGTTTTTAAGAAGGACTGCCCCAATGCGTGAAGCCGCCATCATCTCCACCGCCCGCACCGCCGTCGGCAAGGCGTATCGCGGTGCCTTCAACGACACCGAAGCCCCGCGCATGGCGGCTCATGTCGTCGACGCCGCTATCGCCCGCGCCGGTATCGATCCGGCACGGGTCGACGATGTCTATATGGGCTGCGCCAATCAGTGGAATACCCAGAGCTATAATATCGGCCGGCTTGCCGTGCATGGATCGGTCCTGCCCGACACGACGGCGGGCTTTGCCATGGACCGCAAATGCTCGTCCGGTCTCAACGCGCTGGCCTTTGCGGCGCGGGGGATCATCGCCAATGAAATCGACGTGGCGCTGTCGGGCGGCACGGAGAATGTGTCGCTCACCCTCGACAAACATTATCCCAGCTTCCGCAACCGGTCGGAATGGGTGAAGGATCATGATCCCTACGCCTATATGGCGATGATCGAGACGGCCGAGATCGTCGCCGACCGCTATGGCATCAGCCGCGAGGATCAGGATCGCTTCGCCGCGCAGAGCCAGCAGCGCGCCGCCGCCGCGCAGGAAGCGGGCCGGTTCGATGAGGAAATCGCGCCCATCACCGTCACCAGGGCGCTGTTCGACAAGGAAGGCAATGAGACGGGCAAGGAAGAACTGACCCTCACCAAGGATGAAGGCATCCGGGCGGGTACGACCTTTGAAAAGCTATCGGAACTGAAGCCGGTCTTCAAGAATGGCGACGTCATCAAGGAAGGCAGGCACATCACCGCCGGCAATGCCAGCCAGCTGTCCGATGGCGCATCGGCCCAGATCGTCATGGACCTGGCCACCGCGCAGAGGGAAGGCCTGCCCGTGCTGGGCCTCTATCGCGGATTCCAGGTCGCGGGCTGCGGCGCGGACGAAATGGGCATCGGCCCGGTCTTCGCGATCCCCAAGTTGTTGGAGCGGGCGGGCCTCAAGATCGACGATATCGGCCTGTGGGAAATCAACGAAGCCTTCGCGTCGCAGGCCATCTATTGCCAGCGCAAGCTGGGCATCGATTCCGAGACGCTGAACGTCAATGGCGGCGGCATCGCCATCGGCCACCCCTTCGCCATGACCGGATCGCGGCTCGTCGGCCATGCGCTGACCGAGGGCAAGCGGCGTGGCGTGCGCTATGTCGTCGTGTCGATGTGCGTCGCGGGCGGCATGGGCGCTGCCGGCCTGTTCGAGGTCGCCTGATCCATGCAACTCGCCTTCGCCCCTGAACTCAAGGCCTTTCGCGAAGAGGCGGCGGACTGGCTGAACGGCCAGCTCGCCGGCCCGTTCAAGGCTTTGCGCGGCCAGACCAACCAGACCGACAATGTCGAGTTACGCCGCGCCTGGGAAGCCGCGCTTGGCGAGGCACGCTGGAGCGTGGTCGGCTGGCCGGAGATATGGGGCGGACGCGACGCCTCCATCGCCGAGCAGGTCATCTTCGCGGAGGAATATGCCCGCGCCAAGGCGCCGCCGCGGGTCGGCCATCTGGGCGTGGAGCTGCTGGGGCCGACGCTGATCGCGATGGGCAGCGAGGATCAGAAAACCCGCTTCCTGCCGGACATCGCCCATGGCCGGGCGATCTGGTGCCAAGGCTATTCTGAGCCGGGCGCCGGGTCCGACCTTGCCAACGTCAAGACCAAGGCGCGACTGGACGGCGACCGCTATATCATCGACGGGCAGAAGATCTGGACGTCGATGGGCATGATCGCCGACTGGTGCTTCGTCGTGGCGCGGACGGAACCCGGCAGCGTAGGCAACAAGGGCCTGTCCTTCCTGATGGTGCCGATGGACCAGCCCGGCATTAATCCACGCCCCATCCGTCAGATGACGGGCGAGGCGGAATTTGCCGAGGTCTTCTTCGACGGCGCGGAAGCGCTGGCGATCGACCGGATCGGGGCGGAGGGCGACGGCTGGAAGGTGGCGATGGCGCTGCTGGGGTTCGAGCGGGGTGTGTCCACCCTCGCCCAGCAGATGCATTTCAGGAACGAGCTGGACGAGATCATTGCCGTCGCCAAGCGCAATGGCAAGGCGGGAGATCCGCTGATCCGGCAGCGGATCGCCCATGCCCATGCGGGCCTGAAGATCATGCGTTATAATGGCCTGCGGATGCTGTCCGATGGCGAGGGCGGCGCGGAGCTGTCCGGCCCGGCCTATAGCTACAAACTCTACTGGTCGCAGTGGCACAAGGCGCTGGGCGAACTGGCCATGGACGTGCTGGGCCAGGACGGTGAGATCGGCATCAGCGAGGAGCGGTTCGACGGGCTGCCCAACATGTATCTGATGAGCCGGTCCGACACCATCTATGCCGGGACCGACCAGATCCAGCGCAACATCATTTCCGAACGGGGGCTTGGGATGCCGAGGGAGCCGCGTGGCGTATGACCGAAGCGATGGGAACATGGCCGGAAACGATCCCGGCGGCGGCGAGGACCGCGGCGGAACGCTGGCCCGACCAGCCGGGGATCATCGAGGGCGACCGGCAGTGGAATTTTGCCGAAGTCTGGGCCGATGTGCGGGCGGCGGCCTCCGCCTTTATCGCCAGTGGCGTCGGCCATGGCGATCGCGTGGCGATCTGGGCGCCCAATGGCCGGACATGGATATTGGCAGCGCTGGGCGCGCAGAGCGTCGGCGCGGCGATCGTGCCGCTCAACACCCGGTTCAAGGGGCAGGAAGCCGCTGACATATTGCGCCGGTCGCGCGCCAAGCTGCTGTTCGTGCCCGAACGCTTTCTCGACACGGATTATCGTGCCCTGGTGGCCAGCGAGGATTTGCCGGACCTTGCCGAAACCGTGCTGATCGATACGGACTGGGACGGTTTTGTCGCGCGCGGCAAGGGTGTGGACGATCCAGCGGTCGACGCGGCGCTGGCGCAGGTGGGCGGAGATGATATTTGCGACATCATCTTCACCTCCGGCACGACGGGGCGGCCCAAGGGCGTGCTGACCGCGCACGCCCAAGCGGTGCAGATCTTCGGTGACTGGGCAGTGCGCGTCGACCTGCGCGCAGGGGACCGCTACCTGATCGTCAATCCCTTTTTCCATACGTTCGGCTACAAGGCGGGCTGGGTCGTCTGTTTCACCCGCGGCGCGACGATCGTGCCGATGGCGATGTTCGACGGTGCGGAAATGGTCCGCCAGATCGAACGAAACCGGATCAGTTTCCTGCCCGGACCACCCACCATCTATCTGACCCTGTTGCAGGAACTGGCGGGGGAAAAGCCGCGCGACTTTTCTTCGCTGCGCGTGGCCGTGACGGGGGCGGCGCCCGTCGCGCCCGCGCTGGTCGAGCGGATGCGGCATGAGCTGGGCATGTCCAATATCGTCAATGGCTATGGCATGACCGAGTGCGGCGCCATTGCCATGACCCGGCAGGGCGACGATGCCGAAACGGTGGCGCACACCTGCGGCTATCCGCTGCCGGGCATCGAGATACGCTGCGTCGATGACACGGGACGCGACCTGCCGCCGGGCGAGGCGGGCGAATTGTGGATTCGCGGACCTTCGGTCATGCAGGGCTATCTGGACGATTCGAAGGCCACGGCCGAAGCGATCGATGCCGACGGCTGGCTGCACACGGGCGACATCGGCAGGATCGATGGGCGCGGCTATCTGGCGATTACCGACCGCAAGAAGGACATGTATATTTCCGGCGGCTTCAACTGCTATCCGGCCGAGATCGAGAGCCTGCTCGCCGCTCACCCCGCCATCGAAACGGCGGCGGTGATTGGCATCGCCGACGAACGGCTGGGCGAGGTCGGCAAGGCGTTCGTCGTGCTGCGCCCCGGCCAGCAAACGGACGAGCGCGCGATCATCGACTGGGCGCGAGCGCATATGGCCAATTACAAGGCCCCCCGCCGGGTCGCCTTCGTCGATGCCCTGCCCCGCAACGCCGGCGGCAAGGTGTTGCGCACGGCGCTTCGTGACCTCGAACAGCAAGAGAAATAGGACGGGTTCAGGAAGGCGGCGCAGTGCCGCCTTCTCCTTGTCAGAGCTTCACCACCTTGCATTGCGGGACCGGATGGTCGCTCGCCTCGATCCAGCGCCAGAGGCCAGTGCCGCTGCGGTGGCCCGACAGGTCGATCCAGTTGCCATAGCCCGGATCGCGATCGGCACAGACGAGGATGACGCTGCCGTCCGCCTCGTAGGTCGCCTGCGCGCCGTTGACCCAGACCTTGCGGTTCACATGGTCCATCGATTCCATCCACC
Organism: Sphingobium sp. WR1; assembly: GCF_059693745.1. Taxonomy (NCBI): domain Bacteria; kingdom Pseudomonadati; phylum Pseudomonadota; class Alphaproteobacteria; order Sphingomonadales; family Sphingobiaceae; genus Sphingobium; species Sphingobium sp. WR1. Next base: position 143,058 of record NZ_JCATID010000012.1, on the reverse strand, counting down.
AATTGTCGATCTGGAAATTCCAGAAGCGGCATTCGGGCGGCGTGGCGGTGATGACCAGCGCCTCGTCGGGGGCGAGGTCATAATAGATATGACCGTACCAGATTTTCGGGTCGCCCCCCGCCTGTTGATAAAAGGCCTGCGGTTTGCCGTCATAGATGCGGTTGGGCTGTTCCATGAAGTATTGCGACCAGTCGGCGAAGCTATTGGCGGTGCCGCGCACCCATGCCGCCGCGCCCGCGAGTTGCGCATTGATGATATCGGGCTGAAGGATGGCGGGAACCGCAGGGCCGTCGCTGATCCGTTCGACCCGGACGTCGGCCGCTTTTTCGGTCCGCTTGTCGTTGAAGGTCTGGCGGATGATGAGCAGCGTCGTGTCGTCGGCCATGGGCAGCCAGTTGCCCGGCTTTTCCGTCTTGCTGGCGATGATTTCGAAACCCCCATCCGGGCCGATTTCCATGTCGGCCAGTTCGATCTCGCCGGTCGAAGCCATGGTCCCGTCGATCGCATAGCGGTTCGCCTTCGACCCGATCGAGAAATAGGGAACGCTGTTGCGCCGACCAGTGATGCGATAGTCGCGATCGCCGCGCACGACGATCTGCTGGTAGAGATTGTCGGGATTGTCCGCGCCAATCTTGATGGCGTCATCGCATAGCAGGAAGAGGCGCGGGAAATCGGGATCGCTGGAATCGACCAGCATGTTGAGCGCGGTGCGGGTGAGGCGCGAAAGATAGCGCAGCCCTTCGGCCTGATCGATCGGCGTGCCCGGCGCGGCCGGCCGGTCAAGAACATCCCCCGCCTGCGCCAGTTGATCGCAGAAATTGCGCCAGCGCGCCGACAGCCGCAGATCCTTTGCTTCGTTCATGGCTAACTCCTGAAATATTTAGACATCTTAAATTTCGTGATCGACCAGGGCGCGGGTCACTTCGCCGACCTTGAGCGCGGCGATCGCCTCGCCGATCCGGTCCAGCGGCCAGACGCCGCTGATCTGATCGGCGAGGTTGAGCCGCCCGTCCCGCGCCTGCGCGATCAGGTCGGGATAATCGCGATCGGGCACCGCACCGCCGTTCATGGTCGCGATCACCTCCCCGCCCATGACGAAACGGTCGAGCGGCAGCGCCGCCTGCGATCCCGGCTTCGACATGCCGATCAGCACCACGCGGCCGCCGCGCTTGGTGCAACGGAGCGCGGTTTCGATCGCGCCGACCGCGCCGCTGCATTCGACCACGACGTCGATCGGGCCATGCGCTGCCGCCAGCTTCGCCGCCGCTCCGTCACTGTCCTGCGTGCGGTCGGCCAGCATGAAGCCGGTTGCGCCGAACCGCCGCGCCACTGCCTCCTTTGCGGGATTGGCGTCGACCGCAACGACCGTGGCGCCGCTCTGGACGGCGCCCTGGATGGCGTTGACGCCGATCCCACCGACGCCGAACACCGCCACCGTGTCACCGGCGCGCACCCGCCCGAGCACCCGCGATGCGCAGACTCCGGTGGACACCGCGCAGCCGATCAGCGCCGCCTGTTCGGGCGGCAGATCGTCTATGGCGAAAAGCTGCGACGCCTTCACCACGATCTCCTCCGCGAAGGAGGAGACATTGGCGAAGGAGGCGACAGGCCTTCCCTCCAACGCGAAGGGAAAGCTCGGAACGAAGCCCCAGTTGATGTCGCAATTATGCGGCTCGCCCCGGTGACATTCGCGGCATTGCCCGCAGGGCGTCTGGGTTCCGACTGTGACGCGGTCGCCCACGGCCCAGCCTTCGACGTCCGGCCCCAGTTCGGCGATCTCACCCGCGGCCTCATGCCCCAGCACGATCGGCGGCATGGGAAGATGCGGCGTCATCATCGCGATGTCGCTATGGCAGATGCCCGACCGCAGCACCCGGACACGCACCTCGCCCGCCTCCACCGGCCGCAGCGTCAGCCGGTCGCTGACGACCAGCGACGCGCCGTCCCAGAGCGCGGCCCTCATGCCGACAATCCCGCCAGCAAGGGATAGGCAAAGGACGGATCGTCGCGATCCGCACGGCCATTGGGGGCATCCCGGCGCATCTGCGCGAATAAGTCGACATCGACCTGGACAATCGATCCATGATCGAAAACCAGGCTGCGATGGCTGAATTTCCAGACGCCATCGCGCCGCTCATAGCGATCGAGATAGCGGCCCAACACGATATATTGCTTTGCATCCGGCCCTGGTGTGCGATGCCAGGCCTCCGCATAATGTTCGCCTTCGGCGCGGTCGCCGTCGATCACGAACAGGCTGTTGCTGATGCTGTGCCGCGTCAGATCCCATCGAGTCGTGACCTGCGCCAGCCATGCGACGAATGCGTCCGGTCCGCCCGTGAACATCGTGCCATGGTCATCGATCGCATCGTCATGATAGAGCGAGCGGACGAGCGCGAAATCGCGCCGGTCGCATCCCCGGCAATAGCGCATCACCAGATCGTGCAGCGCGATCCGGTCAAGCCATGGCTGCGACATACCTCCTCCATAAACACGAAAATATTTACGCGATAATCTATTATTATATACAACTAACAACTCATAGCGTGATATGAAATGAAAAAATCTACGCATATATCGATTCAGGAGAGAAGAATGCGCGCTGCCCCCGTCCCCCGCACCGCCTCGGGGCATCTGACACTATCCAGTCCCGGTCGGATCGGTGCGCTGACCGTCGCCAATCGCATCTTCGTGACGGCCATGGGCGTCAGCCTGGCCGAGGAGGACGGCACGGTAGGCCAGCGCCTGATCGAATATCATGTCGCACAGGCGAGGGGCGGCGCGGGCATGATCGTGACCGGCGTGATGGGCGTCGCCTGGCCGGTGGGCGCGGTGCAGCCCAAGCAGACCGCCATTTCCGACGACCGCTTCCTGCCCGGCCTCAAGCGGCTGGTCGATGCCGTCCATGCCGCGGGAGGACGCATCGCGACACAGCTTCATCATGGCGGGCTGGTCGCCACCCATTCGGCGGGTCAAGGGCATCCGCTCTGGGCGCCAGCCTATCCGCCACCCTTTGCCGGCGACTTTCCAGACTATTTCCTGCCCGAGGAAATGGCCGCCTTTGCCGGCAGCACCATGCCGCAGATCAAGGTGCTGACGCAGGAGGATATCGCCGTTGCCGTGGCGCAATTCGCCGCCGCCGCGATGCGTGCGAAAACGGCGGGCTTCGACGGGATCGAAATCCATGGCGGGCATGGCTATCTCCTCTCCTCCTTCATGTCGCCCGCGACCAACACCCGCACCGACGACTATGGCGGCGACCTGAAGGGCCGCGCCCGCCTGTTGCTGGAAGTGGTGCGCGCGGTGCGGGAGGCGGTCGGCCCGGACTTCCCGATGTGGGTCAAGATGGACTCGCGCGAGATGGGCAAGAAGAACGGCATCACCATCGACCATGCGCTGGAACTGGCGCCGATGGTGGAAGCCGCGGGCGCCGACGGGATCACCGTCACCGCCTATCATGACGTCGGCCAGGGCAAGCTGCACTCGGCCTCCAACATCCCGCACGAGCCGGGCATCCATCTGGAATTTGCGGCCGCCATCCGCAAGGTCGTGACCATTCCGGTGATCGCATCGGGCCGGGTGGAACTGGACCGGGGGCAGAGGGGGCTGACCGGCGGCGAATTCGATTTCCTGGCCATGGGACGCAAGCTGCTTGCCGACCCGGACCTGCCGGTGAAACTGGCAGAAGGGCGGACCGACGATATCCGCCCCTGCATCTATTGCTATACCTGCGTATCGACCGCCTATCTGCGCGAACAGGTGCGGTGCGCCGTGCGGTCGGAAACGGGATTTGAGGATCTCGACTGGTCGCCCGCGATCGTGCCCGGCCATGTCGTCATCGTGGGCGGCGGCCCCGGCGGCATGGAGGCGGCGCGGCGCTTGAGCCAGGCCGGGGCGAAGGTGACGCTGATCGAGAAGTCGGACCGGCTGGGCGGGACGCTGCGGTTCGCGGCACTGGCCTATGAACCCAATGAGCGGCTGCTCGACTGGCTTCGGCGGGAGGTCGGCAAATCCTCGGTCGATGTCCGCCTCAAGACCGAGGCGACGCCGGAACTCATTGCCAGCCTGAAGCCCGACAAGATCATTGTCGCCACCGGCGCGGTGCGCGACATGCCGCCCATCCCCGGCAATGATCAGGATTTCGTCCTGTCGGGCGACGATCTGCGCGGCATGATGCTGGGGGAGGACAGTGCGTCGATCCGCCGCAAGACGAGCTGGGCAACGCGCATCGCGACCAAGGTCGGTGCAGCGACGGGCGCGACGGCCAATCTGGAACTGGTGCGCAAGGCGACGCATAGCTGGATGCCCCTGGGCAAGCGGGTCGTCATCATCGGCGGCGAACTGGTCGGATGCGAACTGGCCGAATTCCTGATGGAGCGGGGCCGCGAGGTGACGATCATCGGGGAAGCGCCGAAATTCGGCGGCGGACTGCTGCTGGTGCGGCGGATGCGGCTGCTGGCGGAATTGCGCGAGCATGGCGTGGCGATGTTCGCCGGGGCAAGCGACATTCGCATCGACAAGGGTGCGGTCCGCTTCACCGGCACGACCGGAGAGACGCAAAGCGTTGCCGCCGATCATGTCGTCGTCGCCATGGGCGCGCATGGGGATTCGACGCTCGCCGACACGCTGCGCGATCGGGGCCATGATGTTGTGGAGATCGGCGACGGCACGGGCGTCACCTATATCGAGGGCGCGATCCGCGGCGCGGCCGAAGCGGTCGCCGCCATGGGGCGCTGACGCCGACAAGGTCAAGCGCTCCGGACGGGTGAGCAAAGCAAATGAAACCCAGGGACATTCCGGTTCAATTCGAACCGGAATGTCCCTGGACCTGCTCGTTTCCGTGATTCCCAAGCCGGCAGATGATCAGCTTCGCTGAACAATGATAGGAGGGATTTTACGCGACCGCTTCGTTTCAACTCCGCGATCACCGGCACGGGCATGGTCGCCTATCGGCCCATCGAAGTCGTGGTCGTGCGGCACGGCTTCCGGCATCCCGGCGAGCAGCACCGCCATGCGCGCGACGTTGCGATTATCCTCGCCCGCCTGATTGGCGCAGCCCAGGATGACATCGTCCAGCGCCGACCAGTCCGCCTTGCCGTTGCGCGCCATCAGCGCCCGGAGCGGCAGCGCTGCCAGATCGTCGGCACGGACGGTCGCCAGAGAGCCGTTGAGCTTGCCGATGGGGGTGCGGACAGCGTCGCAGATGAAGGCTTCGACCATGACTTTTCAGCTTTCAAGAAAAGAGGAGATGGTGCCCGCCAGGGCCTCGGGCGCTTCGAGCGGGGCGAGATGCGCGGCGGCGAGCGCCACATGCGCTGCGCCGGGGATGCGGGCAAGGAGATGTTCGCCATGCCCCTCGAAAGGGGTCGATGTGTCGCGTGTGCCGGTGACGATCAATGTCGGACAGACGATACCGCCGATCCGATCGGCGAGGTCCATGTCGCGGATCGCTGCGCCGCAGCCGGCATAGCCTTCCGCATCCATCGCCAGCAATTGGCACCGAACCGCTTCATAGAGGGCAGGCTCGGCAGCGTCGGAGAGGAAGCGCTCCATGGCAAGTTCGGCGATGGCGGCCATCCCCTCGCCCCGCACCTTGGCGATGCGCTCGTTCCAGGACGCGCTGTCCATCGTCGCCGAGGTGCAGATGGGCAGCAGTTTGTCGATCCGGTCGGGCGCGCGCAGCGCCAACTCCATGCCGATCATGCCGCCCAGTGACACGCCCGCCAGCGCGAAGCGATCGAACCCGGCCGCATCGGCGACCGCCAGCACATCGTCCGCCAACATCGCCAGCCTGTAGTCGCCCGGCTCGGCGACCGACGCGCCATGGCCGCGCGTGTCGATCCGCAGCAGGGCGAAATGATCGCGCAGATGCGGCAGCACGCCATCCCACAGATCCATGTCGGTGCCGATACTGTTCAGCAGTATTAGCGCAGGCGCTTCATCCCGGCCGTCGCGCTTCCAGTAGAGAGTGGCGCCGGGGCGCTGGGTGAAGGCCATGCTCAATCCTCCGGTGCGATGGCGACGCGCAGGCCGTCGAGCGCGGCGGTCATCATGATCTGGCAGGACAGGCGCGAGCGCTCGCCGCGATGATCGGAGGAATCGAGAAGGTCGTCCTCGTCACTGCTGGCCCCGCCGACCGTCCCGCTCCATTCCGCATCCACGAAGACATGGCAGGTCGCGCAGGAACAGCAGCCGCCGCACAGGGCGAGCAGTTCGTCAAAGCCATTGTCGCGAATGGCTTCCATCACGGAGATGCCCTCGCGGGCATCGATGCTCGTTTCGTCCCCCGCACGGTTGACGACGATCAGCTTGGGCACGGTAGTTTTCCTATTTCACGCAGCTTCGAGGATCGCCAGCGGCGCGCTGGTCTTCTCGATGACTTCGGCTTCAGTCACGCCGGGGGCCAGTTCCATGAGGGTCAGGCCGCCCCTGACGCGGTCCACCGCGATCACCGCGAGGTCGGTGATGATGAGGTCGACGACCGCCTTGCCGGTCAGCGGCAGGGTGCAGGCGTCGAGGATCTTGGGACTGCCATTCTTGGACACATGGTCCATGACGACCACGACGCGCTTGACGCCCGCGACCAGATCCATGGCGCCGCCCATGCCCTTCACCATCTTGCCGGGGATGGTCCAGTTGGCGAGGTCGCCGTTGGCCGCCACCTCCATCGCGCCCAGCACCGCCATGTCGATATGGCCACCCCGGATCATCGCGAAACTGTCGGCCGAAGAGAAGAAGCTGCTCGTCGGCAGCTCGGTGATCGTCTGCTTGCCGGCATTGATCAGGTCCGGGTCCGCCTCGCCCTCATAAGGGAAGGGACCGATGCCGAGCATCCCATTCTCGCTCTGGAGCGTGACATTGACGCCGTCCGGCACATGGTTTGCCACCAGCGTCGGAATGCCGATGCCAAGGTTCACATAATAGCCGTCGCGCAATTCCTTTGCGGCGCGCGCCGCCATCTCGTCGCGGGTCCAGCTCATCGTGCAGTCTCCCTTTCGCGCACCGTCAGCTTCTCGATCCGCTTCTCGTTAATGGTGGAAAGGACGATGCGGTCGACATAGATACCGGGCGTATGGATGCAGTCGGGATCGAAGCTGCCTTCAGGCACGATTTCCTCGACCTCCACCACCGTCATCTTGCCAGCCGTCGCCATGTTCGGGTTGAAGTTGCGCGCGGTCTTGCGGAACATGAGGTTGCCGGCCGGGTCCGCCCGCCACGCCTTGATGATCGACAGGTCGGCGCGCAGCCATGTCTCGCGCACATAGTCCTCGCCCTCGAAACTCTCGACCGGCTTGCCCTCGGCCACCACCGTGCCCACGCCGGTCTTGGTATAGAAGGCCGGGATGCCCGCGCCGCCAGCCCGGATACGCTCGGCGAGCGTGCCCTGCGGATTCAGTTCCAGTTCCAGTTCGCCCGACAGATACTGACTCTCGAACAGCTTGTTCTCCCCCACATAGGAGGAGATCATCTTCCTCACCTGCCGGCTTTCCAGCAGCATCCACAGGCCAAAACCGTCCGCGCCGGCATTATTGGAGATGACGGTCAGGTCCTTCACACCCGACGCCCGGATCTCGGGAATCAGGCTTTCAGGATTACCCGAGAGCCCGAAACCGCCCGACATGATCGTCATGCCGTCGAACAACAGTCCTTCAAGTGCCTGCGCCGGGCTGTCGTAGATTTTCTGCATGTCTTTGTCCCTTCAGCCGATATCGCCGCCCGCAAAGTTATTATCCAATGTCGCCTCCGGCGACGGGCAGGACCGATCCGGTCACATAGCTGGCCTCGTCGGAAGCGAGGAAAAGGATCGGCGCGATCTGCTCGTCCAGCGTGCCGTAGCGCTTCATGAAAGCCGACGATGTCACTTGCGCCACCGCCTCGGCCATCCACACCTGCTCCTGATGGTTGTTGCCTTCCGCGTTACGGGGCACGCGGCGCGGCGGCGCGCTCGTGCCGCCGGGGGCGGTCGCGACGACGCGGATGCCGCTTTCCGCATATTCCATCGCCAGCGCCTGCGTCAGGCCGTTGATCCCGCCCTTCGCCGCCGAATAGGGCACGCGGCGGATGCCGCGCGTGGCGTTGGACGAGACATTGACGATCGTCCCCGCTCCCTGATCCAGCATCGCCGGCAGGGCGGCATGGCAGCAATAGAGGGTCGGCATCAGCGAACGGCGGATTTCCGCGTCGATCTGCATCGGTTCGAACTGCGCAAAGGGCCGCATGCGGATCGCGCCGCCGACATTGTTGACGAGGATGTCGATGCGCCCGAAGGCCGCGACCACCGCTGCCATCGCCTGGCTTGCGCCTTCATAGGTTTCGAGGTCGCAGTTGACGGAAATGGCCCTGCCACCCGCCGCCACGATCGCCTGTTCGACATCGGTCACGAAATCGGCCCGGTCGACGAGGACAAGGCTGGCGCCCTCGGCTGCGGCGCGGGTTGCGACACCGGCGCCAATGCCCTGCGCCGCGCCGGTCACGACCATCACCTTGCCGGCGAAACGTCCCTGGAAGATCATCATCCGGTCCTTCAGATATGATAGACGTCGATGACCTGATGAATATAGTCGTCCTTGAGAACGATCTTCTTCTTCAGGATCTTCGGGGCTTCGCCGCTGATGTCCAGCGTGACGAAGGTCGTACCGAAAAACTGCTGCGTCTTCTGGTAACGATGGCTCATCGTGTGCCAATTGTAGCGCAGCTCGACCGCGTCGGCGCGGGTTTCCAGTATCTCGATATTCGCCAGGAAGTGCGAGGTGCGCGCCTCGGGCGTGCTGGCCGACGAGCGCTCGGTCTTCAGCCGATAGACGCGATCCTCCAGCCCCTTGCGGTTGCCATAGTAGATCAGCGAGATTTCGCTGTGCGGATCGGTGGTCAGTGCGTCATCGTCGGTCCAGGCCGGCATCCAATATTCGCACTGTTCCGAATAGCATTCGAGCCATTCGTCCAGTTCGCGATCGTCGAGCAGCCGTGCCTCGCGATAGAGAAAAGCGCAGATATCCTGATAGGACAGCGCCGCGCGCTCCGTGTCGAGAACCAGTGTCATTCTGCGGCCTCCATCATCGGCGCAACGCCGGATTCCCTGGCCATGCCGTCCAGCATGATCTGCGCCCAATATTCATGCTGCCGCACGAACAGCCCTTCATCCTCGCTGCGCTCGCTCGACAGCAGCGGGTTCATGCCCATCGCGGTCGCATTGCTGTCCGGCCCGGCGATCCAGCGGGTCGCGCCGCGGCTGAGGTCGTTCCACAATTCGCCCGCGCCCTCATAGGCCGACTGACAGCTGCGGAATTCCTCCAGATCGTCTGGCGTGCCCATGCCGGTGACGTTGAAAAAATCTTCATACTGTCGGATGCGATGCGCGCGGTCCTCGGCGCTCTCGCCTTTGGGCGCATAGCAATAGATGGTGACTTCGGTGGTGTGCACGTCGATTGGCCGCACAACGCGGATCTGGGTCGAGAACTGATCCATCAGGAACACGTTGGGATAGAGCGCCAGATTGCGGGTCTGTTCGAGGATGAACTTCGCCCTGTCCTCGCCCAGCCGCTCGACCAGTTGATCCTTGAGGTGCCAGACAGGACGGACTTCGGGGTTCAGCACCTGGGTCCAGAGCAGGATATGGCCATGTTCGAAGCCATAGACGCCGCTCGCCGGCGCCTTCGACCAGCCATTGGCGTCCACCGCCTTGGTGCCGCCTTCGGCGCGCCGGCCCATGGTCGACTGGTAATTTTCGTGGACCGAGCTGACATGATAGCCGTCGCAGCCATTTTCCATCTGCATCTTCCAGTTGCCATGGAAGGTGTAGGTAGAATTGCCGGTCAGCACCTCCAGCCCCTCTGGCGCCTGATCCACCATCTGGTCGATGATGACCTTCGCCTCGCCCAGATGATCCTCCAGCGGCAACACGTCATGATTGAGCGAACCGAAGATGAAGCCGCGATAGCTTTCCACCCGGACGCGGGTCAGGTCGTGCGACCCTTCATGGTCGAAACTGTCGGGATAGGCGCCGGTGCTGGCATCCTTCGCGCGCAGCAGCTTGCCGTCGGTCTTGAAGCTCCAGCCATGAAAGGGGCAGACGAACAGAGGCTGGTTGCCCCGCTTGCGGCGGCACAGCTTGGCGCCGCGATGGGCGCAGGCATTGACCACGCAATTGAGACCGCCATCCTTGGCCCGGGTCAGGATCACCGGCGTATGGCCGATCCAGGTCGTGAAATAGTCGTTCTTCTTCTCGACCTGGCTTTCGTGGGCCAGATAGACCCAGTTGCTCTCGAAGATATATTTCATCTCCAGATCGAACAATGCGGGGTCGGTGAAGACGTCGCGGCGGCAGCGGAAGATGCCGGTTTCCGGATCGTCCACGACCGCGGTTTCGACGCGGTCGCGCAGGAAAGTCATGGGACTGGTCATGATCCTCTCTCCTTTCAGGCCGGTTCTTTGACCGGTTCGACGGCATCCACCGCCAGGCGCTTGCGGGTCGAGAAGGCTTCATCGCCTTCATCGTCAGCACGTTGCAGGTGGAAATCGAAGGCGATATGCGCGCTGTCGCCCTGGCGGTTGGGCACCGGCAGCAACCCTTCGCGGGTGCCGAAAGCGAAATCGTCGGCAGCGAACGGATCGTCGCCAAAGTTGATCTGCGTCGTCAGTCGGCGATAGCCCGGCGCCTCGATGAAGAAATGCACATGGGCGGGGCGGTTGCCGTGACGGCCGAGCAGCTTCATCAGCGTATCGGACGCCCCACCCGGCGGAACCGAATAGCCGTTCGGCATCTTCGACGAAAAGGCATAGGTGCCGTCCGCCGCGATCTTCAACCGGCGGCGATTGTTGAACGGTGTCTGTTCGTGAGTCGGGTCAAAATGCGAATAGAAGCCGTGCGAGTCCGCATGCCACACATGGACAAGGCCCTCCGTCACCGCCTCGCCATCAGGGCCGATGATGCGGCCGGTCATGTAGAGCGTATCGGTGTCGTCGCCATCATCGGTCAGATAGGCGCCGCTTTCGACGATCGGTGCGCCTTCGACATAAAGTGGCCCTTCGATCGTGCGCGGCGTGCCGCCCAGCTTGCCGGCTTCCGCATCCTTGGCGTCCATGTAGAGATCGATGAAATGCTCCAGGCCGACGCCCGGCATCAACAGCCCCAATTCCCCGGCGCCGGCCGCGCCCTGCAGGAAGTTGACGGCATTCCACACCTCATCCTCGCTGATGTCGTAGCGGGCGATGATGGTCATGCAGGATTCGATCAGATCGCGCATGATCGCCTTCATGCGGCTATCGCCACCTTGCGAATCCAGCCCCGCGACACGATCGAGCAGGTTCTGGATTTCCGGTGTTTCTACGAAGCTGGTTCCCATATTCTCTCTCCTAAGCTTGCGGTCCGAGGATCAGCGATCATCCTCATGAATCGACGATGGATGGCGGCAGAGCGGCGTCACCTTCATGGTCATGAAGGGATAGAGCGGCAGCGCCATGAGCGTGTCGTGCAGGGCGGCGTTGCTCTCGACGTCGAAGATCGACACGTTGGAATAGAGACCAACCTTGCGCCAGATATGGCGCCAGGTGCCGGCCGCCTGCAGCGTCTGGAAATAGGCCTTTTCCGCGGCCTTGATCCGGGCGGCTTCCGCCGCGTCGAAATCCAGCGGAATATTGACGTCCATTTCGACCATGAACAGCATGGGATTCAGGCTCCTGCGGAAACGGCGTGAAGGATGGGCGACGTGCGATCACGCCGGAAGAAGGCGAGCTTGTCCTCGTCGAAGGCGATGCCCAGCCCCGGACCGGTCGGCACGGCGAGCGAGAAGTCGCCATAGCCAAGCGGCTCGCTCAAAATATCTTCTGTCTGGAGCAACGGGCCGAACAATTCGGTGCCCCAGGCAAGGTCCGGCAGCGTCGCGAAGACATGGGCGGAAGCGACGGTGCCAACCCCGCCCTCCAGCATGGTGCCACCATAGAGGCCCATGCCCGCAGCCGTGCCGATCGCCGCCACTTCGGCGGTGGCGAATAGGCCGCCCGACTGGGCGATCTTGAGCGCGAAGACGCTGGCGGCATGGGCAGTGGCGATGCGCAGCGCGCTGCGCGGGCCATGGAGTGCCTCGTCCGCCATCAGCGGCACCGGCAGGTTCTTCGACAGGCGGGCCATGGCGGCGATCGCGTCGCCGGCGATCGGCTGTTCGACCAGGTCGCAACCGACATCGTGCAGCATGGCCATGCCGATCCTGGCCTGCGCCTCAGACCAGTTCTGGTTGACGTCGACCCGCACGCTGGCGCGGTCGCCCAGCGCCTTGCAGATAGCGCCGACATGGGCGACGTCGTCGCGCACGTCCCGCTTGCCGATCTTCAGCTTGAAGATGCGGTGGCGGCGGCGATCGAGCATTTCTTCGCCCTCGGCAATGTCACGGGCGGTGTCGCCGCTGGCCAGCGTCCAGGCCACCGGCAGGCTGTCGCGGACGCGGCCGCCGCCGATCAATTCGGACACCGGGATGCCCAACCGCTTGCCGGCTAGGTCGAGCAGGGCGGTTTCGACCGCACATTTGGCGAAATGATTGCCCCGCACGCAGCGGGCGACCTTCGCCATGGTCGCACCGACCTGCGCCAGATCGCAGCTTTCCAGGACCGGGACTATGTAGGTGTCGATCGCCAACTTGATGCTTTCAGGGCTTTCCTCGCCATAGCTGAGGCCGCCGATCGTCGTGCCTTCGCCGATGCCAACGATACCGTCGGCATCGGTGAGGCGGACGATCACCATCGACTGGGCGTGCATGGTCGCCATCGCCAGCACATGCGGGCGGATCGTCGGAACATCGACGATGAAGGTATCGGCGTGGCTCAATCCGGCCATTGCGGCGACTCTCCCAAATGCTTACGTTTCATGGAATAGTTAACCCTCCGCCGCCGCCGGTTCAAAGATCAATGCGGTCAAGGGTTCATACTTTGGAGGTATAATCGGTGATGGATCTGCGCCTCTTGCGCTATTTCGTAGCCGTCGCGAACGAAGGCAATTTCAACCGTGCCGCCGACCGGTTGCACATCGCCCAGCCGCCTTTGTCACGCGCGATCCAGCAACTGGAAGCCCATGTCGGCGCGCCCTTGCTCGACCGGTCCAGCCGCCCGTTGCGGCTGACCGATGTGGGCCGCCTCCTCCATGCCCAGGCGCTGCAACTGCTGGCGCGGATGGAGGATGTCGAAGCGATGGTGAAGACCGCCGCCACCAGCCAGCGACGTCGGCTGGTCATCGGCTTCGTCGCCTCGACCATCTATGCCCGCCTGCCCGAACTGATCCGCGAATTCCGCAAGGCTGCCGAAAATGTCGAACTGGTGATGGTCGAAAGCACGACCCTGGAACAGATCGCCGCGCTCAAAGACGGGCGGATCGATGTCGGCTTCGGCCGCATCCGGTTCGAAGATCCGGCCGTGCGCCGCATCATCCTGCGCAACGAGAAGATGGTCGCCGCCTTTCCCATCGACCATCCTTTGGCGCATGGCGACGGCCCCATATCGATCCGCGATCTGGCCGAAGAACCGCAGATCATCTATCCCCGCGCGCCGCGCCCCAGCTATGCCGACCAGGTCATATCCCTGTTCCGCGACCATTCGATCGAGCCCCGCATCGTCCATGAAGCGCGCGAACTGCAGATTGCGATCGGATTGGTCGCGGCAGAGGAAGGCATGGCGATCGTGCCGGAATCGGTCCATCGCGCCCGCAGCCACGACGTCGCCTTTCGTGACCTGGCCGAACCGGCGACATCGCCGATCATCATGAGCCATCGCCCGGGCGACCGTTCTCCCGAACTGGCGCTGATGGCGTCCGTCATCGCCCACCAATATGCCCGATGGGGCTATGAGGTCCCAGCCGCGCTAACCGAAGAACTCTAAGGCGATTGCGCCGCACGCCATACCCCTACCATACCCACAGCGTATTTCGATCGGACTTAATTGGTATTTGGCGGCGCCCTGCATGTCATTCACTTTCCCGGAAAATCATACTCATCAATAAGGGAGAGGATTCGATATGCAGGGTATTGATATAAATCGTCATATCGACGAATCCAGGTTTGGAAATCTACATCTTAAGATCATCTTTGCTTGCGCCATCCTTCTCATAGTCGATGGATATGACGTATTCATCTATGGTGTAGTCCTCCCGCAGTTGATGGACCTATGGGGACTCAGCGCACCACAAGCCGGATCGCTCGCGAGTTGGGCCTTGTTCGGCATGATGTCCGGCGCCCTCTTCTTCGGACCTCTGGGCGACCGGATCGGGCGCAAGACCTGCATCACCATCTGTTTCGCGCTGTTCAGCGCCGCCACCTTCGTCAACGGCTTCGCGACAACGCCGACCATGTTCGGCGCCCTGCGCTTTCTCGCCGGCCTGGGTTGCGGCGGGCTGATGCCCAATGCGGTCGCGCTGACCAATGAATATGCGCCCAAGCGGATGCGCAGCACGCTCGTCGCGCTGATGTTCAGCGGCTATGCCGTGGGCGGCATGGCTGCGGCGGGTCTCGGCATCTGGCTGCTGCCGCTGTTCGGCTGGCAGGCGATGTTCTTCGCGGCCGCGGTTCCCCTGATCCTGTTGCCGCTGGTCCTGCGCGGCCTGCCGGAATCGGCCGGCTTCCTCGTCCGGCAGGGACGGCAGGAACAGGCGCGCGCCATCCTTCAGCGCCTGTCGCCCGGCCAGCGTCTCGACGGCCCGCTGCTCCAACCGCAGGGCGTCGCCGCCAAGACCAGCATCGCCGAGCTTTTCCGCCACAATCGCACGCTCGGCACGCTCTCGATGTGGCTCTGTTTCTTCTGCTGCCTGCTGATGGTCTATGCGCTCGGCTCCTGGTTGCCGCAGTTGATGCGCAGCGCCGGCTACAGCCTGGGGTCCAGCCTGTCCTTCCTGCTGGCGCTCAATTTCGGCGGTATGTTCGGCGCAATCGCCGGCGGACGCCTCGCCGACCGCTTCGGCCTGCCGCAGGTGGTCATCGCCTATTTCCTGCTCGGCGCCATCTGCATCTGCCTGCTTGGCCTCAACGAGCCGATGCCGATCCTCTATCTGCTGATCTTCGTCGCTGGCGCGGGCACGACGGGCACGCAAATCCTCCTATATGCCAGCGTTGCCGAATTTTACGATCTGTCGGTCCGCTCGACAGGCCTGGGCTGGGCATCGGGCATGGGCCGGGTCGGCGCGATCGTCGGACCGATGCTGGGCGGCCTGCTGCTCGCGGCACAATTGCCCATGGCGCTCAACTTCGTTGCCTTCGCCATTCCGGGCCTTGTCTCGGT
The DNA here is from genome assembly GCF_059693745.1 of Sphingobium sp. WR1. Lineage (NCBI taxonomy): Bacteria > Pseudomonadati > Pseudomonadota > Alphaproteobacteria > Sphingomonadales > Sphingobiaceae > Sphingobium > Sphingobium sp. WR1. Next base: position 127,809 of record NZ_JCATID010000012.1, on the reverse strand, counting down.
GCTGGCCACGGCGGTCTTCATGCTAAACCGCCGCCAGCAGATGTCCCGGGAAAACTACGCCCTGGCGGCGTGATCGGACCATCATGACCGCAAGCCAGACAGGCTGGATCCCGGCGATCATCGCCGGGATCATCGCCACCACCATATCCTATGCCGGGCCGCTGGTGATCATCTTCCAGGCGGCGCAGAGACTGGAACCGGCCCTCGTCGCCTCCTGGATCTGGGCCATTTCGATCGGCAGCGGCATATTGGGCATCATGCTCAGCTGGCGCTGGCGCGTCCCGATCGTGATCGCCTGGTCGGCGCCGGGCTCGGCGCTGCTGGTGACGATGCTGCCGCAGACCGATTTCGCGACCGCCATCGGCGCCTATATCGTCGCCAATCTTGCGGTCCTGCTGGTTGGCCTGTCGGGCGCCTTCGACCGGCTGATGCAGCGCCTGCCCGCCGCGATTACCGCAGCAATGCTGGCCGGCATCCTATTCCGTTTCGTTATCGATATGATTGGCGCGGTGCCGGCCGCTCCGGTGATGCTGATCACCATGATCGCCGCCTTCTTCGCCGGCCGCGTGCTGGCGCCGCGCTATGCCGTTGTGGCGGTGCTGGTGACGGGCGTTACCATCACCGCGATCGGGGGCGGCCTGTCCGGATCGATCGGCGTGCCGCACCTGACCGTTCCGGTCTGGACGACACCGTATTTCGACTGGGCGGCCACCGCCAGCATTGCCGTGCCGCTGGCCGTCGTCGCGCTGACCGGCCAGTTCCTGCCCGGTATCGCTGTGCTGCGCGCAGCCGGCTACGACCAGCCCGCTGCACGGCCGATCGTATCCACCAGCGCCATCGCCTCAATCGCGCTGGCACCGTTCGGCTGCCATGGGCTGAACCTTGCCGCCTTCACCGCGGCCATCTGCCTTGGACCCGACGCCCATCCCGATCCGGCCCGCCGCTACGTTGCCGGCATAGCAGGCGGCGTCACCTATCTCGTCTTCGGCGCCTTTGCCGGCACCGTGCTTGCCCTGTTCGCCACCCTGCCCAAGACGCTGATCGCCGCGCTGGCGGGCCTCGCCTTGTTTCCGGTTGTCGCCAATTCGCTCAGCGCGGCCCTCCGCGCAGAGCAGGGGCGCGACGCTGCCCTCGTCACTTTCGCTGCCAGCGCATCGGGCATGACGCTGGCCGGGCTTGGCTCCGCCTTCTGGGGCCTGATCTTCGGCCTCGCCGTCCACCTGCTTCAGAGCGTCATAGCGAAAAGGCCCGAGCGGGCCACCGCATAACAAAAAACCCCAATTTCGGAGAGTATGCATGTTCGATCTTCTGGCGCCCGCTTTGGCCGCCTCCATGGTTCAGGCCGCCCCGGCCACACCACCGCCCGTCACCGCCGGGACCGCACAGAAGATGCCGGCATCCGCAGAACTGCCGGCATCGCAGACCAGCGAACGCCCCAAGGCGCCCAAGCCGGCCTTCCGCACGATCAACCATGACGAGGATTATGCCAGCTTCCGCGACGTGCGCGACGCGAACTTGTGGACCCGTTTCAAATATATGCCGATCGTCGGCAACAGCTATGCCACGCTCGGCGGTGAACTGCGCCTGCGCCCCGAACTGCGACTGGGCGAGCGCTGGGGTCGCGGCCCGCAGGATGATGACGGCAATTTCCAGCAGCGCAGCCGCATCTGGGGAGATCTCCAGATCGAAGGCCTGTTCCGCGCCTTTGTCGACCTCGAACATGCGACCAGCACTGGCCTTGATTCCGTCGTCGCGCCGATCGAGGAAGGCCGGCTCGATTTCAACCAGGCCTTTATCGAGGCGCATGTGCCGATCGACCAGGCCCGCGTCACCGCGCGCCTCGGCCGGCAGGAAATCGGCATCGGCAACCAGACCGTGTTCGACATGCGCGAAGGCGCCAATACCCGCCGTTCGCTCGACCTGCTGCGCGTCATGGCAAGCCAGGGGCCATGGGATGGTGGCTTTCTGACCGGCCATGCCGTAACTGAGAAATTGGGCAGTTTCGACGATAAGACCAACCATGACTATGACGTAACCGGCGCCCATGCCGGCCGCAATTTCGGCACCGGCGCCCGATCCGGCCGGGCCGAAGCGCTATTCGTTTCCTCGGATCGCGCCAGCATCGCCTTCGACAGCGAACCGGCCGCGCACGACCGGCGCCGCACCCTGTCGCTCCGCTACGCCGGCAAGCGAGACGCCTGGAGCGTCGACGTCGAAGGCATAAGGCAATGGGGTTCGTTCGGCGCTCTCGACATCGAGGCCTATTATGTCACCGCCACCGCTGCCTATAGCTGGCAGAGCGGATGGAAACCCAGACTCGCCCTGCGGGTCGATGTCGGGTCGGGCGACAAGAATCCCGATGATGGCAAGATCGGCACCTATGGCCCGCTCTTCCCAAAGCCGTTGACCTATAATGGCGATCTGGGTCCGCACAATTTGACCATCATTCAACCGATGCTGTCGCTCCAACCAACCGCAAGGCTGAAACTCGACTTCTCGGCCGCCGGGCTATGGCGGACTTCCATTCATGACGGTGTTTATTCGCTCGGCGGTCAGGTGCTCCGGCGCAGCGACGAGAGCGAGAGCCGCTTCTTCGGCAAGCGTGTGACCGCCGCCGGCCAATATGCGCTTAACCCGTTCATGACGTTGGGTTTCTACACCATCTACGGCGACGTATCGGAGAAATTCAAGCCGGGCCGCGACCTCGTCTATGCCGCCAGCTATCTGACATTTCGCTTTTGAAAGCGGAGCGATCGATTACAGAGCGGATTTCATGCTTCCTCTCAATTCAATGTCCCGTTTATCCCCTTGACGTATGTGCGGTGAAATGGTTGCTTTATCACGCAACGCATCGGCGAGTATGCAGTTAACAAATCCTTTATATAGCCATGTGCCGTGAGGCGTGCGGACGCCAACCCTCCCACGCAACACCTCTTCCCCTTACCCCTGCGCTGTGATACATACCCCGCAGACACGCGAGGTGGGTGATGGATTCTGACATCGTGCAAAGAATGAGGGCGGAAGAAGCCGATCTCGTGCGCAAGCTGGCTGCGGTGCGTGGTTTTCTCGCCGCCTATGGCGAAAGCCCGGCCGATGGCCCGGCGGCGGTGCAGGATAAGTCTTTCCAGGCTCCTCCCAAGCCGGGCGGCAAGCGCGAGGGTGGGGCGCGTCCCAAGGTGGAAATAGATAGCTTCATGGAGCAGTCGCGGATCAGCGTCCTACTCTCGATGATGGCTATGACGACCACAAACCGGCTGATGAAAACGAAGCAGCTTGTCGATTTCGTGGAATCTATGGGCTTCGAGGTAAGCGGCGAAAACAAAATCAACGCGCTGGGCGCGCTGCTGTCGCGCAGCGTAGATATAATTAGCCATGGAAAGTCTGGGTGGGAACTGGCTGACCGGGAAAAGGCTCTGCGCTTGATCGAACAGAATCGCGACCTCATTGGAGGTGCGAAAGAGAATGCCCCGCCAGATGGCTATGATGCCATATTTGGCGGGGCAGACACCGAGTCGGAAAGCGTTACCGCGCCAGCCGACCGAACGAACAGCCCCTTCTCATGACGCCGCGTCAGAAAGAGAGAAACCCATGTGGCAGGCCGCTTTGTTAGCCTGAACTAACGCTGGCAGGCTGCGTCGGACTTCCGTTCGACGCAGCCTGACTAGCACAAACCGTTGGACTCGTCTAGTCAGACTGCGTTCTCAAACGCTTTCTGAGAGGGGTTCTTATGCCTGTTGTTCCGATGCGCACCCGTGGAAGGATTGGTGCGCCGGTCACGAAAAGGACCGCTAGAGTGTATGCCATTGCATATGATCTAAACACCGAGGCAGCGGCTCGCCATAATGCGTGGGACAAGATTGCCCGCGTGTTGGCTCAGCACGGGTTCAAGCGCCAGCAAGGCACCGTATTCTACGGCACCGAGCAGACCAGCGCTATGACCTGCGCCGCCGCAGTTCTTGACATGAACGATCGCTTTCCTTGGTTTTGGGAGGTTGTCCGCGATATGCGGATGCTTCGCATCGATGAGGAAGACGACTTGTTGGCCATCGTTCCGAACCGGATGCGGTTTGACAGCGAGAAGGTAGCATAAGGTGACGCCCGCTCGATTAACGCTGAATGATGCGCTCGCGAGCGGGCGTTTATCTGACTTCATCGATCAAGCTGAGGCAGACGGGATCGACCCCGCCGATCGGTGTCAGTTTGAGGCTTTAATGGGGCGCATCACAGCGCCCCCACCAGAAGATCAAACATCCCATTCACCCGCTGGCGATTGTTCGCGCGGAAAGTGAATTCCGACAGATAGCGCTGCATGTGCTTGGCGCTGATCTGGACATGGGTGGAGCGAACTGACGCCTTGAACAGCCGCCAGAAGCCTTCCACGGTGTTGACGTGGAACGTCTCGTTAGCGCGGTAGTCGTAGTAGGCGTATTCCTTGCGGCCATGGCTCACCACGCCATGCACGTAGCCATCGCCGCTGAGTAAACCATAGGAAACCAGCTCGTCGGTCGAGACGGTCGAACCCTTCTCAACGCTGTCCAGAACCACACCGCGCAGCGTGTCCTTCTTTACATTGGGGATGACGACCGCCTTCATGTTGCCACCACGTTCGGCCAGACCCATCACGATCGTCTTGCCCGGAGCGCCGCGACCACGCTTGCCGCCCGAACGGCGACCGCCGACATAGGCTTCGTCCAGTTCGACGTGACCGGCCAGCAGCGCGTCAAAGGATATATCATGGATGCGGGCAATACCGGCGACAGCCTGGGTATGCCGACCTTCATCGCCGGCGCCCCACGTTTCCATGGCATTTCCGCCAGCTTCCGCTTTGGCGGCGCCCGATCCTGTTGACCCTCACGCCGGACTGCGCCGTGGGAGACTATATCGCGATGTCGACCATCTACGAGGCCAAGGGGAAAGCACGGTCTCTGGCACGTTTTGCCGTCCAGGCCGGCGCTCCGACGTTTAGCGGCTGAAGGCCACAAAATAGGAAATGTGGGAGAATGAGAGCAGTAGACGATCCAATCCCCGGACAGACCAGACCCATCCTCTGACAGCGAAAAGCGCGAGACGAAATCATCGTCTCGCACTTTCCTTTTTCAAGCGGCGACGCCCATTGGCGTCCGCTCCTTGGCTCAGAACCGTATACGCGCGTCGATGCCGTAGGAGACCGGCTTGTTGAAGGTCGCCCCCGCAAAACCCAGCCCGCCGAAATCGATGCCATAGGCAAGTCGCTTCTGGTTGAGCAGATTGTCGCCCCACAGACCGACATCCAGCTTGCCACTGCCCAGACGAATATCCTCAATCGACAGGCGCGCCTTGACGTTGGTCTGCGACGGCGAGATCAGTTGCTGGTTGAACGGGGCCGTATTGTCGAGCGCATTGAACCAGATCTGCGTGCGATGTGAATAGTCGCCGCGCAGGCGAACGAGCGCATCACCGACAGGGTACGAATATTCGGCGCCCAGATGGATGCTCCATTTCGGCGTGTAAAGCGGCTTGGCCTGATCAGCGACATCGAGGATCAGGTTCGTCGCCGGATCGCGGAACAGGAACACCTTATAGTCAGTCTTCACATAGCCGACCGATCCGTCGATCTGGAAACCGCGGAATGGCAGGGCAGTGAGCTCCGCTTCGAAACCCGACAGCCGCACCTTGCCCGCATTGACGATCAGCGACGTCGCCCCGCCGCTGCCCGCCGCAAATTGCTGGACCTGAAGGTCATCATAGTCGGTGATATAACCGGCCAGATTGAACCGCAGGCGGTTGTTGAAAAATTGCGACTTGACGCCCGCTTCATAGGCGGTCGCCTTTTCCGGGTCGAAAGTGTTGATGACGTTGGCGCGCGGATTGATGCCGCCCGACCGATAGCCGGTCGATACACGGCCGTAGATCATCACGTCCTTGACCACGTCATAGGACAGCGACGCCAGCCAGGACAAATTGTCGAAGCTCTTTCGCCCACGCTGCACGGGATTGACGTCGCCCGCCAGATAGGCGGTCTTGTCGTCGCCGGTGAAACGGCCGCCCAAGGTAAGTTCCAGCTTGTCGTTCAGCGCAGAGGGCTTCCAACTCGCCTGCCCGAACACCGCCATCGACTGCGATGTGCCGCCAAAGGCCTGGACCGGATTGGCGTTGACGCCGATCGTCGACAGGCCGGGATTGAGGGCGCTGATCCCGTCGACCACAGCCTGCGGCAGACCGATCGAGGTCAGGGCCGACACCGGCATGACCAGGGTCAGCGACTGGGCATTATATTCGGATGCCTTTTCATAGAAATAATACATGCCGAAGAGGTAGCTGATGTCGCCGACCTTCCCCAAGGCCTGCAATTCCTGACTGAACTGCCACTGTCTCTGCGGCGCATTGTTGCCGGTATAGGGCGTGACCTGCTGGACCGAGACGAGCGTAGGCGACGTGAAGTCGACCACGGGACCACGCAACACGCCATTGCCCGACAGGTTCAGGATCGTATCCTGAAAGAATTTGCGGTAGCCGGTGATCGACTTGATCGTCAGCTCCGGGATCGGTTCATAGCTGATGGTGAGACCATGGCCCTGAACGCGGGTCTTGCTGCCATAGCGGAAATTGCCATTGCGATCGGTGAAGCCAGCCTGCTGCACCGTGCCCTGCCGCACCGGATCGACCAGGAAAGGCGCGCCGCCATAGCTGGGCGACTGGGAATAATAATCCTGCGCCAGCGGGGTTGCGGCGACGATCTGGAAGAAGGCCGGCGTGCCGCGGCGACTGTCATAATCGAAATTATAGTTGACGGTGACGTCGCCGAAATCACCCTCCAGTCCCACCGCGACGGAATTCGCCTTGAGCGCGCCGGGATCCTGCGACGACGGCGTGAGCGTGTTGTTCACATAGCCGTCGGCTTCACGATGCTGCGCCGAAATCGACGCCTTGATGACGTCCCCGACGATATAGCCGGTATCCAGCCGCGCGCGCGCATACCATTCGTTGAAGCGGCCAAATCCCGCCTTGGCCGTGACGCCCATGTCGTTGGCGGGTTTTTTGGAGATCAGTTGCAACGCGCCGCCGATGGTGTTGCGCCCAAACAATGTGCCCTGCGGACCGCGAAGCACCTCGATGCGCTCCAGATCGATGAGGTCGAACACCGCGCCCGCCGACCGGGCCAGATAGACACCGTCCAGATAGATGCCAACGCCCTGTTCGGACACGGACGATGGTTCCTGGTTGCCGATGCCGCGGATATAGACGGTGGCGGCCGACAGGCTGGACGGCTGCTGCTCCACGGTCAGGTTGGGCGCGAACTGCGGCACGTCGGCCGGGCTGGAAATATTCTGGCGCTCGATGAAGTCACCACCCAGCGCCGTGACCGCAACCGGCACATTCTGCAGCGTTTCCGCCGAACGGCGCGCCGTCACCACGATATCGCCGAGTTTGGCGGCCTGATCCTGCGAGGCGGTGGCCGACGGGAGATCCTGGGCGCCGGCCGATGGCGCGAACGGCATTCCCGTCATGGCTGCAGCGCCGGCAAGCCAAATCGATTTCATCACATCCTCCTCCCGATTTTCGCCTTATGAAATGGCATTATCGTCTATTATTGGTATAAATTATACGCATTTAATGAAAGATATTATTTATTTATGTCGAATTGCGTATCATTTTCGAATATGCTCCTTAGCCCAATCGCACCGTTACAGCAAGAGGAAAATCGATCATATGCGTATAAATCTATGCATTATTCTACGATTATGATCAGGTCATTTTATGGATAGCGCCAATTTCGCGGCGTGGGTCATGGCATCCTGCACCGTCTCCAACGGTCGGTTCGAGTTGGTCGAGTGGCATTGGCCCGACATCGTCAGCTTCGAGCGGAGCGAGCAGCAACTCATGCTGGAAATGTCGCTGCCGCCTATGGCGGCGGATGCCTCCGCCTGTTTTCCCGATATCGCCCCGGACCGCCGCTGCTTCATGGGCACGCTGTTCGTGCGTTACCCGGGCATCATGGTGAGCGGACGATCCGAAGGCGGGCAGATCCGCGTGATTCGCTGCATCTTCGATGACGCAAAGGACGTCGCCATCGCCGATTGCGGTGAACCAACGCTCAGTTTCCTCCAGAGCCTGCTCAACATCCGAAATGAGGCGTTGCGCAGCCTGATGCGGCTTGCGCATCGCGAACTGGTCAATCCGCTGGGCTGCTGTCAGTCCGCAATGGAGGCGCTTTTCACGCTGATAGGCGTTGAATTGCGCCGGGTCTTCGACCAGGCGACAGGCGCAGAGACCGGCAGTCGCCTAGCCCCCTGGCAGTTTCGCCGCGTGCGCGAGCGGATCGAGGCCGGCGCGCCGACGCCCGGCGTCGCCGAACTGGCCGAGCTTTGCGGCATCAGCCCGCGTCACCTCCACCGGCAGTTCATCGCGCTCACAGGCAAGACCGTATCCGCCTATATCGACGCCTATCGGATCGAACAGGCCAAACAATGGCTGGCACAGGCGGACGTGCCGATGAAGCGGGTTGCCGAGCGGGCCGGCTTTTCGCACGCGAATAGCTTCGCGCGGGCATTCCGGCGAGCGACCGGATGCTCGCCGCGCGAATTTCGACAGCGGAGATCGGCATCGGGTTTTCACGTCGATGGGACGTGACCTGACGCCGTCGCCGATTACCAGCGCAATTTGAGCGAGGTGAACCCCATCACCGACCCGCCGAACACCGATGCGGCCTCCTGTTCGTCGGCCAGTTCGAAATCTGGAATCTGCCGCAACCATTGCTGCAGGGAGATCATGATCTCCCGCTTGGCGAGATGCGATCCGATGCAGCGATGCGGGCCGACGCCGAAGGTGACATGATTGTTGACCTTGCGATCCAGGTCGATGGTCTGCGGATTTTCAAAGATCGACGGATCGCGATTGGCGACGGTGTTCGGCAGGATAACCCGATCATTCTTGCGAAAGCGGACCCCCCTGAACACGCAGTCATGCGTCACCCGCCGATAGAGGTTCGATACGGCGTTGATCCGCATCAGTTCCTCGATCGCGATGAGAAAGGCCGATGGATCGTCGATCCTGTCGCGGAAATGGGCGCGCGCGGTCGGCGTGGTCGCCAGATAGCGCCAGACATAGGCCATGGTGTTCGTCACCGTATCCAAACCGGCAACGAAGAGCAGGAATCCACAATTCAATATGTCCATCCACGGATGCTGGTCGCCATTCACGTCGCGCGCGGTGACGATGGTGGATGCGATGTCCGATCCCGGCTTGCGCGCCTTTTCGCGAAACAACTCTTCCAGCACGGCATAGATGTCATTCAGATTCTGCGCCCGTTCGGCCGGGCTCGTGCTGCGGAAGAAGATATGGGCGAGGCCGAGAAATTCGGGCAGCCTGTCTTCGGGCAGACCGAACAGTTCAAGGAAGGTGCTGGTCGGAAATATCGACGCATAATCTTCGACGAAATCGCATCCGCCCTTGTCGGCAAAGCCGGAAATCAGGCCTTCTGCGCGATGTTGGAGTCCTTCCGTCATCCGGCGCACGGCAAGCGGCGTGAACATCGGCGCCAGCAACTTGCGAAAGACGTTATGCTCCGGCGGATCGACCCCCTGGGGCTGCACCACCGGGAAGGGTTCGATCGGCGGGATCGGCGTCTGATGAGTCGAGAATGTTTCGTGGTTGCGATAGCCCTCCACTATGTCGTCATATTTCAGGAAGACCCAATGACCGCCATTATGCGGCGTGTAGAAGATCGGCGGCACACCCCGGCGCACAAGGTCGTGCCAGATCTGGACCGGATCGGTAACGCCTTCGGGAATATTGAAAAAGTCGAAATCGATCATCAGCTCAGCTGGGACATGATCCGGGGGCAACGGCTGCCATTGCAGGGTCATGCCTTGCCTCCCTTCGCGATGCGCAATGCCCCTTCGGGACAATTACGGACGGCCAGTCGCACCTTCTCTTCCAATTCCGGCGCAAATTCGGGCTGTTCGATAACAACCTTTCCTTCGATGGCATCCGTCGAAAAGACTTCGGGACACAAGTCTTCGCAGCGTGCATGACCCTGACAGACGTTCAGATTGGCAACCACTCGCATCGACATGCTCTCCCATTCCACGTTGCCGCTGTTTTACCAGCGCAGCGATTCATGGCCCATGCCGACTTGGGAGCAGAAACGGCCATCGGGAACATATCCTGACATTGACAGAGGTGCCCTACATCGGGGCGAACCCCGACACGACCGACTCGGGTCGGGACGCCCCGCCTTCCGGCCTTCAGCCGATGTCACCCCTATGCATCGCCTCCGCCCGCACCTTGAGTGCCCGCGCGGTGTCATTGAAGGCCCGCGTCACCCATGGACCGCAAAAGCGCATGACATGGATGCCATTGGGACCGGTAAAGGCATCGGTCGACTGATAGCGGCACCGCTCCGACCCCAGCGGCTCGATCATCTGGTCGCGCCGGGCAGGATAGGGCCAGGCCTCATTGTCCGGCAATTCCCAGGACAGCAATCGCCCCGGCTCGAAGGCGCAGACATATTCGCAATTGGGCGCGAGCGCACCGGGATTGGCATAGTTGACCAGCCGCATATGGACAGGCGCACCCATTTCCAGGGTCGATTGCGCCCATACGCAAAAGGGGTTCCATTCGCCGTAGCGCGCCATGTCGGTGAGGATATTCCAGACCAGCATGGCCGGCGCAGCGATCTCCACCGGGTCGGACGCCACCAGAATGGCGGGATCGTAAAGGGCAAAGGGATCATGGCGCATGGCGGCGGAACTTTCGACGGACATCGACCTCTCCTGAATGATTCTTGTGCAAGCAGGAATATAGGAAAATATGGAATCAATCCACGCTTTATTAGCCATATAGCACTATATTAATCTTGACATGCGTAGTATATATAATAATTTAATGCGCATAATGCCGGCCATCGTCCCGCTGTTGCAGAGGACCAGCGACAGGGGACGGCACATATGGAGAGGACATGGCCGACCGTTTCGACTTCATCATCATTGGCGGTGGATCGGCGGGATGCGTGATGGCAGGCCGCCTGTCGGAAGATCCGCGCAACCGGGTGTTGCTGGTCGAGGCGGGCGGCAAGGACAAGAGCGTCTTCATCCACGCCCCCGGAGGCCTTCTGCCGATCATGTATCGCGGCATGTTCCAGTGGATGCATGTCAGCGTGCCGCAGGCCCATGCCGGGGGGCGGCAAATATATACGCCCCGCGGCAAGGTGCTAGGCGGATCGTCGTCGATCAACGGCATGGTCTATGATCGGGGCACGGCGGCCGATTATGACGGCTGGCGCCAACTGGGCAATGAAGGGTGGAGCTATGACGATGTGCTCCCCTATTTCCGCAAGCTGGAGGATTTCCAGCCCGGCGGCGAGGATGGTTATCATGGACGCGGCGGGCCGGTGCTGGTGACACGGCCAGGGATCGAAAACCCGCTGGCTAGGGCCTTTCGCGACGCCGCCATCGCCGCCGGTGTCCCCTATAATGACGATCCCAGCGGATCGAAGCGCGAAGGGGTGGCGCCAGCCGACGTGACCGCCTCGGCCGGGCGTCGCTGGAGCGCGGCGCGCGCCTATTTACGGCCCGCGCTAAAGCGGCCCAATCTGCGCATCGTCACCGGCGCCCATGTCGAACGGATCATCGTGGAGGACGGGCGCGCCACTGGCGTCGCCTGGCGCCGGAACGGGCTGGTCGGGCAGGCCAGCGCCGCGCGCGAGGTGATCCTGTCTGCAGGCGCCATCCACTCCCCCGGCATCCTCATGCAATCGGGCATCGGCGATGGCGATCATTTGCGGCAGGTCGGCGTGCCGGTGGTCCATCACCTACCCGGCGTAGGGCAAAATTATCGCGACCATGTAGCGATCAGCGTCAAGCAATATTGCACGCAGCCGGTGTCGCTGTTCAACGTCTTCCACCCGCTGGTCGCCACCAAGGCGCTTGCCAATTTCCTGTTGTTCCGCAAGGGGCCGCTGGCCCAGCCGCCGGCGGAGATCGGCGCCTATCTGCGGACCATGCCGGGCGCGGAGCATCCCGACGTGAAGGTGCATTTCGCCATGGCCCTGTATGAAGCCATGGGACGCAAGCTCATCATGGACCATGGCTATTTCGCGCATATCGACCTGCTCAACCCGGAAAGCGTCGGGACGATCATGCTGGCCGGACCCGGCGCCGCCGCACCGCTGGCGATCGACCCCAACATCCTGTCGACCGCCAAGGACATGGCGATGGGGCGCGCCGCGATCCGGGCGGTGCGCGCCATCTTCGCCCAAAGCCCCTTCGATCCGTTCCGGGGCGAGGAACTCGCGCCCGGCGCCAATATCCAGTCCGACGACGAACTGGACGCCTATCTGCGCGCCACTGCGACGTCCGACATCCATGCCGTCGGCACCTGCCGCATGGGGCACGATCCGATGGCGGTGGTCGATCCACAATTGCGCGTCCGGGGACTGTCCGGGCTGCGGGTGGTCGATGCGTCGGTCATGCCGCGGGCGCCGGGCGGCAATACCAATGTGCCCACGATGATGGTGGCGGAAAAAGCCGCCGACATGATCCGGGGCAGAACCCATTTTTCCTCAGCATCATAGGACAAGGAAGCATTCATCATGGCCGGAAGGTTGCAGGAGAGGGTCGCCATCGTCACGGGCGGCGCGCGCGGGATGGGGGAGGCAACGGTGCGCCTGTTCGCCCGCGAGGGCGCGAAGGTCGTCATTGCCGACGTGCTGGAGACGGAGGGCCGGGCGCTGGCCGCCGACATTGGCGATGCGGCCATGTTCCAGCGCCTCGACGGGTCGGACGAGGGCAGCTGGATCGCGTTGGTGGAGGCCATCATGGCGCGCCATGGCCGGATCGACGCGCTGGTCAACAACGCCGCCGTGGTCGCGTTCGCGCCGATCGTGGCGCTGGAGGTCGAACAGATCGACCGCGTGCTGGGGATCAACGTCAAGGGCACGATGCTGGGCCTGAAGCATGTCGGCGGCGCGATGTGCGCGGCGGGGCGCGGGGCGATCGTCAACATCTCGTCGGTCGACGGCCTGCGCGGCGCCAATGCGCTATCGCTCTACAGCAGTTCGAAATGGGCGGTGCGCGGTCTTACCAAGACGGCGGCGCTGGAATTCGGCCATCAGGGCGTGCGCGTCAATTCGGTGCATCCCGGTGGCGTCAACACCGTCATGGGCAATCCACAGGCGCTGGAAGGCGCGGCGAAGAATGTCGGCTATGAGCGCGTACCGCTCCAGCGGATCGGCGAACCGGAGGAAATCGCCGCCGCCAGCCTGTTCCTCTGCTCCGACGATGCAAGCTATATCTGCGGCGCGGAACTGGCCGTCGATGGCGGCTGGGCAGCGGGCTATTATCATCATTATCTGCCCGCCGCGCCGGCGGCGCTGGCGTCGATCTGACCCCATCGCGGAGACAAGCCACCATGGAAATCGGCATGGGCCTTGCCCGGCGCGGAATCGGGCAAGGGGTGAACCGGAGGGGCCGCCAGCGCTCAACGAACAGGCCCGCGTGCCGGTGATGGCGGACAGTTTTCCACCATCACCGGCCCATCGCTGCAAGCATCGCATAACCTCTAGATTATTACGCAAATTATATATATAATTTCATAATAATATCATATTGCGTTACAATGAGAGGGAGTTTGATGGCATACACATTGCAGCAGTTGAGCGACCTTGAGGATATACGCACGCTCAAGCATCGCTATTTTCGGGGGATCGATACCGCCGACATGGATATGCTCGCCGGCCTGTTCACGGCCGACATCGGCGTGGAATATCGCGGCGGCACCTATCGCGTCCGGCTGGAAGGACGGGACAATATGATGGAGTTCCTGGCCAACAGCTTCAATTCCGACGCCGTCGCCATGCACCATGGCCATATGCCCGAAATCACGCTGACCGGCGAGGATAGTGCCGAAGGCATCTGGTATTTGGAGGATATTTTCATCAATCTGGAGCTTCAACTCCATACGATCGGCAGCGCCATTTACCGCGACCGGTATCGCCGCGAGGATGGCGCGTGGAAAATCGCCCGCACCGAATATGACCGCGTGTTCGAGATGGTCCGGCCGCTCGCCGCCGATGCGCAGATCACCTGCCATTATCTGGCCACCGCCGGGCGCAAGCGCGAAGAACGCCGCGACATCAGCCATTTGATCGAGTGGGAGGCGGACTGACCGCGCCTGCGGTCGGCATGGGGCGATGCCGACCCAATCGATCCAGCCAATGACATAATCCGAGGGGGGAGCATCATGTCCCGTTTGCCGTTCGCCGTCACATCGCTTGCCGCATTGATGGCGCCAGCCGCGGCGCTGGCCCAGACCGACGCCGGTCATGCGCCAGCGGCGCAATCAGACGGCAGCGACATCGTCGTGACCGCCCGCCGCCGCGAGGAACGGTTGCAGGACGTGCCGATCGCGGTCAGCGCCGTCGATGCGTCCGCGCTCAACAGCCGCGGCATCGACAATGTGACGCAGGTCAGCCAGATCGCGCCGAACATCCAGTTCACCCCCGGCCAGGGCGGCAATAGCGGCGGCATCGCGCCGTTCATCCGCGGCGTGGGCGAGAATGACTTCATCATCACGTCCGACCCAGCGGTCGGCGTCTATATTGACGGCGTCTATGTCGCCCGCACCTTCGGCGCGACGACCGAATTGCTGGGGATCGACCGGATCGAGGTGCTGCGCGGGCCACAAGGCACCTTGTTCGGCAAGAATACGGTGGGTGGGGCGATCAACATCGTGTCGGCGATTCCCGGCCAGCAGCAGAGGATCGAGGCCGACCTGCGCTACGGGTCGTTCAACACGGTGCGCGGGCGTGCCTATGTCGAAACGCCCTTGTCGGACCGCTGGTCGCTCGGCGTCGCGGCGCTGGGCGAGTTTGGCGAGGGCTGGCAGAAAATTCCCTCAGGCAAGAATCTGGGCAATCGCAATGTCGTCGCGGGGAAGATGGCGCTCCACTATGACGGCGAGGGACTGGATGCCGTGCTACAGGCCGATGGCCTGCGCCGCCGCCAGCATAGCGCGCCGCACAGCATGATCGCCTTTACTCCGACCTTCTTCTCGACCCTGCAATCGACCTTCCTCGCCCCCTGCTGCACCGTGCCCGGCGACATCGACCGCACCGACAGCACATCCGCCCTCAACAAGGATCAGACCGACGCCTTCAACACGTCGCTGACGCTGACCGCCGATCTGGGCAGCGCGACGCTGAAGTCGATCACCGCCTATCGTTATGTCGATGCGCTGTTCGGCCGCGATGGCGATGCGTCGGCCGCCGTCAACTATGCCGGCGACATCCATGACGAAAAGGCGCGGCAGATCAGTCAGGAACTGCAACTCGCGCTCGATCTGGGCGGGCGCGGCACATTGCTGCTCGGCGCCTTCGCCTATCGCGAGAATACGCGCGACAATACCAGGCTGATCGTGGCGGACGGCCTTTATCCCGCGCTGGTCGCGGCGGGGCTCGATCCCTTTCCGATAGCGCCCGGCATCGCCGTTCCCGCTTCCTCGCTCGACCTGAACATCGACTTCCGCAACCGGCAGCGCACCGACAATCTGGCGCTGTTCGCCAACGGCAATTACGAGCTGGCGACCGGCCTGTCGCTGGAACTGGGCGCGCGCTACACCTGGGAGAGGAAGAAATTTTCCCAGTCGGCCATCCGTATTTATTCGGGCGAGCCGCTGCTGGCCGGAACGCCCAGCTATAGCCTTGAGAAAAGCTGGGACGCCTTCACACCGCGCGCCTCGCTATCCTACAAGATACGGCCGAACCTGATGACCTATGCGTCCTTTTCCAAGGGATTCCGGTCCGGCGGGTTCAACGGTCGCCCGACATCGCTGGAAGAAATCGGTTCTTATGATCCCGAACATCTGACCGCCTATGAAGCGGGCATCAAGGCCGGCTTCGGGCGGATCGCAACGGTCAACCTGGCTGTCTTCCGCAATGAATATCGCGACCAGCAGATCCTTGTCTCGACCGTCAGCCCATCGACCGGCCTGATCGTCGTCCGCAATGAAAATGCCGGTCGCTCACGCATCCAGGGCATCGAACTGGAGGGCAATTTCCACGTCTCACCGCGCTTCACCCTGTCCAGCGCGCTTGGCCTGCTCGATGCGCAATATCTGAACTATGTGTCGGTCATCAACGGCGTGCCGACCGATGTGAGCAACCGCAAGCTGAAGCAGGCGCCCGATATCACCGCCAATGCAAGCGCCGTCTATCAAGCGCCGTTGGGCGATGCGTTGGAGGCTGTTTTTCGCCTGGATGTGGCCTACAAGAGCGAGGTCTATGTCGATGCGGAAAACACGCCCCTGCTGCGGCAGCCCGATCACGCGATCCTCAACGCGAGCGCGGAACTGCGCTTTGCCGACAGCGGCCTGTCGATACGGGCGGGCGTCGACAATATCACCGATCGGCGCGTCATCACGGCGGGCTATGACGCCTCGACCAGCTTCGGCTTTACCGAAGCCTATTATTCGTCACCCCGGCGCTACAGCATCACGCTGGCCTGGCGTCGCTGACCGGGCAACCCGCCACGCAATTCCGGGGCGCTGCGCATCATGACCGATGATGCCGCCTTCGCCGACCTGCTCGAAACCCTCTATGGCGGACTGACCCGCTCGCCGCCGTGGGACGCATTCCTTCGCGACCTGGCCACCGCGACCGACACCACATTTGCAACGTTGCTCATCGGCAGGGGGTGCGCCGGCATCGACGCCCATGTGACGCCCGGCGCAGATCCCGACCGGACCCAGGAATATCGGGACATTTCAGAAGCCGATCCCTTTGTCGGACTGCCGGAGGGACAGGTCGTTTCCTTCAACGATTTCGTGCGCCATATTCCGGCCCGCTTCCGCCACTGGATGGACGTGGCGCGCACCGGCCAGATATTAGGCGTCGACCTGCATCGGCCGCCCAATACCGCCGTGCGCCTGCGCCTTACGCGCGATGATAGTCGCGAGGATTTCGGCGAGGATGAGAAGGCGTTGCTGACACGCCTCATCCCCCATTTGCGGATCGCGCTCGACCTGCACGCCCGGCTCACCACCACCCAGGCGGAAAGCCAGCTGTTCAGCGGCGCGATGGCCGATCTGGCGGTTGCGACCCTGATCCTGGATCGCGACGGCCGGATCATGCGGCGCAATGCCGTCGCCGCGCGGATGCTGGAGGATGGCGGCATCATCGCCGACCGGAACGGCCGGCTGGAGCCGCGCACCGGCGCGGCCACCGCCACGATCGCCCGTATACTCGCCGCCCCGCCCCCGGCCGGCGAGGAAAGCCTGTTCGAGATCGCTACCTCCGACGGGACCGCCCTGCATGGCCGCGCCCGCGCCGTGCCTTCGCCAGCCTATGGCGACGGCGCCTGGCTGGCGCTGTTTCTCACCGACCCAAGCCGCGCGGCCGGGCCGTCGGGCGAAAGCCTGCGCGACCGTTTTCAACTGACCCGGGCGGAGGCCGCGCTGGCGGTGCAATTGCTTGAGGGCACTGCGCTCGCCGACGCAGCGAGCGCGCTCGACATCGCCTACAACACGGCCCGGTCGCATCTGCGCGCGATCTTCGCCAAGACGGGGACGCATCGGCAGGTCCAGCTCGTGACCCTGCTGCGCAGCCTGGACAGCGACCTGGACAATTAAACGCGCTGCCGCCGCCAGGCCATCGTCAGGCGACGATGGCGGGATGGGGAATGCGCGGTTCGCCCAGCATGGGACGATAGGAGGGCGGAACGCGCCCGCCCGCCTCGGTGATGCCGTAACGTTGGGCGATCTCCGCGGTGATGAGCGTCTGGCCGTTCAGTTCGTCGCGGTCTGGATCGTCATGGATCGCGGCGATGACCCGGCCGTTAAATTCGGGCGTTTCCGCGTCGGCCATGAATTTTTCATATTGGTCGGGATGATCGGCCAGGGTCTGGGCGCTGCGCTCGGTCATCAGCGGCCCCATCCAGAGCGCGATCGCCGCAACCCCCGTCCCCCGGAAATCGACGCCCATGTCCGCGGCGAACTTGTCCACCCCCGCCTTCTGCGCGCCATAGGCCGCGCCGTGCATATAGCAGACGGACCCGAAGGAGGAGGTGAAGGCGACAAGCCCGCTTTTCGCCGGCACCATCATCCGCGCGGCGTGCCAGCTCGCCAGATAATGGGAGCGCAGGCCGACACCCAATATGTCGACCAGCCCGGTCGATTTTTCCCAGAAGGGGCCGGGCTTGACCAGATCGTCATGCAGGGCGGCGACATTGTTGACGAGAATGTCGAGCCGCCCGCTTTCGCTGCGCACCTGGTCGAACAGCGCGGCGATGGCGGCGTCATCGCCATGATCGACCTGCACCGCCCGCCCTTCGCCCCCAGCCGCATCGACCTGCGCCGCGGTGGAGCCGATCGTGCCGGGCAAGGTCGCGTCTCCTTCCCGAACCGAGCGGCCGGTCACATAGACGCGATAGCCCTTTTCCCCCAATGCCACCGCGATTCCACGGCCCGCGCCCCGGCTGGCGCCGGTGACGATCGCCACCGGACGGTCATTCCTGTCCATTCGTCTGTCTCCTTCAGGCGGCGGCGCTGTCGGCCCGCTTGTCGAGCGTCACATGCATCCCATTGGCGCGCTTCTGCATATCCGGCGCCTTGTCGCGCGAATTGTAGAATTGCTTGTACCAGATGCGGACCTTGCCATAGGGACCGTCATTGGGAACGACCATCGGGTTGAGGCAGGCGCGCTTGTTCTGCCAGATTTCGACGTCCTGAGCGAAAGCCAGGCGGCTCCCTTCCTGATATTCGAGCGCGGCGGCGCGCAGATCGTCCGTCACCGGCGTCGACCCGTCATTCACCTGCACCATCAGGCCGTGCCACACCCGGATCTTGCCATCCTCGATCGGCGTATGGGTGATCATGATGAAGCTGTTGAAGGTGCCCTCCATCTCCGACTGGAGGATCGACGGCCCAGTATACCAGGTATCGAGCGTCAGCACGTCTTCAGGGTTCAGCGTCAGCGTGCGATGGCCGGCCGCATAATATTGATGGACGATATGGTCCTTGAACTCATTAGCGAAATATACGAAGTCCTTCGCTCCGTGGATCGGCACGAAATGGCCATAGTCGGCCATGTTGTCGACCACTTCGATCGGATGGATATCGAGATCGCCCATATAGTCGATCTTCCAGTTGACCCAGCCGGGCGCGTCGAAATGGCCGCCGAATTCGGGCAGATCGAAATTCGGCTCCAGACCTTCTGGATCATACCACATCCAGATGGTGCCGGCCCGTTCGATCACCGGAAAGGTCTTGAGCTTCGCCGCCTTGGGCACGAAGTCGGAATAGGGAATATTCTTGCAACCGCCGTCCGGCCCGAATTGCCAGCCGTGGAACGGGCAACGGATCGAATCGCCCTCGATCTGCTCGCCATCGCGGACGATATAGGAGGTCGTGTTCTTCGCCAGATGCGCGCCCATATGCGGGCAATAGGCTTCCACCACATAGGGCGTGCCGCTTTCGCCGCGATACATCACCAGATCCTGGCCGAAATAGCGCATCGACCGGGGCGTCATCGTCGCCTCGGCGCTTTCGCCGACCATGAACCAGCCGCGCGGAAATTCGAACTCACCCAGACGATAGTCCGAAGACGTTGCCATGATATAATCCTCTCGCTTACCGCGACAAACTAGCATGATGGATCGCTCAGCGCCAGCCCGCGCAGATCATTCACGCCAAAAATCTTGCATCCTACTACGCAAATCGTCATTTAAATGGCAATATAATATGAAAATCGCGTGATACATTGAAAAGATTTCGTGCTCTGGCCGAACATGCCGCATGGCCGTGACGACGCCTCCACGTCAGGACAAGACCAGCACACCCCCCTTGTTCAGACTGCATATATGCGTAGATATTTTATAATATTTTACGTTTTTACACATTATATAGTCAATAATAAGCGAATTTACGTATTGATCAAGCTGGTTCGTTATCCTATCAAAGCGCCTTGAAGCCAGAACGCCTCAAAACGGCGCGCAAAACGGCGGTGAAGGCGCGGCATGGCGCCGCCGCCCCCATCGAGGAGAGACGCCATGCTGCTGAAAGACAAGGTCGTGATCGTCAGCGGGGTCGGCCCCGGCATGGGCCAGGCGCTGGCCCGCATTGCCGCGGCCGAAGGCGCGTCGGTCGCGCTCGCGGCCCGCAACCAGGCCTTCATCGAACAGGTCCGCGACGACATTCTGGCCAAGGGCGGCAAGGCCATCGCCGTCCCCTGCGACGTATCCGACGACGCCCAGTGCGTCGCGCTGGCGGAACGGACAGCCGCCGAATTTGGCGGTCGGGTCCATGGCCTGGTCAACAGCGCCTATTATCATGGCGACTGGAGCTTCATCGAGAATAGCGATCCCGCCGACCTCGCCAAGGCGTTCGACGTCAATTGCCTGGGCGCGCTGCGGCTGACCCGCGCCTGCATCCCCTATCTGCGCGACGGCGGGGCGGTGGTGAATGTGTCGACCATGGCCACGGTGCGCCCCTTTGGCGGCGAATATGGCATGGAGATGGGCTATGCGGTCGCGAAGGGCGCGCTCAACACGCTCGGCAAATATATGACGACCGACCTTGGCCGCTTCGGCATCCGCGTCAACACCTGCCGCATGGGCTGGATCCATGGGGAACCGGTGGAGGGGCATATCCAGTCGCAGGTCGACAACGGCATGAAGCGCGAAGACGTCATCGCCGGCATCATCAAGGATATTCCGATCGGCGTCATCCCGCCGGAGGATGACTGCGCCCGCGCGGTATTGATGATGCTGTCCGACTATAGCCGCGTGGTCAGCGGCGCTTTGCTCGACGTCAATGGCGGCCACTGGATGGCGCCATGAACAGGACGGAAAACACTGTCCCGCAGGACCAGATCGCCACCCTGCTGGACGAGCGCGCCATCGTGCGGAACCTGTCGCGCTTCGCCCGCATCCTCGATGGCAAGCAATGGGACGAGCTGAGCGAGATATTCGCGCCTGACATATGTTTCGACTATGGGACGGGGCGGGATGAACAGGGCATGGCCGCGCTGACCCGCAACATGCGCCGCTTTCTCGACCGATGCGGCGGCACCCAGCATCTGATCGGGAGCATCCTGGTCGACATTGACGGCGATCGCGCCACCAGCCGGGCCTATGTTCAGGCCCGGCACCAGCGGATCGATGATCCGGCGGGGCCGATCTTCGATTCCAACGGCGAATATGTCGACCAGTGGGAAAGGCGTTCCGAAGGCTGGCGCATCGTGCGACGCGACGCGATCTGGGCGGCGCATAGCGGCGACCCCGCCATCCTGCCCGCGGGGAACGCCGATCTGGGCTGATCCCCTATTCGACCGCCTGCGCGAAAGGCAGGCATAGGCTGTCGAAGCCCAGCATATGCGCCACCCGGCCCAGCCCGATCCATGCCGCGACGCTGTGCGCCAGGTCGACGATTTCCGCATCGGTAAACAGCGCGTGGGCGCGTGCCCAGAAATCCTCGTCCTCGGCGATGATTTTCGGCTGCTGCGCGAAGCGTTCGGCAAATTCGATCGCCATGCGTTCGCGCGGGCTGAACAGGGGTGACGTGCGCCATTGTTCGACGGCGGCGTAAAAGGCCTCGTCAGGCGCAGGGCCATTGTCGGAAACCAGATGATCGGGCCGCACTCCGGTTGCCGCAAACATCGACGGCGCATCCTTTGCCGCGCGAAATTGCTGGCAAATGATGCAGCCGTTGATCTGCGCGATGCGCGACCGCGCGCCCTCAAACTCCCGCAGCGACAACAGGCTGTGCTGATAGACGGCCTTGGAGAAAAGATCGGCCGCCGCCATGATCTGGCGACCATGCACGCGAGCAGCATAGCCATAGGGGTCGGCGGCGTCCTCGTCGGGAATGTCGATGCGGATCATGACCGTTGCTCCATCACATCCTGTATCGAGGGAATGGGCGGCATGGCGGGCACATTATGGGCATAGCCCATTTCCTCGACCCGTTCGGCAATACGCCAGCCGTCGGGCGTGCGCACCAGCCGGTCGCGATACCAGAGGCCGATGAAGAAGACCTGATCGACACCGTCATCGCCTCGATAGGTCATGGGATTGAACAATATCGTCCGACAGCGCGCAGCGTCCCCGTCCAGCTCCAGCCTGGAGGTTGCGACCATATGCTGATAGACGGGAAAGCGTTCCATCGCGACCGGGAGCCATGCCTTGATCTGGACCACGCCGCCCCTGGCTCCGCCCGTTTCGCTATAGTCGATCACCGCGTCGGACGTGAAGACATCGTCCAGCGCGTCCCAATCCCGCTCGTCGATCGCATGGCTGTAGCGCGACAGAAGATCCTGAATCTCCAGCCGGTCGGATATATGCTGAAGCGACAGCATCATGCGTTCTCCTCTCTTTTTGTCAATTTATAACCTTATTTGATTCGCGATATGGATAATATATCTCATATGATCCTTGAAATGCGTAGCCGTAAACGCAATCATCGATTCAGAATCACGATAGGGAGGAGAGGAACGATGCGTCTGGACGGCAGGATCGCGATCGTGACCGGCGCGGCTTCCGGCATCGGTCAGGCGGTGGCGAAAAGGCTTGCGGCCGAAGGGGCCACCATCGTCATCGGCGATCGCAATGTCGCCGGGGTCGAGAATACAGCCGACGCGATCGGGCCAGTCGCGACCGCGATGGCGCTCGACGTGGCCGACGAAACCTCCTGTCGCGCGCTGGTGGACCGGACGATCAGCCTGCATGGCGGCCTCGACATTCTCTGCAATATCGCGGGCGTGCTCGATTTCGGTCGCTTCGCCGATATCGACCGGAGCCGGTGGGACCGGGTGATCGCGGTCAACCTGACCGGTGTCTATCATATGTGCCACGCGGCGATGCCGCACCTGATCGAACGACGCGGCAATATCGTCAACATGGCGTCCGCCGCGGGCCTGGTCGGCGTACCCTATAATGCGGCCTATAGCGCGTCGAAACATGGCGTGGTCGGCCTGACCCGCGCACTCGCGCTGGAATTTTCCGGGGAAGGCGTGCGGGTCAACGCCGTCTGTCCCGGCGGCGTCGCCACGCCGATGGTGCAGCAGGCCCCGCCCGCCAATATCGACTGGCAGATGGTGATGCGCTCGGCCTCCTGGCTGGACGGCGGGGAGATGGCGGTGCCGGAGGATATCGCCGATATGGTCGCCTTCCTCGCATCGGCCGAAGCGCGACGCATCACCGGCGCGACCTTCGCCGTGGATGGCGGTCTGACGGCGGGCTGAAGCCCGCCGCGGTGTCGGCACGATAAGGCCGGAGGCCTGGTGAAGCCCCCGGCCCTCCGGCCTGCGCCCGCCTGCCCCGATCAGCCGCCGCCGAAGCTATATTTGACGCGCAGGCCATACATGCGCGGTTCGCCATAGAGCGTCGACTGATACAGCAGGGCGCCGGACTGATAGACGTCCGTATTGGAGATGCGATAGAGCTTGCTGGCGAGGTTGGTAGCAAAGAGGCCAATATCGAAGCCCGATCCCCCGACCTTGCGCCAGTCGAGCGAGACGTTGAGCAGGCCGAACGCCTCAAGATAGGCGCCGGGCTGGTTCTCCGGCAGATTGACCGCCTCGGTGAACTGGCGCGAGGTGTGCGAATAATTGGCGTAGAAGGCCAGCGTGCCCATATCATGCGCCAGCGGCTGTTCGGCCGACACATGGAAACTCCATATATAGGGCGAGACATATTGGAAGGGCAGGCAGGAGGCATCAGCCGTTCCGCCCGGCGCCACGACGCCGTTACAGGCGACCCCACCTGTCGCAGTCACATATTGATAGTCTTTATATTTGGCGTCAGTGTAGCTGAAGTTTCCGCCGATTTCGACGCCGGGGAAGGGCCGCATCGATGCTTCGACCTCTATGCCCTTGATCCGCGCATCGGCATTGAGCGTCCGCGCGCCGCTGGCTCCCGTCGCGGCATTGAAGTCGCCGGACGCCCGCTGGATGCCCTTATAGTCGGTGGTATAGCCCGCGACGTTCAGGCGGAAAGGCACCGATCCCAAACGGAAATCGGTCTTCACGCCCGCTTCCCACACCGTCACTTCTTCCGGGCCGAAGGAGCGCGTGTCCGGCTGCCCATTCTGGCCGAAAAACACGGCATAGGGATTGAAACCGCCCGCCTTGTAGCTGTGGCTGAGTTTGCCATAGAGCAAGATGTCGCGCGTGACCTTGTAATCCAGACCGACCAGCCAGGACGGCGAACTGGAACGCTGCGACCCCGAAAAGCGGCAGTCCGCCAGCGCCGTGCCCACCGGCACGATCAGACTGCTGTCCTTGCCGCAGACCACGAACCCGGCCGGCAACAGGCTGCTGAAATTATACTGGGTCGAAAAGCCATAGACATGGTCCCAGGTCTGACGATAGCCGCCAGTTGAAGTCCATCGGGCCGCTGGTCGAAATAGAAGCCGCCGATCGTCCAGGTCAGATTATCGTCGAGCATCTTGCCCTGCAATTGGAGTTCTTCCGACCAGACGCGGAGATTGTCGCGGGGCAGTTCGCTCGACAGGGTGGGGAAACTGTAGGTTACGGGCGTGCCCACGCCGGGCAGTGTGACGACGCCGGGCGCGGGCAGCACGCCGGGGTCGATGTCATGCTGCTGGAGCACGGTCGCGTCGCCATCATAACGATAGCCGACCTTCATCTTCTGATAGCTGACGATATTGCGCAGCGTGATTTCGTCCGACAGTTCGATATCGGTGGTGTTGCTGATGCCCCAGGTCTGGGTCTTGGCAAAGGTATCGGTCGAAAAGCCTGTCTTGCGCGGCCCCCATGCATCGGCCTGCGCGGTGGTGGCGCGATAGACGTCGCAGGAATAGCCACCGACCGTGCCGACCGGCAATTCAGCGCACAGACCCAGCCCGGCCATCGCCGCAACGTTGAAACCTTTGTGAACAAGGCCCGCGCCATTATTCTTCGAATGGGCGCCATAGGCCATGGTGTAGTTGGTAATGCTATCGGTGGGCTTGAAGAGAATGCCGATACGACCCGAATACCAATGTTCGTTGTCGCGATCCTTGTTCCACACGACGTCGCGCGTATAGCCGTCGCGATCGTGATAGGCGCCGACGACGCGGATCGACAGCTTGTCATTGACCGGCAGGTTCAGCGCGCCTTCGACATATTGCCGATCGTAATTGCCATATTCGCCCTTGATCCAGCCGCCAAATTCCTCGCCCGGCTTCCGGGGCACCAGCAGGACCGCCCCGCCGGTGGTGTTGCGGCCGAACAAGGTGCCCTGCGGCCCCGAAAGCACCTGCATATTTTCCAGATCGATGAAATTGCCCGGACCGCCCTGCTGGCTGAGCGTAATCCCGGCCGGCAACGGCACCTCGTTCATATAGACGACGACGCCCGGCGACGCCTGGAAGGTCGCGCCCTGGCCACGAATGGTGAAGGAATTGGAATCGCGCGAACCCTGCCCATTGGGGCCGACGACCATCGACGGCACGCTCGCTTGCAGATCCTGTTCCTTGTTGACACCCTGTTGCTCCAGGCGCTGGGGCGACAGCGCGGTGATAGCGATCGGCACGTCCTGGCCGCGCTCGGCGCGCCGGTTGGCCGTGACGATGATCTCGGTCATGCCGACCTGACCGGCCTGGCCCGCGGTCTGATCGGGCGCCGGATCGGCCGCCTGCGCCATGGCCGCACCGGGGAACAGCAGCGCCGATGGGGCGACCCCGGCGAGAAACCATAAGCCGTGGCACAAAGCCCGCCATGATGTGTCAGAATGCATGTCTCTCTCCCAATGTGCCCGATCTGCCGGACCGGATCGTTATGGGGTTCGCATATCATTGGCGGAGAAGGACGCGCCGGGCAGCGGAACGGTGCGCGAAAACGCCCGCCCGCCATGCCGATCGCGAATGCCGTCAGCCCTCTCACCATTTATTTTTATACGCGATGCAAACCGCTTCCTGAGAGATGCCGCATATGCAGCCCCTTGTCAAAGCCAATATTAAAAAATAAGGCGCAAAATACGGAATTTTACATTATAAGGTTGCCATATGCATATAATATTACGTAAGTTGATACGCAATAAGCCGATCGGGCAGGGTGAACTGGGAGAAGGACATATTCATGCTTGACCGCGAAACCCTGCTGCAACAGGCACGGGACCGGGCGGGGCTCGACGATTTCGGCGACCTCTGGTTTCTCGAACCGATGGATCGCTATCTGGAATCGTCCAATGGCGAAGGCCGGTTGACGCCGGCCGGTCGCGATTCCACCACCGAAGTGATCGTCAAGGGGCTGGTCAGCCGCCTGCGGATGGTCGATGACATCAAGCGTCACCCTGAGATACTGGACGAACAGGTCGAGGTCGCGGGCATCATCCTGGGCCTGCCGCGCACCGGCAGCACGATTTTTCAGCGGCTGCTGGCCAGCGCGCCGGGCATGACCGGCTTGCGTTGGTATGAGGCGCAAAATTTTGCGCCCTTCCCCGGAGAGGAACGCGGCAATCCGGTCGAGCGTCGCGCCTATGCGCAGGCGATGATCGACGGCTGGCTGCAACTGGCGCCCGAACTCGCCTCCATCCACCCGCTCGATCCCGACGCGCCGGATGAGGAAATATTGGTGCTGGGCCAAATGTTCGTCAGCACCATGGTGGAGGGGATGAACTTCGTGCCCGGTTTCACCCGCTGGCTGAACGGCTACGACCAGTCGCGGGGCCATGAGGATTTGAAAACGATCCTCCAATATCTGCAATGGCAGGACCCGTCACGGCGCGGCGCGAAATGGATCCTCAAAAGCCCGTCCAACATGCCCTATGCGGAACTGGCTGCAAACGCCTTTCCCGATGCGCTGCTGATCATGACGCATCGCGATCCGTTGCAAACGGTGCCGTCCTATGTGTCCATGCAGGCGGCGCTCTACAAGTTGAGCGCGACGGTGAGCGATAGCGATGTCGGCGCATTCTGGCTGTCACGCCTCACCGAATGGATGCAGATGTTCGAAGCCGCTCGCGCGCGCATCGGCGAGCATCGCTTCATCGACATCGACTATCGTGAAGTCGGCCGCGATCCAATGGCGCAGGCGCAAAGGGTTTTGTCCCGCATCGGCATTGCAATCGACGACCGGCTGGAAGCGGCCCTGACCGAATTTCTCGCGGGCAACGGACGTGAACAGCGTCCGATGCACGACTATGCGCCGGAACGGTTCGGGCTGGACGAGGAAGCGATCAAGCGCGCCTTCGCCGGTTATCGGGAACGCTACATCCTCTGAGGCGCGTCAATGAAAGCCCTGCCGGAACTGGCGCGGAGTGAGGCCGGTCGCGCGGCGAAAGGCCGCGCTGAAGGCGCTGGCGGTCGCAAAGCCCAGCGTCTGCGCAATCCGGTTCATCGGCAAGGCGCCCGCGCGGATCATGTCCTGCGCCCGTTCGAGCCGAATGGTCGCGGCATGATCGGACAGGGCCGCCCCGGTCGTCGTCGCGAAGGAGCGGGAAAGATGCGAACGGCTGATTCCGCATAGCGCCGCCAGCGCCTGCGTCGTCGGCCATTCCCCGTCGCTGGTGCGCAATGCGTTCTCAATCCGCGCCAGTTGCCACGGAGCAAGCCCGCCCTGCGCCGTATCGGCCGGTCGCGTGCGCCGGAACATGCGCCCCAGATCCACCATGAGCAAGTGAATCAGCGCGTCGATCGCCATGGCCGATCCGAAACCGGGCGACACGGTTTCCTGCTTCAGCCGATCCGCCAGCACCATGATGGCCGGTGAGGTGATCGCGGCGCAGCGACTGAGCCGCCGGCTGTCCCATTCGGACAGGCCGGTCGCGCACGCGAAGCGCACCGGATCGAAGCGACAGGTCAATATTTCCAGCACGCCGCCATCCCCGCGCGAATGCATGGCAATGCCGCCCGGCCGCAACATCAGGCGGCCGACCCGATGCCGTCGCCGGTCGCCCAGGTCGAACATGATCTCGCCTTGCGTCCCTTCCGCGCGGGGCATGGTGACGGACAGGATCGGCGCATCGTCCAGTTCCCACATCTCATTGGGACGCGGCAATTCATAGCGGCGCAGTTCGACGCGCGCAGCGGAACTGTCCGCCGCCGCCAGCACCGTCCAGCGCGGGACAGGGGACGAAGGCGCCGTGCGCAGATCGGTCGGGATATTTTGCGTCACATCCAAACGATAATCACACGGGGACGACAGAACAAGCTCTGGATTTGCGTAATATATACCGCCATCAACAACGCAATAATTGAAGGATGGAGAGGATGGAAAGCGGCACGATGCGGCTGGCCCGCATATATGGTCCGGGCGATGTCCGACTGGACGAGGTGGCGATACCCCGTCCCGGCGCGGGCGAGGTGCTGGTCCGGATCGCAGCCTGCGGCATTTGCGGCAGCGATCTTGGCTATATCGCGCAGGGCGGTCTGGGCGGGGTCGAACCGTTGCGGGAACCCCTGCCGATCGGCCATGAATTTGCCGGCACCATAGAAGCGATCGGCGGCGGCGTCGAAGGGCTGGCGATCGGCCTGCGTGTCGCGGTCAATCCCGACCATGGCTTTATCGGCGGCGGCGGCCCGGACGGCGCGATGGCGCCCTTCATCCTGGTGCGGGACGCGCGCATCGGTGAAACCCTCTTTCCCCTGCCCGAAACCGTCGGCTTTGCACAGGCCGCACTGGCCGAGCCGCTGTCGGTCGGCCTCCACGCGCTGAAGATCATGCATGTCGGACCAGGGGACAAGGTCGCGATACTGGGCGCGGGACCGATCGGCCTCTGCACCGTCGCGATGCTGCGCCATAGGGGCGTGACCGACATCGCGATTTTTGATCGGGCGGACAGCCGGCTGGAGCGCGCCCGCGCGCTGGGCGCCACCCTGGCCTGCAATGTCGCGACGGAAAGCATGACCGACGCGCTCAGCCGCAGCCATGGCGGCGGCGAGCGGTTCGGCGCGCGCTTTGTCGGCACCAATGTCTTTGTCGACTGCGCCGGCGCGCCCGCGGCGCTGACCGAAGCGCTGGGCATCGCGCCCTATCGCGCGCGCATCGCCATCGTCGCCCTGTATAAAAAGCCCGTCCCGATCGATCTGTGGCGAATAATGGCCAACGAAATCCAGTTGTGCGGGTCGATCGCCGTCGACCGAGCGGCCGAATTTGCCGAGGCGCTGGCCATGATCGCCCAGCCCAGCGCCGATCTGGCCCCGCTCGTCAACCATCAGTTCGCCTTCAGCGACTTTCATACCGCGCTGGCGGTCGCGGCTGACCCGGACCGGTCGGCCAAGGTCATGCTGACATTTGCAGAGGAGGCCGCATGAGCGCGCCGCAGGACATCATCATCGACGATCTCGCGCAACCGCGCCTGACGCCCGCCATCATCGCAGCGCGCCGGGGACCAGCGGATTTTGACGAGCATATGGGCGTGGACGCCATTCTTTCCCGCGCCACCGATCTGACCGGCGGCCTCACCGATTTCGGCGAGGATACTGGCTTTCGCGAGCGGCTGGCCGTGGTGCTACACGCGCTGACGGAGGATGACGGGCTGACGCGCGGCGGGCGCATCACCATCATCGATCATGCCATCCGGGTGATGGCCAATCGGCTGCGCATCGAGGATCTGGTGAAGCGGCATCCCGAAATTCTGGATATCCCGATCAAAAAGCCGCTCATCATCGCCGGACTGCCGCGATCGGGGACGACCCATCTGGTCAACTGGCTGGCGCGCGACGAACGGCTGCGATCGCTCAGCCTGTGGGAATCGGAGGAGCCGGTGCCGAGTGCGCCGCCCGCCGCGCCGGGGGAGATGGACCCCCGCGTCCGGCGCAGCGCCGAATTCTGGGGCCATTTCGAATCCATGCTGCCGCACATGACGGCGATGCACGGCATGGAAGCCAGTTCGATCCATGAGGATAATGAACTGCTCTACATGGATATCAATTGCTATAGCTGGGAATTCCAGACACGCCTGCCGCGCTGGATCGACCATTATTTCGCGCATGATCGCACTCGAAGCTATCTGTACGAAAAAAAGGTGCTCCAGGTGCTGACCTGGTTCCGCGGCCCCAATCGCTGGATCCTGAAATCGCCGCAGCATATGGAGAATCTGGCGCCGTTGAAGGCGGCCTTCCCGGACGCCACGCTGGTCATAACCCATCGCGACCCGGTGGCGGTGTTGCGATCGCTGACCACGATGCTGAGCTATGGCGACCGCATCCGCCGCGATCCGGTCGACCCGCCGGGGCTGGCGCGGCACTGGATCGCGCGGATCGAACGGCTGCTGCGCGCCTGCATCGAACAGCGCGCGGCATGGGGACCGGACCAGTCGATCGACCTGCCGTTCCACGATTATATGGCCGATCAGACCGGCACGATGCGGCGCATCTACGACCTCGCCGGCCTGCCGCTGACGACGGAGGCCGAAAGCGCCCTGCTCGGCTATCTCGCGCATAATCCGCGCCATGCCCAAGGCCGGGTGATCTACGATCTGGAAGGCGTGTTCGACGTCGATGTAGCGGCGCTGCGCGACCGCTTCGCCTTTTATTACGACCGCTTCCCCGTCAGACAGGAGAAGGACGCATGACCGCGCGCGACAAGGCCGCTCAGCGCCTGCTTTCCGGCACGGCATGGGAGGATTTCTGCGAGACGCTGAAAATCGCGGGCCGCATGATCGACCATTATGGCGACCAGCCCTCCGACCTCGACCGCGCCGAATTCTACCGCTTTCTCAGCCGCCTGACACGGTCCGGGCTGGAACGGCTGGTGGAAAATGCCGAGCCGACCCGGCCCCGGCTGCGCGACATGGTCTGGCGCCAGTCGATCAATTTCCAGACGGTCGATCAGGACCATCTGATGTGCCAGTTCGACGAGGCCCGCGATTACCGCATCACCGGCACGCGCGGGACCATCCCCTATTTCGTGACGGCGGTGCTGACCGCGCCCGCGCCTGCCGAACCGGGCGCGCAGGACTGGGCATCGCTGGGGCGGGATGGCCTCAAGGATTTCGATCCGTCGAACCTCAAGACCACGGGCTTCCTGGCCAGCCAGCAGATGGTCATCGCGGACGATGGCCGGTTCGAGATCATCCTGTCACAGGACGATCCCGGACCGGGCAAGAACTGGCTGAAGCTGGCGCCCGACACCAACTGCATCCTCATCCGCCTTGTATGGAGCGACCGCGCCACCCAGACCGCGCCCATCCTGACAATCGAACGGATGGACGGCGCGGCGCCCGAACCGATCACGCCGGCACTGATGGCGAACAACCTCGCCTGGGCGGCGCAGGGCGTGCTGGGTTATGCGGAGCTGGTCCGCAACTGGTGGCAGGGCACGCAGGGCAATTTTTCCGCCAGGATCAACCGGCTGGATTATAGCCGCGCGCAATATCTCTCCAACGGCGGCGTGCCCGATCGCCATGTCGCCTTTGGCGGTTGGGCAAAGAGGCTGGACGAGGCGCTGGTGCTGGAGTTCACGCCCCCGCCCTGCGAATATTGGAACTTCCAGATCTGCAACATCTGGCAGGAAAATCTCGACACGTTCGAAGACGGCAATGGCTGGGTGAACAACAGCCGCTTCGTCGCCGAACCGGATGGCCGGGTCCGCATCCTGATCGCCGAGCGCGATCCCGGTGCGGGCGGCAACTGGGTCAACAGCTTCGGCCATGACAAGGGGCAATGGGGGCTGCGCTTCATCCAGACGCAGGCGACGCCGCCGGTCCGGTTGTGGCGTCTGTCCCTCGACCAGCTGGAGCGGGAGGGCGTCGCCGCGCTCGATCCGGCCGACGCGATCGATACCGGTCGGTTCGTGGACTGATGCTTTCCACCGATCTTGGGCTGTCCAGCGCGCCCTTCCTCCATGTGCCGCTGCTCGACCGGCTTGCGCCCGCGCGCGATACGGGGTTCCGCGGTCTGTCGCTGACGCCTGATGACGTCGACGCCCTGGCGGCGACGGGAATGCTCGCCGCCGACATCGGCGCGCGCATCAGGGATGAGGGCCTGGCCATCATGGAAGTCGATTGCATCGGCTGTTGGCTGCCCTCGCACCGAAGGGCGGACAACGACAAGCCCATGGCCGCGCTGCTGCGATCGCTCACCCCCGAACGCGCGATCGAGACGGCGGCGCGCATCGGCGCGCCATCCGTCACAGTGGTCGAGATGATGGGCGTCACGTCTTCGCTAGACGAGTTGGCGGAAGGCTTCGCCCGCCTCTGTGATCTGGCGGCGGATTGGGGCATCAAGGCCCATATCGAGTTCCTGCCCTTTGGCGGCATTCCCGATCTGGCGAGCGCCTGGGCGGTCGTGCAGGCGGCGGACAGGCCCAATGGCGGCCTTACCCTCGACAGCTGGCATTTCTTTCGCAGCGGGTCATCGCTGGACCTGCTGGCCACCATAGCGGGGGATCGGGTCCATAGCGTGCAGATCAACGACGCCCCGGTAACGCCCGGCGCCGATCTGATGCAGGAGACGATGAGCGCGCGGTTACTGCCCGGAGAAGGCGATCTCGACCTGATCGGCTGGCTGCGCACGCTGGACGCCATCGGTTGCACTGCGCCGGTGTCGGTCGAGATTTTCTCCGGCGAAACTGCAACGAAACCGATGGCGGAGGTCATCCGGCACTGGCCCGGCGCGACCCATGCCATCATCCAGCAGGCAAGGATGCAAGTATGAGCAAGGAAGGACACCCCATGGGCGCTGCGGTCGTGGGAACGGGCTTCGGCCTCTTCACCCATGTTCGCGCACTGCGCGACGCCGGGATAGAGGTGCGCGCGATCGTGGGCCGCAACCGCGAACGCACGGCCCGGCGTGCCGCGCCCCTGAACATCCCGGTCGCATCGGACAATCTGGAACAGGTGCTGGCCGATGATCCGGCCATCCGGCTCGTCACCGTCGCCACCCCGCCCCACGCCCATTATGCGCCGGTCATGCAGGCCATCGCCGCCGGTCGCGCGGTGATGTGCGAAAAGCCCTTTGCCAAGGATCTGGCGCAGGCCCGCGATATGCTGACGGCGGCGGAGAAGGCAGGCGTCGTCCATGCGCTGGGCGCCGAATTCCGCTTCGACAGCGCGCAGGCGCTGCTGCGCCGTGTGGTGAAGGATGGGATGATCGGCGATCCGCTGATGTTCAGTCGCCTCTATCAGCAGCCCGGCGAGGACGAAGAGGAACCGCTGGCCGACTGGTGGATCGATGCGGCGCAGGGCGGCGGCTTTCTGGGCGCCTTCGGCACGCACATGATCGATCAGGTCCACTCGACCGTGGGAGAGATTGTGGCCGTCAGCGCCATCCTGCGCAAATTGTCCACCAGCCGCCCGGCCATGACGTCGGATGACTATTATAATGTCCAGTTCGTCACCGAAACCGGCTGCCGCGGCGTGATCGAGGCGGCGATGGCCTTCCCCGGCCCTTTCATCATGGCGACCAAGGTGGCGGGCACGCAAGGCGCGGCCTGGATTCAGTCCGGCGCAGCCTTTGGCGATCCCGAACAAGTCTGGGTCAAGAATGCAGACGGCACGCGACAAATCGCCATGCCGCCTGAACTGGTCAATCGCGCGCCCGAACCCTTCGGGATCACGGAGCTGATCCAGACCGAAATGGACCGCTGGCATACGCAGGGCTTCGACGTCGCGCCCTATGCCAAGCTGTTCGCGCAGATGAAGGCAAAGATCGAGGGACGCCCGCCGCCCCTGCCCGATCCGGCGGGCGATTTCCATGACGCCGCGGCCGGACAGGCGGTGCTGGACGCAGCATACCGATCTGCCGCGCAAGGATGCTGGGTGAAGGTCGAAAAGCCATGAACCGCATCACCCACGACTATGCCGGTGCCCATGTGCTGGTGACGGGCGGAACCAGCGGCATCGGCGCCGCGACCGCCGCCGCCTATCGCGATGCCGGCGCCATCGTGACCGTGACCGGCACGCGCGGGAGCGCGTCCGATTATGATGCCGACCTTGGTGGCTATCGCTATCTGCGCATGGATATGGAGGATGGCGCCAGCATCGATGCGGTGGCGGCCGCCCTCCCTCGGCTCGACATCCTCGTCAACAATGCGGGGCTGGCGCTGCCCAGCCTGGGTCTCGACGAATATGAGCCGGATGTCTTCGCCCGCGCGGTCAACATGCTGCTGGTCGGCGCATTCCGCATGGCGCGGCGCACCGTCGACCTGCTGGCGGCCAGCACGATCGAGGGCGGCGCATCGGTGATCGGCATCGCGTCGATGAGCAGCTTCTTCGGCATCCCGATCGTGCCCGGCTATGGCGCGGCCAAGACCGGCCTGCTCGGCCTCACGCGCACGCTGGCGGTGGAATGGGGACCGCGCAATGTCCGGGTCAACGCCGTCGCGGCGGGCGTCACCCGCAGCCGGATGACGACGGGCACCTTTGCGCAGGAAGAATGGACCGCGCCGACCCTGGCGCGAACCCCGCTCGGCCGGCTGGGCGAGCCGGAGGATATAGCCGGCGCGATCCTGTTCCTGTCCAGCCCCGCCGCCGCCTGGATCACCGGCCAGACATTGGCGGTCGATGGGGGCTATACGGTGTCGGGATAGATCAGGGAGTTTGCCGAAACATGGGGGGAGAGGGCACATTCCCTTCTCCCCCCTTTTTGCGTTCCGGTCAGGCGTTGCCGCCGGTCATGTGCCGCGCCGCGACATAGCCGAAGGTCATGGCCGGCCCGATCGTCACACCCGCGCCGGGGTAGCTTTCGCCCATCGCCGATGCGGCATTATTGCCCACGGCGTAGAGGCCGGCAATGGCTTCACCCTCTGCATCGACCACCTGCGCATGGGCGTTGGTCCGCAGCCCTCCATTGGTCCCGATGTCGCCCGGATAGATCGGCATCGCATAATATGGCCCCTTGTCGAGCGGGCGCAGACAGGGGTTGGGGCCATGGCGCGGATCGCCATACATTTTGTCATAGGCGGCCTCGCCCCGATGAAATTCGGGGTCCTCCCCCCTTGCCGCATGACTGTTGAAGCGGGCCACGGTCGCCGCCAGCGCCGCCGGGTCCATGCCGATCCGCTGCGCCAGAGCCTCGATCGAGCGGCCCTGTTTCACGATGCCGCGCACCGCCCTGTTATGGAGAAAGGTCGGCATCAGTGGATAGAGCGGCCCCATCGGGAAATTATGCCGATAGTCATGGTCGAAGATCATCCAGCTCGGCCCGGCGTCGCCATGCTCGGCCTGACGCCGGGCCATCTGTTGCCCGACGATATGATAGGAGGCCGCTTCATTGAGATAGCGCTCGCCCCGCTGGTTCACCATGATGCAGCCCGGCAGCGCGCGCTCAACGGTGCAGAGCCGCCCGCGATCCTCGCCCGGCACGTAAAAGACCGGCGCGGCCCAGGCTGACTGCATGTTCATTGTCCCCGCGCCGACGCCCTCGCCCGCGCGGATGCTGTCGCCGGTATTGCTGGTCACGCCGCCCGAATAGCGCGCCGCAGGATAGAGCGGTGCGTTGCCGTCCCGCATCGCCTGATTCTTGTCAAAGCCGCCGGCCGCCAGCACCACGCCCTGGCGCACGCCGATGCGATAGGGCTTGCCGTCCTTCTCCACGACCGCGCCGATGACCGCGCCGCCTTCACGCACCAGTTCCTTGAGCGGCGTTTCCAGCCAGAGCGGCACGCCCTGCCGGTTGAGCGACATCCGCAATCCGCCGGTCAGCGCATTGCCCAGCGTCAGCCGCCGGTCCTTGCGTGATGTCAGGCGGAAGGGCAGGTCCAGCCAATATCTGCCCATGTTGACGACCAGATTCCTGATCCACCCCTTGCTTCGGTAGAGCAGCTCATAAGTCTCGCTGAAATGCCAGTTCAGATAGCCGAACAGGCTGGCCGCGGGGGAGGCAAAGCGCAGCGTGCGAATGTCGGCGCCCAGCGGCTTGCCGTCGAGCGGCATCGGCAGGTGCGTGCGGAATCCTTGCGCCGACCCGCCCGGATTTTCGGCATGATAGTCGGGATAAGGGAAGGCCAGATATTGCACCGGCGTATTCGCCATCACCCAGCGCAGCATCGGCGCGGCGTTATCGACATAGGCGCGGATATTCGCATCGGGCACATTGTCGGCCGACAGCGCGCGCAGATAGGTAAAGGCGTCGTCCAGATCATCCTCAAACCCCGCGGCCTTCGCCGGATCGCTGCCCGGAATCCAGATGCCGCCGCCCGACGTCGCCGACGTGCCGCCCCACAGATCGGCCTTTTCCACGATCAGCACGTCGGCGCGGTTATGGGCGCCGACCAGTGCCGATACCATGCCGCCCGCGCCCGATCCCACCACGAGTATGTCGACTTGCTTGTCCCAGTTGTTCATGCGTATTCGTTTCCAAATCCTGTCCTGCCGCGCGGGATCGAGGACAGGCACGCACCCCATTCCCCTCGCATAATATAAACGCAGAATGATATCATACTTGCCGAAAAGTCAACTTCATGCGTAGGATGATGCCAAATATTCTACGATGAATGAAAAGGGGCGAGTGATGTCGGCATTGAAAGGCAAGGTTGCCCTGATTACCGGGGCGGGGCAAGGCATTGGACAGGGAATCGCGCTCGCGCTGGCCAGCGAGGGTGTCGATCTGCTGCTGGCCGGACGCACATTGGACAAGGTGGAACAGACGGCGCGACTGGCGACGGAACGCGGCGTGCGCGCCATCCCGGTCGCCTGCAACGTCAAGGACGCCGGTGATCTCGCCCGGGCGGTCGATATTGCCGTGCGCGATCTGGGCGGTGTCGACATCCTCGTCAACAATGCGCAGGAAGTGCCGCTGGGCCTGATCGACGAGGTATCGGACGATGCTTTTACCGCAGGCTTCGAATCCGGCCCGCTTGCCGCCTTCCGCCTGATGAAACTGGTTCATCCCCATATGACGCAGCGCGGCGGCGGCACCATCTTCAACTTCGCCTCTTCCGCAGGCATTCGGTGGGACATGGCGACTTATGGCTGCTATGGCGCGATCAAGCAGGCGACCCGCGCGCTCACCCGCGCCGCCGCATCCGAATGGGGGCGGGAGAATATCCGCGTTCTCACCATCGCCCCGCACGCCGAATCGCCCGGCCTGAAATGGTGGATCGAGAATAATCCGGATGAGGCGGAAGCCTTTTTCCGCACCATTCCGCTGGGCCGCGTCGGCCGGCTGGAGGAGGATATCGGCCGCGCCATCGTCGCGCTGTGCGGGGCGGACCTTTTCTATCTGACCGGCGCGACCATCCCGCTCGATGGCGGACAGGCCAATTTCGGCTGAAGAAGGCAAGGAAAAATGGAAAAAATTGTCGCCGCCCTGTGGGCGCCCGAAGGAGAGAGTCACAAAGCCTATGGCGCGCGCATCCTCGCCAGCCTGCCGCAAGCATTGCGAGCGGCGGGCGCGCACCATGTCCGGCTCAACCTGCGCGATGATATGGTCGCGCCAGCTGAACAGCTCAACCAGCGTTGGCAGGCGCCGCAGCAAGCGGCAGTGGCGCAGTTCTGGATGCCTTCGAGCAACCGGCACTTCCGGGGAGAAGTGGATGCGGCGCTGGCTTCCCACAGCGCGCGCTTCGCCGCATGGCTGGTGTGCGAGTCGACCATCATCGCCCCAGAGGCCCGTTCCGCATCCGCCCAACCCGGCCGCAGTCCCGGCTGGAGCCAGGCCAGTTTCATCAGCTTCCGCCCCGACATGACACACGACGCGGCGATCAGCCACTGGCATTCCCACCATACCCGCATAGCCATCGAGACGCAGGCCAATTTCGAATATGTCCAGAACCTGATCGTCAAGCCGCTGACAGACTATGCCCCCACCTATGACGCATTCGTGGAAGAATGTTTCGCACTGGAGGCCATAACGGACCAAAGCGCCTTCTTCGATGCGGTAGGCGATACGGAGAAGCTAGCCGCCAATCTGGAGGCGATGATGGACAGCTGCGCGGGCTTTATCGACTTCGCACGCATCGACATCATTCCTACGTCGCAGTTCGATTTCCACCATCTCGATTGAAGGAGGATCACCGCTCCAAAATGCTGTCGCGGTGCTCGCGCTGGAAGCATGGTCCTCGATATGCATCGTTCGATTGCCCGTTCAAACGTGAACAATGCGCTTTAGCCAGGATATCTCGCCCGCTTCTCATTTTGCTTGTCTGATTACGAAGGTGCGCAAAGCCGCTTGCCAAGCACGGCTTCCGCTTGGAAGACGCTCCAGACCGCCAAGATATCCTAAAATGCACCGTCGGGACCATCCGAAGCGCATTTCGGCAGCCAAGACCCGGCGACCCCTCTGATCCTTCTTCGGGCTCAATTCAAATTGTCGGCATTGGCCGCGCACCACAAATAATTGATTCACTGCATAAATTGACCGGAGAAAATATTCGGGGCGATTCTCGCGCCAGGGTCAACGTGCGTCCGCATCATCATATTCTCGATATGTCGCCGCGCTTGACGCCGCTTCTCTCTACATAATCGACTATTCCTATATGTTGAATAATTGGAGGCCGAATACGGCCGAAAGATATGGGGACTAAGTCACCAATTGGGGAGAGGTATTGAAATGCGCGTTCATTCAGCATTGCTTTCGTCGTGCCTGATTTCCACGGCCATATGGGGCCAACATGCGTGGGCTCAACAAATGCCTGCCGATACTGCGGCAGCGACGCCTTCGGACATCATCGTCACGGCTCGCCGTCGAGAAGAATCGATTCAGGATGTGCCGATTTCGGTCTCGGCCTTGTCCGGCGATCAGCTCACCAAATCGGGGGTCACGGATGTTCAGGGGCTTCAATATCGCACGCCGTCGCTGTCGATCACGAGCGCGCAGAGCCAGCGCAACACCGTTGCCTTCTCGCTGCGCGGCCAGCGCACGCAGGAAACCCAGCTGTTCACCGATCCGCCCGTCGGCACCTATTTCGCTGAAGTCGTGCAGCCCCGTCCCTATGGTTTCGGCAAGGCCTTTTTCGACCTGGAATCGGTTCAGGTTCTCAAGGGCGTCCAGGGCACGCTGTTCGGCCGCAACATGACCGGCGGCGCCGTGCTGGTCGAGCCGGCCCACCCCAAGTTGGGAGAGTTCGCCGGCGAAGTGCGCGGCCAATATGGCAATTACAATATGTGGGATGTGTACGGCATGGTCAATGTGCCGCTGGGCGACAAGGTTGCGTTGCGCTTCGCCGGCAGAACCCATGAGCGCGATGGCTGGGCGCATGAAATCACCACGGGCCGCGACTATGACGACCAAAATTACGACACGTTCCGTATTTCCGCTCTGATCCAGCCATTTGACGGTTTCGAATCGCTTACCATGTATGACTGGTATAAATCGAAGGAGAGTGGAACGGCGGCGTTTCTGACGGCCACCAGCTTTCCGTCGGTATTGTCCAATTACGTCAATCTGCGGAATGCCGGATTGATCGACGCCAATATTCCCGCCCAGATCGCCGAAGCGCAGCAACTGTTTCGCAGCAAGCGCTTCACCTTCAACCTGGGGGCTGGCGAAGGCGGCAACCTCGATTTTTTTGGCGCTCCTTATGAAAACATCAAAAACTGGGGGATAACGAACAAGACGACCTGGGATCTGAGCGATAACCTCACACTGAAGAATATATTCGGCTATCGCAAGGTTCGGCGCGATCAGGTTCAGGATTATGACGGTATTCCGGCATTTCTGATCACGCCCTATCAATTTTCGCGTTCGCGCAACATCAGCGAAGAATTGCAGCTTCAGGGCAAGGCGATCGATAACAAGCTGGAATATATTATCGGCGCCTATTATTTCGAGGAAAAGGGTATCGACGGATCGCTTGCCAATACCTTGCCGGAGTTGAATATTATCGGTGCGGGCATGAATGCACGCACGACCAGCGCCGGTCTGTTCGTGACGGCCAATCCGGGCGAGGGCTATTCACGCACGGCCGCCGGCTTTGTCGCAGGCACGTTCCACATCACGGACCAGCTCAGCCTGTCGGGCGGCCTGCGCTACAATTATGACAAGCGCAAGATCACGGTGTCCCCGTCCCAGCCCAATCGCCCCAATGCCGACGGCACAGTGGGCCGCTGCTCGTTCGATATCGACGCTGCAACGGCGGGAATGCAGACGGTTCCACTCAGCCAATGCTCCTTCACCAACAGCAAGTCGTTCAAGGAATGGACCTATGACGCGACGGTCCAATATGAACCCAACCAGCATGTCACGGCCTATGCATCCTATCGTCACGGTTTTCGCGCCGGCGGTTTTTCGACGCGTGCCACCAGCTATGTGACGCTGGCGCCTTTCCTGCCGGAATTTGTCGACGAATATGAAATCGGCCTGAAAACGAACACGCCTCTGGGGGCAGGCCGGCTGACCACGAGCACCGCATTGTTCCGTCAGGACGGCAGCGATGTTCAGAAACAGCGTGCGACTTTCGTGAACGGAAACGTCTTCACCGTCATCGACAATACGGCAAAGCAGCGCAACACCGGTGGCGAATTCGAGGCGACATTCAGCGGCGACAACTTTTCGCTGACCGGCTTCTATTCCTACACGAAGGTCAAGATACTGGAAGGCGCAGCGACCTCCACCATCGGGCCGGAAATCGCCCAGCGCGGCGTTCCCAAGCATCAATTGGGCGCGACGGCGACCATTTCGCCGCCGGTCAGCGACAAGTTGGGCGAACTCAACTTCGTGCTGAACTATACCTGGCGCAGTAAAATATTTCTCGACGACTTCGAATTGGAAGGGATGCAGCCAGCTTATTCGTTGGTCAATCTGCGCGCCGAACTCAATAATATAGGCGGCTCGCGCGCCTCGGTGGCGGCGTTCGTCAACAACGCGCTCAACGAAACCTATCGGATCGGCGTCCTTGGCCTGATCGCCGAAGGCCTGGGTTTCCAGTCGAGCGTCTATGGCGAACCGCGCATGTATGGCGTGGAAGTCGGCTATAAATTCTGACAGCAGACCATCTGCCTGGGGAGGAGCCGGGGCGCCATAAGGCGCCCCGGCTCTTTGCTTGTCGTGAAGCCGAAAGTTTCAGTCGACCAGCCGCTTGACATGCCTGTCGCGATCGAGCGCCGGATCGAGATAACGGCCGACCTTGTAGTCGCCAGCGATCGTCGTCCGGCGGGCGCTGCGCGGGCAGTCGAGCGGCACGCCATTGGCAGAATGGATAATCCGCCAATTATCCCAGACCAGCATGTCGTTCCTCTGCCATTTGTGGAAATAGGCGAAGGCGGGATCGGTCAGATGCGCCGCCAGTTCCGTCAACAGGGAGTCGCTTTCACGCCCGTCCAGCCCCAGCACATAGCGCGCGTGCATGGGCGAGAGCTTCAGCACCTTTCGCCCCGTTTCGCGTTGCGTGATGACGAGTGGATGGACGACCGGCGGAAAATCATATTGGGCGCCCGCCCCCTTGCCCATGTCAAGCCGATGGATGTCCCGGGGAAAGCCGAACTGCCCCGAACAGAAATCGGGGTTGAATTCATAGACGACCTCCAGATCGGCGATGCGCGCCTTCATGGCATCGGGCAGGCGGTCATAGGCCTGGATCGCGTCGATGAAGCCGGTTTCCCCCATGGTACGCGCCGGCAGCGTCATCCGCAGCACCGCGCCGCGCACGATCGTCGGCATGAAAGCCTGATCCCAGTGCCATCCCAGCCATCCGGCACGATCGATCCCGTCGACCTTGTAGAAGGGGTTGGGCTTGGCCGTGGGATTTTCCGGGTCATAGGCCAGCGTCATCATGAATTTGTTGACCGGATCGTTGAGATCGGCGGTGGCGGCCGGCTCCATCTCGCCGAAGACGGTGCTGAGGCGCATCTGCGCTTCGTCATCCTGATCCTCGCCGCGCAAGAGCAGGATGCCATGCTCGATCCATGCGTCATGAATGAAGCGCGTCGTCGCCTCATCCAGCGGCTTGCCCAGATCGGCGCCGACAATTTCGGCGCCGAAGGGCGCATCGAGACGACGGGCTTCCAGAGTGGTTTTGGTCAACATGCGATAGGCTCCGGCTGAATGGTAAGGCGTTGCAGGTCATGGACTGCGCGATAGGCATCACGCACCGCTTCCCCGATTCTGGCAACCTGGACGGCGTCCCCGATCGAAAGCATCGGAATGTCGATGCCCGACAGCGCCTCCGCCAGCGCGGTGTCGGGCACCAGGCCGTGCGCGAGCAGGACGGCCGCGGCGGGATGTTCGATCATCCGGTCGCCCTGGACCAGCGTGACATGCTCGCCATCGATCGCGTGCAGCCGGCTATGGTCCATGATGCGGATGGCGGGGTTGCTGTGCAATCGCCGCAGCAGCGCTCCGCGATACAGCGCTTCGGCATTGCGCGCGAGGAATCGCTTGTCCGACCGCGTGACCAGCAGAATCTGGTGACCGGCCCTGGCGAGATATTCCGCAGTTTCGGCGCCGGTTTCGCCGCCGCCATAGATGACGATCGGCCGTTCGGCCGAGGATGCGGGCATGACGGCTTCGCCGATCAGCACTTCGAAGGCTGGGACGGTCGGCAGATTGCCCCAGCCCGCGAGGTCCAAGGGCGCCGGCCGCGATCCCCCCGCCAGGATGATGGCGTCGGGCCGCTCCGACAGGATCAGATCGCGCGTGACCAGCCTCCCCCTATGGACCCTGACCCTGCTCCTTTCGATCCGATTCACCAGGAAGCGATGATACCAGAACAGCTTTTCCTTGCCGGGCGGGACAGCGGACGTAATCAGATTGCCGCCAAGCTGCGTCCGCTTTTCGTAGAGCGAGACTACATAGCCGGCCTGGTCAAGCAGCAACGCGGCAGCCATGCCGCCCGGCCCCGATCCCACCACCATCGCGCGCAGGCCGCTCGCGAAGCGCTCGATCTCCGGTTCGCTTTCCTTGCCGCAGCGCGGATTTTCAGCGCAGGCGACCGACCGGCTCTGCGCCAGTTCGCGGATGCACCAGTTGCAGGAGGTGCAAGGGCGAATGTCATCCACCTGACCGCGCTGTGCCTTGA
Organism: Sphingobium sp. WR1; assembly: GCF_059693745.1. NCBI lineage: Bacteria > Pseudomonadati > Pseudomonadota > Alphaproteobacteria > Sphingomonadales > Sphingobiaceae > Sphingobium > Sphingobium sp. WR1. Next base: position 84,998 of record NZ_JCATID010000012.1, on the reverse strand, counting down.
TCGGCCACATCGGGTCGGCGAGCAGCGCCCGCCCCATGGACACGATGTCGGTGTCGCCGTCGATCACCGCCCGCTCGCATTTGTCCGGCCAGCGCATCACGCCCGCGCAGATGACGGGCCTGCCCGTTACCCGACGGATGCGCCGCGCATAGGGCAGGCGATCGCCCTCATCCACCGACATGGGTTCCAGGATGAGGTGCGCGCTTTCGAGAAAGCCCCAGCTAATGTCGATCGCATCGACCCCTGCCTCGCACAGCAGCGGCGCGATCCTTTCGCTGTCCTCGATGGTGAGGCCGCCTTCGACGCCGTCCATCACCGCGAGACGGTAGAGCAGCGGCTTGCCGCCGAGTTGGGCCTTGACCGCCTTGATCACCTCCAGCGGGAAGCGCAGCCGTCGTTCGAAATCCCCGCCCCATTCATCCTCGCGATGATTCATCAGCGGCGACATGAATTGTTGCAGCAGATAGCCATGGGCGCCGTGAAGCATCACTCCGTCATAATCGGCCAGCATGGCCAGTCGCGCGGCATTGGCATAGCTGGCGATGATTCGGCGAATCTCATGATCCTCCAGCGGCCGCGGCGTCGTGCTCATATAGACGCTGTTGAGCGGGATGGCGCTCGCCGATACCGGCGTCGTCCCGATCACGCTTTCCTTGGTCTGGCGCCCGGCATGGGACAGCTGGATGACCGCCCTTGCACCCGCTGCGTGGATCGCTGCCACCAGCCGGGCGTGGCCAGCCTTGTATCGTTCATGGTCGAGCCGCAATTGCGGGACATTGGAACTGAAACCGTCGGTTCCATCGACGCAGGTGAACTCGGTGATGATAAGTCCCGCGCCGCCCCTTGCCCGCTCCCGATAATAAGCGATGACCTCTGCGTTGATCGAACCGTCGGGACTGCCAAGATGGGTTTCCATCGGCGCCATCGCGATGCGGTTCTTGAGATGCATATTGCCGATCCGAAACGGATCGAACAGGCGCGGATAGGCCATATATTCTCTCGATTGGAATATTTTGCATCCTTATAGCATCGCTGGGACGCCGAATAATCCGCCTATCATTAAATTGACCATATCATATTGCTGAATAATCGATGGGATCAGGCGGCTATCGACTGCAATATCTCTTCGCCTTTCCCTTCATCATCATCGCCGAAGAGGCCCAGCATCCGGCTGGATTGCATGAGCGCGTTGGGATTGCCCTTCTCCATAGGATCAGATGACGCCCTGGCGCCGAGCGGCCTTTGCGACGGCCGTGAATTCGTCATAGACGGTGAGCGGCTCATGCCACACCGTCGCGTCGCAGATCTTACCGAACTGGCTTGCGATGTCCTCAGCCGTGGGTGGTGTCGGTCCGATCGGCGCAACCCAGCCATCGGCAGCGCAGATGCGCACCTTCGCATAACGGCCGCTGTTCGCGGCGAAGATGCCGTGGGTCGATGTGCATTGCTCGCTCACCAGATAGACGGCCAGCGGCGTGTTGAACGGCACCTCGATCCGATCGGCGCTGGCGGCATAGTCGGCCGATTGCACAGCTTGGGCGAAGGCGGGAATCTCCATGAAACCCGCGTCCATTTCCTGCGCCAGCCGCGACTGCGCGGTCGGCAACAGCAGGTTGGAGGTGATGCCATAGGCCGACCCTTCGATGGCGACGATATGGCTGAGGCCCATGAGGCCGCCCTTGGCCGCGGCATAGTTGGCCTGCCAGGCATGGCCGAACATGGCGGAGGCCGAGCCAGTGAAGAGGAAGCGGCCATAGCCATTCGCCCGCATCACTCGATAGGCGGGCTGGGCGACGTAGAAGGCGCCCTTGAGATGCACGTCGATGATGCTGTCAATCTGGTCGTCGGAAAGATCCTCGAACCGGTTGTTGCGTAGGAAGCCGGCATTGTTGATGCAGATATCGACCTTGCCGAAGGCGTCGAGCGCGGCCTGGACGATCGCCTCGCCCCCTGCGCGGGTGGAGACGCTGTCATAATTGGCCACCGCTTCGCTGCCCGCGTCGCGGATTTCCTCCACCACCAGGTCAGCGGCATTGTGCGACGCGCCCTGTCCTGAGCCGCTACCGCCCAGATCGTTGACCACAACCTTTGCGCCCCTACGCGCCAGTTCCAGCGCATAGTCCCTGCCAAGGCCGTTGCCCGCCCCGGTGATGATCGCGACGCGCCCGTCGAAACGAATTTTCGTCATGCTGCCTGCTCCTAATTGACGCTTTGCACCTGACCGCCATCCACACGGATATTGGCGCCCGTCATGAAGCCGGCCGCAGGGCTGGCGATCATGCCCACGATATGGGCGATTTCCTCGACCCGCCCGGCCCGGCCGACGGGAATAGGCGTCAGTTCCCTGGCGGCGCGCTTTTCAGCCTCCTCCAGCGATATCTCCCCCCAGCCCATGGCCGGACCGAGACGCGACAGCCAGGCCGCGACCGCAGGGGTCAGGACCATGCCGGGACTGACGCTGTTGGCGGTGACGCCGCAGGAGCCGAGCGATTTCGCGAGGCTTACAGTCATGTTGAGCATAGCCGCCTTGGCCGCACCATAGTCCGGCCCGAAGGCAAGAGGTTGCGCCCCCGCCGCACTGGCCACATTGATGATCCGCCCCCAGCCTTTCGTCTGCATCGCGGGCAACAGGCGGCGGATCATCCGGGCAGCAGCGATGGTGTTGAGCTGATATGTCGCCTCCCAGCCGGCCTCGTCCACTTGCGTCCAGTGCATCGCGGACGTGCCCGTCGCGCCGCCGGCATTGTTGACCAGAATGTCGATCTCGCCCGCTGCCGCCGCCACGGCGTCGGCCCCGGCGTCGGTCGACAGGTCGCCCGCGGCCACCTCCGCATTGCCGATCGCATCGGCCACGGCCTGGGCCTTGGCGCGGTCGCGGCCGTGCACGACGACCGCGCAACCCTCCACCGCCAACAGCCGCGCGATGCCCGCACCTATGCCGGAACTGCTGCCCGTCACCAGCGCCCGCTTGCCCTTCAGACCCAGATCCATTGCCCTAACCCTTCACGACCTGTTCGATCGCCAGCATCGTTGCATGGGCCGACACAAATTCGGCCACGTCGGCGGTGATCGCTTCCACGTCCCCCGGCGTGCGGAACAGCCCGTCGCGCAGCGCTGCCGCATCAGGGAAATGAAGATTAGCCATCCCGAACCAGGGTTCCGCACCCACAGCCGCGTCCGATAGCCTGTCCTGCACATAGCGTTCCATCCCCACATGGATCGCGCAGGCCAGCGGGATATGTTCGCTCCAGTGCCGTTCCGCCTCGGTGCGCGGCATGGTGTCGATCTTCCGTATGAAGGACAGTTGGGACAGGCCCGGCGTGGTGCCCGTCGGCGCGTAGCCCCCACCCTCCTTGCCGACGATTTCCTGCGAGGTGCGAACATCAATCTCCCAACACTCCGCCAATATCGGATCGGCGGCGGCGACATCGCCCAGCGGACCATCCGACCATGTTTCCAATATCGCATCGTAAAGGGGCGGCACCGGATCGCCCCCTGTCTCTATGGGTGCATTAATGCCCCGTTGCACGACCATCCGTGATGCCGACGACGCCCACGGACGATCAGCCAGCAGCGCGGGGAGGGATGATTTCTCCTGCTCCCCTCGCGCGCGCAGGAAAATGACTGTTTTCACCGGCAGCCTCCCATTAGCTTTCGGTCCCATGTCTAAGGCCGACGGAGAGGAAGGCGGAACCGGCGCGGCCCAACCATCACAGATGCGTTTCTTTGCCGCTGCAGGCCGGGGCGTTCCTGAGGGATTCAGGGCGTCAGGATGACCTTGCCCCCCTGCCCGCCTTGCTCAACCAGTCGCTGGGCCTCGGCCGCCTTCTCCAGCGGCAGGATATGCGCGACCGGCACGGCGATTGCGCCCGATGCGACCGCTTCGCCAAGGCGCGCCAAACCCGCGCCGTCGGGGGTAAAGGCGAAAAATTCGGGCGCTGCGGGCAGCCCTTCGGCCGGGATCGGGTTGGTCGCCGCCGTCACGATGCGGCCGCCCGGCTTGAGATGGCGACACAGGCGCGCGGCTGCTTCACCCCCGACCGTATCGATCGCATGATCGAACGCAGCGCCCCGCCAGTCATCGCCGCCCAGTTCGACCACATCATCGGCACCCAGCGCCAACATGGCGGCGCGATGGCTTGCGCGCACTGCTGCAACGACATGGGCGCCGCGTGCCCTGGCCGCATGGAGCGCGAAGCGGCCGACAGCCCCCAGCGCGCCGGTGATGAGGATATTCTGGCCTGGCTGCGCGTTCACCGCCTGCTCCACCAGTTGGAGGCCCGTCAGGCCCGCCGTGGGTATGGCAGCCGCGGTAGGGAAGTCCAATGCGTCCGGCATCGGCGCGAGAAAGGCTGCGGACACAGCCACATATTGGGCATAGCCGCCCTTGCGCAGCGGGTCGAGCACGCCGAAAACGCGCGTGCCGGAGGGAAAGCCTTCCCCTCCCACCACCTCGCCGGCGATGTCATAACCCAGCACATGCGGGAAGCTGACGGGCATGAAGGCGGCGAACATGCCCGCGCGCCATTTATGGTCGGCGGGATTGACGGCGGCGGCGGCAATACGGACCAGCGCCTCGCCCGGCTGCGGCATCGGCTTTGCGATGGCCGCGACCTCCAGCACCTCCGGCCCACCATGGCGATTGATGATGATGGCCTTCATTCTGCTCTCCCTTAGATGCAGTCCCATCCTATCCCGGCCGGCAGCGCAGCCAAATCGTAACGGAAAGGCATCACGGTCGTGATTGGGGGCGATCTCCGCCTCCCGCTATGATGGCGCCTCAGCAAAAAAGGAGCGTGGAATGGAGAGGTTGAAGGGCAAGGTCGCGGTCGTCACCGGCGCTGGCCGCAATATCGGGCGGGCGGAAGCGATGCTGCTGGCGGAGCAGGGCGCGAAGGTGGTGGTCAATGATCTGGGCGGCGGGCCTTATGGCACGGAAGCAGGCGATGCCTCACTTGCCGAGAGAATGGCGCAGGAGATACGCAACGCAGGCGGTGAGGCGGTCGGCCAATGTTCGACCGTCGCCACGCGGGAGGGGGGGCGGAGGCTTCCCTCAGGCTGAAGAACCGACCTCTTTGACCTCATCTGACAGCTTCTTTGTGATTCGATTGATGAAGAGATCGTCGAAATCGTTGCCACCCAGTCGATTATCGCCAGCAGACGCTCTCACCTCGATGATGTCGTCGAATATCTCGACTATGGAGACATTGAAGGTTCACCGCCCAGATCGAAAATCAAGAACGGCTCTTCGTTGCCCAGATTTCGGATGCCGTGAGCCAGAGCCGCGGCCGTCGGCTCATTGATGGGGCGACGAACCGGCAATCCGGCGAGTTTTCCGGCACATCGGGTAGCCTTATCTCTGCTTATCGCTAAAGTAGGCCGGCACCGTGATGATCGCGGCCTGTTACCTCTGTCTCGAGCAGGCGTCCAGCATCTTCGCGCAATGATCGCAGCACTAATGCGAAAAGCTCTTCCGGCTTAAAATCCTTCCCATCCAGCTGAACCGACCGTCCGGTTCCCATCAGTCGCTTGAAACTTGTCGCGGTAAGCTGAGGATGTGTGACCTGCCGGTCACGGGCAGCAGCACCGACCAGAAGCGCGCCATCATCTCCCAGACCGACGGCCGATGGCGTGAGAAGATCGCCGAGAGCCTTGTCCGCTAGCGGGATGATGCTGTTAACACCGCAATGACCGATTGTGGGTGCACAGCGGACAATTTGCCGGTGCTTGCGGGAGATTGATCATGCGCGCACGCGAGAATGGCCGCGCGAACCGCGCATCGTCCCCGCGACCGCGTCTATCGAGTAGGCGCCGCCGCCGCGCGCAACGAGCAACAGGAGAATGGCTGCCCAGCTGAGATGCGTCGGCCATGCGTCGGGATAGACGAAGACCTGGATGACGAGCGTCATGATCAGCAGTCCCAGCGCCGAGACGCGTGTCATCAGGCCGGCGACCAGCAGCGCCGGGAGCAGATGTTCCGACCATGTCGCGGCGGTCGCGGCGAGGTGGGGTGGGATGAGCGGCAGCGCATATTCGGTGCGGAACAATTCATAGGTGCTGTCGGTGATGTGAAGGATACCATCCACTTTGGTGCGGCCCGACATGAAGAACACCGCGGCAATGCCGAGCCGGGCGATCAGCAGCAGCAGCGCATCAGGAATCAGCATCGTGATCTGCCGCGCGAGGCGGTCATGGATTGCGAGAAGCGAGGTCATGGCAAACTCCGGCAAGGCGCGGCCGGGGGCCAGGGGCCGCCCGGCCGGCAATGGTCAGGCCTTGGGCGTCAACGAGCCATTGCCCTTGGGTGTCTTGATCTTGGTGCAGGTGCCGGCCTTGACCAGCTTCCAGGCATTGCCCTGATAGTCGACCTTGGAGGTGCCGGCGCAGCTGGTGCCGGCCCCCGCCTTGCAGTCGTTCATGCCGGCCAGGGAGACGCCGTAGCATTTTTCCATCGCCGGCTTGGTCTGGGCGGCCGCTGGAGCGGCGAGCGTGGCGGCGGTGGCGATGGCCAGGGTCGCAGCGAGCGTCGCATGAGTCGTACGCATAAGTCTTTCCTTCAAAAATCGGATGCCTCTGCGCGCGGCCCGGACGGGGGTGCCAGGCCGCGCGGTGACCGGGGAGGAGGCGGAAGGCCCGTGTCACGCAAGCCAGTTCGGCCGGCGGGCGACAAGCGTTACATCAAAGGGGAGGAAAATATTCCGATATGCCTGTAACCTTCCGCCCGGCTTCGCCGAACAAGCGGTCGAGGAGCACGAATGCGGGCGAACGAGGACGTCTTGCGCGGACTGATGATCGATGGGCTCGACGGCGACGCCGGAGCGCACGCGGCGTTGCTGCGCCTGCTCGTTCCGCTGCTGCGGGGCTTCTACCGGCGGCGCGCGAACGGCGCCGATGACGATATCGAGGATCTGGTGCAGGAAACGTTGATCGCGGTCCATACCCGCCGCGCGACCTATGATCGGGAGCGCGCCTTTGCCGCCTGGCTGTTCGCGATCGCCCGCTACAAGATGATCGACCATTTCCGGCGCGCCGGCCGCCTGCGCCCGATCGAGGGACTGGAGGAAGTGCTGGTCGCCGAGGACTTCGAAAGCGGCACGATCGCGCGGCTGGATATCGATCAGCTTCTCGCCGAACTGCCGCCCAAACAGGCGCGGGCGATCCGTGCCACGCGGATCGAGGGACTGAGCGTCGCCGAGGCGGCACAGGCCGGTGGCATCGGCCAGTCCGACGTCAAGGTATCCGTGCATCGCGGCCTGAAGGCGCTGGCGGCGCTCGTTCAGGGGGGCACGCGGTGAACACCGACGATCTTATCGACCAGCTCACGCGTGACGCCCGGCCCGTGCGGCGCGGTGCGGTGGGACGGCGGATCGCGATCGGCCTCGCCCTCGGTGCCCTCGTCTCCGGCGGTCTGGTGATTTTCTGGATGGGCGTGCGCCCGGACCTCGGCAGCGCGATGCACGGTTTCTCCTTCTGGATGAAGTGGGGCTACACTCTCTCGCTCTCGGCGGCCGCGCTGATTCTGATCGTGCAGCTCGCGCGGCCCGACAGCAGCTCGCTGCGTGGCCTTTGGCTGGCGGCCATCCCGGTCGTGCTGCTCGCGGGTCTCGGCCTGTTCGAGCTGGCGCGGACGCCGCCCGCCGAGTGGCTGGCGATGTGGCTGGGGCATAGCTGGATGAGTTGCCCGTGGCGCGTGCTCTCGCTCGCGGCGCCGATTTTCGTCGGATTGCTGTGGTCCTTCCGCCGGCTCGCGCCGACGCGGCTGCGCGCGGCCGGAGCAGCGGCGGGCCTTACGGCCGGCGCGTTCGCCGCGACCGTCTATTGCCTCCACTGCCCGGAGGTGTCGGCGATCTTCGTGCTCACCTGGTATTCGCTCGGCATCCTGCTGGCGACGCTGCTCGGCGCGCTGCTGGGGCCGCGCCTGCTGCGCTGGTGATCCCGCAGCGCCTGTAACCGGATGCCGGGCTGGCGCGAACTGGGGAAGCCATTCCGGCTGAACCTTTTCGGAGATCCACCCATGACCATCGCCACCACCGGCCTCAGCATCGCCGCCTCGGCCGCCGTCATCGCCGTTGCGGCGGCGTCCGCGCCTACCGCCGCCTTCGCTCAGGAAGACGCGAGCGCCAAGCTCGTCCATTGCTACGGCATCAACACCTGCAAGGGCACCTCGGACTGCAAGACAGCCGAGAACGAATGCAAGGGACAGAACGAGTGCAAGGGCCATGGCTTCAAGACTCTGACCGCCAAGGCGTGCAAGGCGGCCGGCGGCAGCCTGACCGAACCGAAGTGATCGCCGCCGGCCCGGTGCGCCTGTGCCGCCGGGCCGGCCCCACGGGGAACATCCCATGCCCATTGAGTTCGCCGGCTTCGGCCTCGGCCTGCGCAAGCCGCACTATGCCGACTTCCTCGAGCACCGCGTCGCGGTCGATTTCCTCGAGGTGATCTCGGAGAATTTCATGATCGAAGGGGGCCGCCCCCGCCGAATCCTGCGCGACATCCGCGCGCGCTATCCGGTAGCACTGCACGGCGTTTCGATGTCGATCGGTTCGGCCGACGGCCTCGACGGCGCCTATCTCGCGCGGCTCCGGGCACTTGTCGACGAAATCGAGCCGCTGTTCGTTTCCGATCATCTGAGCTGGACGCGGATCGAGGGCTTCAGCTCGCACGACCTGCTGCCGCTTCCCTACACCAGCGAGGCGTTCGACATCGTCTGCGCCAATATCGATCGGGCGCAGGACGCGCTCGGCCGCGCTATGCTGATCGAGAACCCCTCGACCTATATCGACTTTACGTGCGCGGACATGACCGAATGGGAATTTCTTTCCGCGATGTGCGCGCGGACTGGCTGCGGCCTGCTGCTCGACGTCAACAATGTGTTCGTCAGCGCCAGCAACCACGGCTTCGATCCCATCGCCTACCTCGACGGCCTATCGCACGACCGGGTTCGCCAGATTCACCTCGCCGGGCACAGCCAGGGCAAGGAGCTTCTGGTCGACACCCATGACCGCCCCGTTCCCGCATCGGTCTGGGACCTCTACGCGCACGTTCTGCCGCGGCTGGGGCCCGTCGCCACGATGATCGAGCGCGACGATGACATCCCGCCGCTCGCCGACCTCCTCGCCGAACTGACCCTCGCCCGGCAGATCGCGGCCGCTGCCGTCGTGGAAGCGGCATGACGCTGCTGGACCTTCAGCGCGACCTGCGCGCCTGGCTGGTGCACGAGGATGCCGAAGCGGCCCGACGGGTGGGGAGTGCCGCGGCGCCGGGTCTTCGCGTCTACCAGAACAACTATCGCGCGCAGCTTATGGACTGCCTGGAAGCGAGCTTCCCACGCGTCCGCGCGTGGATCGGCGACGAGGCGTTCCTCGCCGCCGCCACGTTCCATATCGACCGCATGCCTCCGAGCAGCTGGACTCTCGACGCCTATGCCCGCGACCTGCCGGATACGCTGGCGCTGCTCCAACCCGGCGATCCCGAAATCGCCGAGCTCGCATGGCTCGAACTCGCGCTCGAGCAGGTCTTTGTCGGCCCGGACGCGCGCATCGTTACCGTGGCGGAGCTTGCGCAGGTCGATTGGGACCGCGCTGTGCTGCGCATGATCCCAGCGCTCGATATCGGCGATCTGACGACGAACGCGCCGGCGATCTGGTCCGCGCTGGCCGCAGGCGAGGTCCCACCGTCGGTCGAGCGCCTTGACGAACCGGGCGGAATCCTCGTCTGGCGGCAGGGCGAGCTCTCGCGCTTTCGCGTGGTCGATCAATTTGAACATCAGGCGCTTGTCCACGCGCGTGCGGGCCGCTCCTACGCCGCGCTATGCGAGGCGGCGGCCGAGGCATTCGGCGAACAGCAAGGCATCGCCCGCGCCGGGCAGTGGCTTGGCCGTTGGGTGCATGATGGCCTGATCGGCGAGATCGAGGATGGCGGCCGCGCGGCATAGGAAATCGGTGGCCGCTCTTTTTGATTCCCGCTTGAATGCCGTCCGCACCTCGAAGGGGACTGGTACTTGGCCAAGCCTTCACACGGCCCTGCTTGCTCGAAGCGCCTCCTTGAACAGTTCGAAGGCCGTCGTGCCCTGCCGATCGGCGTAATAGAGATGGTAGCCGGCGAACGGCTCGCACCACGGCTCCAGCAAGCGGATGAGGCGGCCATCGGCAATCGGCGCCGCCACCAGATCTTCCAGGATGTAGAGGATGCCGAAACCCTCAAGGGCGGCGGCCACCAGCAGGTCGCCGTCGTTGAACACCGGTCCGCGTCCTGGCGTGACCGTCACCGCATGACCGTCGCGCTCGAATGACCAGGGGGACAGGTCGCCATTCGTGTCGCCATAGGAGATACAGCGATGCGCGGTGAGGTCGGCGGGCTTCATCGGCGCCGGATGGTCACGCAGATAGCCAGGAGCGGCCACCACCGCGACGCGAAGCGGCGGCCCGACCGCCAGCGCGATCATGTCCTTCTCCAATCGCTCGCCGAGCCGGATGCCCGCATCGTAGCGACCCGCCACGATATCGGTCATTCCGCCCTCCACGCACACCTCCACCTCGATGCCGGGGTGACGGCGCATGAAGGACGGGAGCATCGGCCATAGCAACGTGTCCGCGGCGTGCTTGCCCGTGGTGATCCGGACGGTGCCGATCGCTGCCCCTTGCGCCTGGGACAGCGCCTCGATTTCGCCGTCCAACTCGGCCAGCGCCGGCGCCAGGGTGGCGAGCAGACGCTCGCCGGCAGCGGTTGGGGCGACGCTGCGCGTCGTGCGGGAGAGCAACCGAAAACCGAACTGACCCTCCAGCCGCTTCATGGTCTGGCTCAACGCCGACTGCGTGACTCCGAGTCGCCGCGCGGCACGCGTAAAGCTGCGGTCGGCGGCGATCGCCGCGAAGACGGCGAGGTCGCCGAGCTGATCCGGACGCATTGATGATCCCCGCTACTGGGCCCCATTACTGATTAGGCGATTATCACAATTAATTAGCATGACTACCTAATTAGCGACAATGGCAGCAATGAGGAACCAACGATGGGCAAGGTTTGGCTAGTGACGGGCGCAAGCCGGGGACTTGGACGCGAGATCGCGCGCGCGGCGATCGATGCGGGTGAAATGGTCGTGGCAACGGCGCGATCCGCCGACGCGGTCCGCGATGCCTTCGGCGGCGAGCATGATCGCCTGCACGCCCTCGCGCTCGATATCACCGACACCAAAGCCGCGAACTCGGTCGCCGCCGAGACCGTCGACAGGTTTGGTGCGATCGACGTGCTGGTCAACAATGCCGGCTATGCCGAGCTGGGTTTCTTCGAGACCTTCACCGATGATGCGGTGCGGCGCCAGTTCGAGGTCAATCTGTTCGGTACGATGAACGTCGCGCGCGCGGTTGCCCCTCACATGCGTGCGCGTCGCTCGGGCCTCATCGTTACCATCTCGTCGGTCAGCGGGCTGGTCTCCAATCCCGGGGGGGCTGTCTATTCGGCGTCGAAGTTCGCAATCGAGGGGTGGATGGAGGGCTTTGCGCAGGAGCTGGCACCGTTGGGCGTCCGCTCGCTCCTGGTCGAACCGGGGATGCTGCGCACCGATTTCATGGACGGCAAGTCGGCGCGCTTCGGCAGCATCGACATTCCAGACTATGCCGAGTCGGTGGCGCAGTATCGCGCGTTTGTGGACGGAGCCAACGGCAGCCAGCCGAACGATCCTAAGCTGCTCGCCGCACGGATCGTGACGCTCGCTTCGGAGGACGAGGCGCCCGCGCGGCTCGTGTTCGGCGACGATGCGCTGCAATGGGCCGGCGCGAAGCTCGACCAATTACGGGAGGAGATCGCCTGGTCCGCCGATCTCGGCTGACATGACCACCGAGGCGCTGATAAGGGAGGTGATTGCTCTGCCCGCGCAATCACCTTCGCCAGCGCCCTCTTGGGCTCAAGCGTGCTGCAATGGCGAGCGGGCGCCGCTCCGTCGGAGCTGCTTAGGTCGTCGCCTGTAACCGCTGGAGCCCAGGATGCGAACTACCCGAGGTGGGTAATGCAATATCATCCGGCTCGGACTTCGGGAGCGAACCGCAGGTCCTCTACCGGGCGCAGGCAACGTTCAGACACACAAAGGACTTGACCATGACGGTTACCACATCCTCTTTCCCTGTGATCAAAATGGTCCAGTTGGCCCTGCAGGGCCTTGTCGCATGCGTCTTTCTTGTCACCGGCGCACTCAATCTGGCAGGTATGATGACTGAGGAAATGGCACGCCTTGGCTATCCGAGCCATTTCATGACCATAATCGGCGTGGCCTATATCATCGGTGTAATCTGCCTCTGTCAGCCGCGCTTTGTTTTCCTGCAAGACTGGGCCTTTGGCGCCATGGCGGCCACGCTTGCGGGCGCCGCTGGCACGCATATCCTTGTCGGTGACCCAATCAGCAACGCGGCGCCGGCGATCGCAACCCTAGTTGTGCTCGTGGTCGCCTATGCCATGCGCGGGCGGCCTCGCGAAAGCTGACTGAATTTGAGGGTTTCCGCCGCGCTTGACGGCCTGACCCTATCGAAGATCGTGGGCCGCGCCAAAGCGGCGCAACAACGGCAGTGGAGTCAGACGCGAATAGTCGATGCCCGCCTTCGTTTTGCCATGTCCAGATGCCGCCAGTCCGCACACGGCTCAACCTCAGTCAATCGACGAAGGCATCCATCCAAGGCTGGAGTCTGCTCTCGCCCAAAGCTGTCATTCAAGCGGCGAGCCGCGCATCTCGCGCTCGACCAGGAAGATGAGCGCGAATAGACAGAACTGGTCAAAAAGGGAACGTCAACTTGGCAGGCAACAAGGCTGCCATCCAGTTTCCGGTTATCACTGCCTTCCGTCTGTTGCGATCAAACGATATCCGGCATCTGATCTAAATATTTGTCGAGCGTTAAAGGATAGTGGCGCACGCGAATACCGGTCGCGTTATAAATGGCGTTGGCAATCGCCGAGCCAGGCCCGCAGATGCCCAGCTCTCCTACTCCTTTGGCCTTCAGAGGCGAAACCACGGGGTCCAGCGTATCGAGGAATATGCACTCTTGATGCGGAATATCCGCATGGACCGGTACTTCATATCCGGCCAGGTCGTGGTTGACGAAGAAACCGAACCGGGTGTCGACCGCCAGTTCCTCCATCAAGGCGGAACCGGCTGACATCACCATGGCGCCGATCACCTGGCTGCGCGCGGAAAGCGGGTTGAGGATGCGGCCCGCGTCGCAGACCCCCAGCATCCGGCGAATGCGGGTCTCACCGGTATACGCATTGACCGCGACCTCGGCGAAATGACCAGCATAGGTGCCGACATCATAGCCCTGCTTGAAGTCGCCGAAGGTCATCTCATCCTGTGCCGAAAGAACGCCGGCATCCGTCAACGCTATGCGACGTCCGTCCACTTGAATCTGGCTATTGGCAAAGATCGCGCTGTCGGCATCAAAGCCCAGCTGCTCGCCGATCGCACGGCGCAAGGCGACACAGGCGGCGTAGACACCGGCGGTGGAGCTCGCCGCGCCCCACTGGCCGCCAGATCCTGACGAGGCCGGGAAGTCGGAATCCCCCAGCCTCACTTCGACCCGATCCAAGGGCACGCCCATAGTTTCGGCAGCGGTCTGCGCAATGATCGTGTAACTTCCAGTTCCAATGTCGGTCATGTCAGTTTCGATAGTAATGCGACCGTCGGCACCAAGACGCGCCCTTGCTCCCGACGTTGCCGTCGGCCCGCCGCGATAGCCCGCCGCCACCCCCATGCCGATCAGCCAGGCGCCTTCGCGTCGCTGCCCCGGCTTCGCACTGCGCTGCGCCCAGCCGAACCGTTCCGCCCCCTCGCGCAGACAGCGGACCAAGTTACGGTCGGAAAAGCGGCGCGCGCCGTTCGACGGAACCGTCCCATCGGGCTCGTTGCGGATACGCAACTCGATCGGGTCCATGCCGAGCTTCTCGGCCAGCTCGTCCATCGCAACTTCCAGCGCGAGATGGCCGGGCGCCTCGCCAGGCGCCCGCATGGCATTGCTTTCCGGTAGATCGAGCGCAGCGATGTAGTTGGCGGTCATTCGGTTTACGCCGGCGTATAGCTTCGGCGTCTGCCGGGTTCCGTCCTCACCGTCCTCGCCATTGATGTTGCCCGACCAGTTCTCATGACCGATGGCGGTGATCCGACCATCGCGCTCCGCACCAATCCGGATCCGTTGGATTGTTGCATGGCGATGAGTCGCGTTGTTCGTCATGAGCGGGCGCTGCATGGCGATTTTGACCGGTCGACCTACGGCCTTCGCGCCGAGCGCCGCCAGGACTGCATCTGCGCGGATGAACAGCTTCCCGCCAAATCCCCCGCCGATATAAGGTGAGTCCACGTGCACATTGGCAGGGTCGATCCCCAGGATCATACCCATGCTCCGCTTGGCCCAGGCGATCATCTGGTTTGATGTCCACAGGGTCAGCTTTTCGCCTTCCCACGCGGCAATGGTCGCGAACGGCTCCATCATCGAATGGCTCTCGTTCGCGGTGTGGTAGCGCTCGTCGAGCTTGACGGGCGCAGCGGCATAGGCTGCAGCGAAATCACCCTGCGCTGTGGTGTCCGGCTTGCCGCCTCGTCCCTTGGCCAGCGGCGCGGCCGATGCAACGGCCGGAAAATCGAACAGGCCCTTGTCGCGCGCATAGTCTGTGCGGATCAGCGCGGCAGCGGCGCGTGCCTGCTCGAACGTCTCCGCCACCACGCAGGCGATTGCCTGATGATAATGATGGATATCGCTTCCGCCGAAGAGATGGGCATTGTTCATCATGCCCTTGCCCACCGGCTTGGTATCGGGCGCGGTGACGATGGCGATCACGCCTGGTGCGGCGCGCGCCAGGCTGGTGTCCATGGCGGCGATCCGCCCCTTGGCAATGGCCGATCCGACGACGAAGCCATAGGCCTGGTTGGCGATGACATCATGGCGTTCGGCGGCATAGGGCGCCTGGCCCGTGGTCTTGAGCGGGCCGTCGATCCGGGGCGTCGACTTGCCGACGATCTTCGCCTGATCGAACAGATTGGCCTGAGCGGGGGCATCGAATTTCATGGGATCAGCTCCTCGCCTGGGCCATGAGCGACGCCAGCGTGCGCTCAGCCAGTTTCAGCTTGAACCGGTTGTCCTCGGTCGGACGCGCATCGGCAAAGACCCGCTCCGTCACGGCGCGCGCGCCGTTCCGAAAGGCCGCTTCCGCGGCTTCCACCCGCCAGGGCCGGTGGGCGACGCCACCAAATGCCACGCGTCCGCTGCCATCCTTCTGGATGACCGCCGCGACCGAGACCAGTGCGAAGGCATAGGAGGCCCGGTCGCGCACCTTGTAATAGAGGTGCATGCCACCGATCGGCCGGGGCAAAGTGACGGCGGTGATCAGTTCGCCCGCCTCCAGCACATTGTCGCGCTGGGGTTCGTCGCCAGGCAGGCGGTGAAAGTTGGCAAAATCGATCGCGCGCTTTGCGCCATCGGCCTTCACCGTCTCAACCTTGGCATCCAGCAGGCGCAGCGCGACGCCCATGTCGCCGGGATAGGTGGCGATGCAATGGTCCGACGAACCGATGACGGCAAGCTGGCGGGAAAAACCGCCAATCGCCGCGCAGCCAGCGCCGGGCCGACGCTTGTTGCAGGGCATGTTGGTGTCGTAGAAATAGGGGCAGCGGGTTCGTTGGAGCAGATTGCCCGCCGTCGTCGCCTTGTTGCGCAATTGGCCGCTGGCACCGGCGACGATCGCTCGAGTGAGGACTCCATAGTCGCGGCGGACCGCCATGTCCGATGCCAGCGCCGTGTTGGTGACCAGCGCGCCGATGCGCAGCCCGCCTTCCGGCGTCTTCTCGACCCGGTCGAGCTTCAGATCCTGGACGTCAACCAGATGGGTCGGCGTCTCGATCTCCAGCTTCATCAGGTCGAGCAGATTGGTGCCGCCGGCCAGATATTTGGCCCCTGGCCGGGCGACTACGGCAGCAGCAGCCTGCTCGGGCGTTTTGGCCCGTTCATAAGTAAAGCTCTTCATGCCTTGGCTCCCGCGACCTGCGCTATGGCCTGCGCGATGTTGGAATAGGCGCCGCAACGGCAGAGATTGCCGCTCATTCGCTCGCGCATCTCAATATTGGAATAGTCCGGCGCGCGGGTGATGTCGGCCTGGACATGGCTGGGTACGCCCTGTTCGATTTCCTTGAGCACGGCGACGGCGGAACAGATCTGCCCCGGTGTGCAATAGCCGCATTGGTAGCCGTCATGGGCGATGAAGGCGGCCTGCATCGGATGGAGATTGTCAGGCATGCCCAGCCCTTCGATCGTGGTGATCTCGTCACCCTGATGTTGCAGCGCCAGGCTGAGGCAGCTGTTGATGCGGGTGCCGTTGACCATCACGGTGCAGGCGCCGCACTGACCATGATCGCAGCCCTTCTTGGTGCCGGTTAGCTTCAGATGCTCGCGCAGCGCGTCGAGCAGTGTCGTGCGGGTGTCGAGCTTGAGCTGCTGCCGCTTGCCGTTGACCATGAAGTCGACCGCCATCATCGGCGGCGGCGCAGAGGGAGCCGGCTGTGCCTGCATTGGCGCGGGAACGACCGCAACCGCCGCAGACGCGGCGCCACCGGCCAAGATGCCGCGTCGCGAGACGCTTAGATCCGGAAAGTCGGCCATGAAAACTCCCCTGCAGACGCTTTTTACGTCCCCTATCGAGAAAAAATATGGCGGCCTGCTCCCGACCTGCCATCTACCCAGAAGAAGGATAACATAGGGAATGCCAATCCGGTTCATGCAATGATCAGCATGGTCCTATGATCCAGCATCATGAATGGTGCGGAACGCCCCTGCTTCAACGATCAGATCCGGCGCTACGCCTGCGGTCGCCACGCGTTGCGCCAGGATCGATACCGCCAGCATATCGGGATCGCGGACGGCCTGGATCAGCCCGACCGGGCCGATGATCCGATCCACGTCTATTGCCGAAGCCCCCGGCGGCGCAGCCCTTCGCAGCGCAGGGCATGGGTACTGTGACTGCGCATCGCGCCGATGAAATAGGCCCACGTGGAAAGCGCCTTCATCATGAGGTCCGCTTCCCAATCATGGTTATGGAACAGGAAGATGATCGCAGTGAAGAGGTCAGCCATCACCGCGTCGGTCGATCTTGGGGAAAGGAGCGTATCGGCGGTGGACCCGATCTGACGGGAGTAATCGACGATGGACCGGTTTGGGCTGAGAACGCCGACATCAGCCGGATAGGCCAGGACGAAACGGGCCAGTGCCAATGTTTCTTCGCCATGCCCGATGATCGGCAATGCGGGGTCAGGATCGGGCGTGAACAGCAGGTCGATGCCTCCGCCGCACGGCAGGCGAATGTCGATATAGCGCGATCCCGCGCCGAAACGGACCGGCCGTACATGCCCCGTTTCCAACACGTCCAATGCTTCAGCGACAACCGCCGCTTCGACACATCCGCCCGAGAAAGACTCCATGCTCGCGCCCGACTGGCTGATCGCCATGTGCGCGCCCGGCGCCCGGGACGAGCGTCCGACAAGGCCCGTCAGGGTAACCAGCACCGTGCGCTCGCCCCGCGCATCGATTATTCTCGGTCTGCCGACGATGCGCGATATTGGGCTTCGGTGACCGGTTCCTGCCAAACGACATCGCCGCGATCGACGATCGCAACATGGGTCATTGCCATGTCCAGGCCGCCGCCATGCCAGTGGCGCACGCCTGCCGGCGTCCAGACGACGTCGCCTGTCCGCATCACCCGCACCGGGCCGCCCTCGCTCTGTATCCGCCCCTCGCCCTGGGTGACGACCAGCAATTGCCCCCTGGCGTGGCTGTGCCAGTTGCTGCGCGCACCAGCCTCGAAGCGCACCGTCGCGCCGGACGCTCCGCCATCGGTCGTGAAGGGCGAACTGATCGTCACCTTGCCGGTGAAGCGGTCGGCAGGCGCCTGAACTGGGGCCTGGCCAGCCTGTGCGACGATCATCTCCATGCGCGCCGCCGGTGCTGCCCCGCCCGGCGCGGCGGATCCCAATTTGCCCACCGCGCTGATCGCCCGGGGCCACCCCGCATAAAAGGCCAGATGGGTGATCGCTTCAGCCAGTTCCGTGCGCGTCAGTCCGTTGCGGAGCCCAAGCGGAATATGAAAATCCAGTTGGTCGACCGACCCCGTCGCCGCCAGCGAGGCAATGGTGACCAGGCTGCGATCGCGCGGTGTCAGGTCGGGCCGTCGCCACAAGTCGGCGAACAGGACATCGTTGGTCAGGTCGCCCAGGGCCGGCGCAGAGCCCGCCATGGCCTTCTCGACGGCGGCGGCACGTTCCGCATCACCGGCCGGCACCGGCAGCAGGGTGGCGTCGAACGGTTTGAGCGTGGTGAGATCGACCTTGCGCGCGGCAAAGGCCTCGCGCGCCGGTTCCAGCGCCGCGACCGCGCTCGGCCAACCCATATAGAAGGCGAGATGAGTGATCAGTCCGGAAATGGCGGACGGCGGCACGCCATTGTCCAGCGCGCGGCCGATATGACCGGCCAGCGGCCCGGTCCGACCTGTCGCGATCAGGGTCGCGACGACGACAAGGCTGCGGTCGCGTTTGGCAAGGCCGGGCCGCTCCCAGACATCACCGAACAGGACGCGGTCGGTATAGTCGGCCAATTGCGGCGCCACCTCCTGCATGACCGGCGGCGAGACCGAAGTCCTTGCTCCGTCTTGCGCGCTTGCGGCTTCCCCGCCGGCGCTCGCCGCAAGCGCCATCATGCCACCGATCATCGACGATCTGGCCATCTCATCCTCCTGTTCTTGCAATGAAGGTCGGCGGGACGGCACGCACCCCACCGGCCGATGATCAGGCCGCAGCTTCAAGCGAGACCATGTCGATCACGAACCGATAGCGGACGTCGCTGCGGTCGAGCCGGTCGAAGGCCTCGTTGATCTGGTCCATGCGGATCATCTCCACATCCGGCAGGACGTTATGCTGGCAACTGTCGACCAGGCAGCCGACCGCGACGATGTCGCCGACCTTGTGACGCATCACGTCAGGCCCGATTTCGATAACGCGACCAACAATCTCATGCCCCGGCACGACCGGATAGATGGTCCCGCCCCAATCATTGCGGGCCATGTGCAGGTCCGAATGGCACACGCCACAGTAGAGGACTTCGAACGCGACATCGTTGCCACGCACGGCGCGATATTCGAACTCGAACGGCGCCAGGCCCGAATGGGCATCCTTGGCGGCATAGGCGATTGTCTTCATGACGGCTCCCGATAGAGGGTGATAGAATGATGGTCGGCAGCAGACCGGCGGCATCCGCGCCGGCCCACATGCACAAGGCAACGGCCAGGATCAGGGCGCACGGGACTGACAGGCATCGACGCTATCGCGCCGCACACCCTTGTTCCTCCACCGATCTTGTCGTCTTGACGGAAAGATAGATCGACATCCGACCCATGATTAGCCGGTCAATCCCGCATAAACCTATGCATGGCGATCATGAAACCGGATCGGGAGTGGCTAATCGCCCCGATAACGCAGCGCCTCGACCAGCAGCGAAAAGGCCGTCTTGGGCTGCCGACGGTTGGGATAATAAAGATAATAGCCGGGAAATGGCGGACACCAGTCCTCCAGCACCCGCTGCAACCGGCCGGCGGACAGATGCTCTGCAATATAATCTTCGGGCACGAAGGCGATCCCCATCCCCTCGACCGCTGCCATGATGATCATCTCGACATTGTTCGATGTGAACTGGCCATCGACCCGGACATTGAGTTCTCGCCCGGCCTTGTCGAACTCCCAGGCATAGAGGCCGCCGCCGGTGGTGAAGCGCAGATTGACGCATCGATGATCGGCCAGATCCTGCGGCGTCCGGGGTATGCCGGCAGCAGCCAGATAATCCGGGCTTGCCACCGCCGCCATGCGCAGTTCGGGCCCGATCCGGACGGCGATCATGTCCCGGGCCACCTGCTCGCCCAGCCGGACGCCGGCGTCGAACCGGTCGGTCACGATGTCGCGCATGCCGGAATCCACACTCAGTTCAACACAGACGTCGGGATAATCGCGCATCAGTTTCAGTGCGGCCGGCCAGATGATGGTCATGGCGGCATGAAGGGGCACGGTCAGCCTGATCGTGCCCGCCGGCCGCTCGCGCAATTCGCCCAGCGATTCAAGATGATCGGTTATCTGTTCGAAAGCCGGAACGAGGCCGCCAAGCAGCCGCTCTCCAGCATCGGTCGGCGAGACGCTACGCGTCGTGCGCGATAGCAGGCGCACGCCCAGCCGGGATTCCAGCCGCCTGATCTTGTGGCTCAGCGCGGACTGCGACACGCCCATCTTGGACGCGGCACGGGTAAAGCTACGCTCCTCCGCGATCGCAATGAAGGCGTTGAGATCGATCAGGTCGTCGCGGTTCATTCATGCCCTTTCGGAACAAGCACTACATCGATCATGATCGATACGCCAAGTTGCTGCAATCGCCGCCTCATCCCGCCCCGGTCCCATGGGAGGATATAGCTAGGCCAAGCCCGCCCAGCCACTGAACGACCGCCCCCAGGGTGCGTCGCTCCTGGTCGCATTCCAGCGTGAAGGGCGCGAGTTGCCGGGCCTGCGGCACATGACGTGCCAGCACCGACAGACTGTCGCCAATGCCATAGCCCCCATGGGTGATGAAGGGCGCGAGCCGCTTGCCGGAGAGATCATGGGTGCCGAGGAAGGTGCGGATGACCGCCGGTGCCGTCATGCCCCAGATCGGAAAGCCGAGAAAGATGAGGTCATGATCGGCCTGGTTCAGGTCCAGCGCCCGTAGCGCCGGCAAGGCGCCAGCGCGCCTTTCCCTTTCCGCCTGGGCGACATTGGCTTCATAATCGTCGGGATAGGGATTGGCGGGGATGAGTTCGGCCAGCGGCGCTCCCAGCGTGTGCGCCAGGCCTTTGGCGATGACCCGCGTATTGCCTGACCGAGTGAAATAGATCACCAGGGGTTTAGCATCGCCGCCCACACTGCCCGACGTCTGGGCGCAGGCCGTCGCCGCTGACAGCGCGGCCCCGGCAAAGCCCGCGACCATCAGGTCGCGCCGGCTAAGTGGTCCATCGAAGCCCTGCCGTTCCTTCTCTTTGCCCATGGCAAAATCCTTTCCCGGTCACCCAATAGGCCGGGATGGACCGAGCAACGCTCCGCCCATCCCACCACGCTTAGAGGATCAGTGGCCGGTCTTTTCCGGTGCATCGAGGCCCGCCATGGCCGCCTGGGCCGGAGCGTAGCGTGCCCCCTCCACCTGGATGTCGGCAAGCGCGCTCTTGATCCGGCCCAGATCGGCATCGGTCAGATCCACGGCATCCGCACCGATATTCTCCTCCAGCCGGTGCAGCTTCGTGGTGCCCGGGATCGGTACGATATAGGGACGCTGGGCCAGCAGCCACGCCAGCGCGATCTGCGCCGGGGTCGCGCCCTTGTCCTGCGCGATCTGCTTCAGCAACTCGACGAAGGCAGCATTTTTGGCCAGCGCCTCGGGCTGGAAACGCGGCGTGTTGGCGCGGAAGTCGTTCGCGCCCAGTTGCGTGTCCTTGTCGATCGCGCCGGTCAGGAAACCCTTGCCGAGCGGGCTATAGGGCACGAAGCCGATACCCAGTTCATCGCAGGCGTCCAGGATGCCGTTGGTTTCCGGCTCGCGCCACCAGAGCGAATATTCATTCTGCACCGCCGCCACCGGCAGCACCGCATGAGCCCGACGCAAGGTCCGCGCACCCGGCTCGGACAAGCCGAAGTGCCGCACCTTGCCCTCCTCGACCAGCGCCTTGACCGCGCCGGCGACGTCCTCGATCGGCACATTGGGGTCTACGCGATGCTGGTAGAGAAGATCGATCGTCTCGATCCCCAGCCGCTGGAGCGAGTGTTCGACGATCGCCTTGATTCCTTCCGGTCGGCTGGAAACACCATTGACCTGTGCGGTGGCAGGATCGATGTCGAAACCGAATTTGGTGGCGATCACCACCTGGTCGCGGACCGGCGCCAGCGCTTCGCCGACCATTTCCTCATTGCTGAAGGGACCATAGATTTCGGCGGTGTCGAAGAAGGTGACGCCGCGATCCACCGACTGGCGAATGAGAGCGATGCCCTCATCCCGGCTGAGTTTGTGGCCATAGCTGAAGTCCAGTCCCATACAGCCGAAGCCGAGCGCGGAAACATCCGGTCCGCCGCTGCCCAATTGACGCGCTTTCATGTGCCTGTTCCTTTCATCAAACGTTGAAATTATCCCCTGATTCCGGAAATATGTTCAGCCTCTGGGCAGAAGGCGCGTGCAGGCGAAGCTGCCGATGCCGGCAAGGCCGATGACCAGACCCAGCGGCCAGGGCGTGCCGTCGGCGAGCAATCCGACCAGCGCAGAACCCAATATGCCGCTGCCATATTGGATCGCCCCGACCAGCGCCGATGCGGCGCCGGCCCGTTCGGGCCAGGCCGCCAGCGCACCGGCAAGCGAATTGGCGACGATCAGGCCATTCAATGCGCTGAAGCCGAGAACGGGGATCAGCAGGCCGATCAGGCCACCCCAGCCCGTCCAGCCGGCGAGTGCCGCCAGCAATCCGGTAACCGCCGCCATCAAGGCGCCGGCGCGCAGCAACTGATCGCTGCCGAAGCGGGCGACCAGCCGCGAATTGAGCATGTTCATGGCCATGATGCCCAGGATCGCCGCGCCGAACAGCAGCCCGTAGACGCTGGCCGGGACATGATAATAGCTGATATAGGCGAAGGGGCTGCCCGCGATATAGGCGAAGGCGCCGGCGTAGAAAAAGCCGCCAATGCCGGCATAGGCCAAGATGCGCCGGTCGGCGAGCAGTTCGCCATAACGCGACAAGGCGTGCCGGACGGCGTCGGAATCGCGCTGCGCCGGTGCCAGCGTTTCGGGCACGGTGAACAGCGCCGCCAGCGTCATCCCGCCGATGCCGACGAGCAGCCAGAATATCCAGTGCCAGGACGCAAGGCGCAGCACCTGTCCCCCCAGCAGCGGCCCAGCGAGCGGGGCGATCGCCATGATGACGATCAGGGTGGAGAGCATCTGCGCGGCGCGATCGCGCGAAAAGAGGTCACGGACCATGGCGCGCGACAGCACCACCCCGGCACAGGCGCCGATCGCCTGGACAATGCGCCAGCAGATCACCTCGGCGGCGCTTCCCGACAGGGCACAGCCTGCCGAGCCGATGAGAAACAGGATGATCCCGATCGCGACCGGTAGCCTGCGACCGATCCGATCGCTGACCGCGCCCCAGAGCAACTGGCCCAGGCTGAAGCCGATGAGATAGCCCGAGATGGTGAATTCCATCGCGCCCGTATCCGCGCCCAGGTCGCTGGCCATGGCGGGCATGGCCGGCAGATAGAGGTCGGTGGAAATGGAGCCGAACGCCATCAGCGTCGCGAGCACCGCCATGATGCGCATGGGATGGCGGTTTGCTTGTTCGGCGGGCACGGCATCGCGCGCCAATGTCAGGGTGGGCATCGTGTGTTCTCGTTCAAAGATATGTTGCTTGACCGCAATTTAGCGCTTCGTGAGGCGGCCGATTAGATCATGATTCATGCACGATCTTATGAGGGTGATTCATGAAACATATTGGTTGCGCCCCTACGCTGCTTCAGTCGGAAAGAAGGGAAGATATTCGCCATCTTCATCACAAGCAGCCTCATCGACAAAGACGCCTGAAGACGGGATCGGCGCCGCCGTCGCATGGCGGTTGGTCACGAAGGGCCATTCCACCGCCATTTCTGCAACTGGCTTGCGGATGGCCTCGGTCATCCTGCCCGGCTGCAGAATCGGCAGCGCCAGCAGGGCCTCCGCCGGCGGCGTCGCCGGCGCGTCATCCTACTGCGGCGTCAGCGCAGGCAGGCAATGGCCGGACTGGGACGCGATCACCACGCGCGATCCGCCGGGCGATAGCCAGGGCCGCTTCCGACAGGCGTGCGCCCGCCAGTTGCAGCTTGCCGGCTTCCGCATCAATCGCAGCCTGCACTACCGACATACTGCTCCGGCGGGCAGACCGGCCAGAAAGTTGGTTTGCAAATGGACGAGAGTGAAAAGCAGTTTCTGCGGCTGAGAGCCGTGATCGCGAAGACGGGTAAGTCCAAGGTGTCGATCTATCGCGACATCCACCCTGGCACCTCTCCGGCGCCCGAGAAGACAGGCGCCAAGGTGGTGGCCTGGCGCCTGTCGCGTATCTTGCGCTGGATGCAGCGATCCGGACTACCATCCATCCGGGTAGCTGGAGACTCTATGCGTTCGATGAGGACGCGAACCGCAGCTTCCTTTTCGGAGATATCGTCAATCGCTTCGTCCGCAACGGCTGAACTGGCCTCACGGGCGGGCGCATCGGTTCAGCAATGCGCGACACCCGACACGATGATATCGACGATCTGTTCGACGGGCGCGTTGCCCTCCGATGCGCCCAGCAACGCGCGATGGCCGGGCGCGAGTACGACCAGATCGTAAATGAGCCGTCCCGCCGCTGCCGAGTCCGCCACCCCGAGCCGCTCCAATGGACCGGCCATCAACGCGAGCGATTGCGCGAGACCTTGCCGGTTCGCGCGATCGGCCAGCGCGGGCAAATGATGAGCCTCCCCGATCAGCAGCCGGAACATGGCGCTCGCCTCGTCGTCAAGGGCGGCATCGGCGAGTCCCTGCGCGATGGCGATCAACGTTTCCCGGTCGTCATGCGAGCGGCGGCTGAGGTTGGCGATGATCTGGAACCGTCGGGCGATGAAGCGGTCCAACACCGCCTCGAGAATGGCGCGCTTGTCGGTGAATTCGGCATAGAGCGTCCGCTTGGAAATGCGCGCGAGCGCCGCGATCGCGTCCATGCTGGTGCGGGCAAAGCCGCGCTCCCTGAACAGCGATTCACCGGCGTTCAAAATGCGGGAGCGGGCATCACCGGCTCCCATCACCGCATCGCCGATACCGGCCGCCCCATATGTTTCGCGCGTCGCAACCATGGGCCGGCCCTAGAGGAAGAACTCGGCCTATGGAACCCGCATGGCCCAGCGATGCTGCCTGACCCCGGCGCAAACGCTTTCGCAAGGGCTGGCCGACTGATCATATGCCTGAAATCGTCGGCAGCGGGATTGGGGTTCATTGACCGTCCGAGGCCGCTCTGCCAGCCCTTGGCCCACATTTGAAAAAGGAGCGGAGAGTGACGGAAAAGGCGGGCAGCCTGTCTGCACAGGCAGGAGCGGTTTCGCACGCCGCCACACCATCTCCTTCGGCATCGGGACATGGCTGGCGCGACGCGGCGGAGGAATGGCGCAACCATTGGCGGATCGGCCTCGCCGCCTTCCTGGCGATCGGCCTTTCGCAGGGCGCCTTCCAGGCCTTGTCCAGCCTGTTCGTGCTGCCACTCCAGGCAGCGTTCGGCTGGTCGCGCGGCGAGATCGCCTTTGCCTATAACGCTTCGCTGGTCACGGCGCTTGCCGCGCCCTTCATTGGGCGCGCCATCGACCGCCTCGGCACGCGTCGGATCATGCTGATCGGCATGGCGATGACGGCGATGCTCTATGGCGCGCTGGGGGCGATGAACGGCTCCCTTTTCCTCTTCTATCTGCTGAGCGTGCTGGTGTCGGTCATCGGCCTTTCGGCGAGCGGTCTCACCTGCTCGCGTGTCATCAGCCAGTCGTTCGTCCGTTCGCGCGGCCTGTCGCTTGCAATTGCGCGCAGTGGCCTTGCTTTGGCCAGCGCGGCCTTCCCGATCATCCTGTTCGCCATCATCGCGCATCTGGGGTGGCGCGCGGGCTATTGGGCACAGGGCCTGCTGATCCTTTGTATCTCTCTGCCGGCAGTCTATTTCTGGATCGGCAATGGCCGTTCACCATCGCCGAGGCACGCGGCGCAAGCGGACAGTGAATTACCCGGCTGGCTGCACCTGCTGCAGAGCCGCCGCGTGTGGTTCCTGTGCCTGGGCGCGGGTCTGGGCTACGCCCCGGCCACCGCGATCATGAGCCAGCTTCAACCCATGCTGGTAAGCAAGGGCATCGGGGGCGCCGATGCGGCCGCGCTGGTCGGACTGGCGGGCATTGCAAGCTTCGCGGGGGCGCTGGTCACAGGGTCGCTAGTCGACCGCTTCTGGGCGCCCGCCATCGCCTTTCTGTTCGCCTGCGGATCGGCGGCGGGCGCCTGCCTGCTGGCGTTCAACGGCACTCTCGAAGGGCCTATCGCTGCCTTGGCCATCCTGCTGGTGGGGCTGGGCCTGGGCGCCGAGATCGACGTCGTCGCCTTCATGGTCGCGCGCTATTTCGGGGTACGGAGCTTCTCGACCCTTTATGGGCTGGCGGTCTTCTTCATCGCCTTTGGCGGCGCGGTCGGCGCGTCGCTGCTGGGCGTCGCCTTCGACCGCTTCGGCAATTATGACGCCGCGCTGTTGGTGATCGCCGCTTCCTTTATTGCGGCCGGCTGCTCTTATCTGATGCTCGGCCGCTATCCCCGCCCCGGCGAGGTCGACTGATGTTTAGGGCCCTAAATGCTTGATCGTTCAACCTAGGGCGCTGATCACCTAAAAGTGGCCGGGTAAGGAGGACAGGATGCCCGAAACGACGACCGACACCGCTACGCCCGCGCCCGAGGAGCGACGCCTCATGACCTGCGCGGATCATGCTTTTGATCCGCTTGCGCCAGAAACGATCAAGAATCCTGGCCCCGCCTATTCCGAACTTGCGGCTAAATGCCCCTTCTACCATTATGAAGGCGACGAATATCAGTTCTACATCACCAGCGATTACAAGGAAATTCGCGACAAGATATTGTCGGATAACCCCGTCTGGTCCTTCAAATGGGGCGACGCGCCCATGGATTGGGAGACGTTCAGCGACTTCGGCATCTTGACCGACCCGCCCTTCCACCTTGAATATATCACCGCGCTGCGGAAGGGCATGACGCCGTCGCGGATGAAATATTATCGGCCGGAGGTCGAGGCGATCGCCGACGATCTGCTCGCGAAGATGGGCACGACGGCGGAAAAGACCGGCAATTTCCACGACCTTTTCGCCCTGCCCCTCCCCGCCCGGACGATGTGCTTCATGCTGGGCGCCGATCAGTCGCTCTACGCCGACTATAAGCGCTGGGCCGACGAGTTGCAGTCACTGCTGTTCAACGACAAGAATCCGAGCGCAGAACAGACGCTGATCGCGGAAATCCAGCCGCATTTCATGGGGTTGATCGAAGAACGTAAGCAGATGCTGCGCGACGCCGGGATTGAAGAGCCGACGCTCGAATATTGGGGCACGGTCCTGCCCTTTGACTATATTTCTTTGGGTCTGGTCAGCCGGGTCGAGGGCCGCCGGTTCAACGACATGGAACTGTTCCAGATTTGCACCGCCTTTCTGACCGGCGGGCAGGAAACCACCACCAGCCTTCTCACCAACGTGGTCTGGCGCCTGCTGGAGGTGCCGGAACGGTGGGAACGGTTGAAGGCCCATCCTGAACTGGTCGAAAACGCGATCGAGGAAAGCCTGCGCTTCGATCCGCCTATCAACTCGCATTTCCGCACCAGCCTCTGCCCGGTCAAAATGCACGGCGCGGATTTGCCGGAACGGTCCAAGCTCATGTTCTCGATGATGGGCGCCAATCGCGACCCGTCCATCTTCCCCGATCCCGACAGCTTCATTATCGACCGTCCGCTCAATCAGGTAAAGCGGCACCTGTCCTTCGGCTATGGCGTCCATTTCTGCCTCGGCTCGCCCATCGCAAGGCTGGAAGCGCAGGTCGGGCTGGCGAAGCTGTTGAAGGCGCTGCCCAATCTGCGCCTCACCGGCGAACCGGCACGAATCAACAGCTGGATCTATTATGGTCAGCGCGAACTTCCGGTGGCCTGGGACTGATCCGGGACATATTGTTCAAAGCATCGCTTATCTGAATTGTGGCCTGGTTCGCGCCCGGCAGCTTGGCCGCAACGGCACTTTGAGTCACGATCTTCGAAGAAGGATGGCACGGGATGGCCTTTTCGCGCCCCGTCGCCGCATATGCAAAGACCCAGAGAGAGGAACGTCCATGGCCGACTATGATCTCATCATTCGGGGAGGGCAGATTGTCGACGGCAGCGGTGGCGAACCCTATGTCGCGGACGTGGCGGTTCAGGACGGCGTTATCGCGGCGGTCGGCGTGGTGGAGGGCAGCGCCACCGAAGAGATCGAAGCCCATGGCCGCATCATCACCCCCGGCTTTGTCGACGTGCACACCCATTATGACGGCCAGATCACATGGGAAAATCGGCTTGCGCCTTCGTCCGACCATGGCGTGACGACGGTCGTCATGGGCAATTGCGGCGTTGGCTTCGCGCCCTCGCGGCCCGAACATCGCCAGTTGATGATCAAGTTGATGGAGGGCGTGGAGGATATCCCCGAAGTCGTGATGACCAACGGCGTGCCCTTCGACTGGGAAACCTTCCCCGATTATCTCGATGCGTTGGAAAAACGCGAAAGCGACATCGACTTCGCCGCCCAACTGCCGCACAGCCCGCTGCGCGTCTATGTGATGGGTGAGCGGGGCGCCAATCTGGAACCGCCGACGGACGAGGATCTCCAGGCAATGCGCCGCCTGACCAGGGAGGCGATCGAGGCGGGCGCGCTGGGCGTTTCCACCTCGCGCAGCTATGCGCACCAGTTTCGTGACGGCCGCCCCGCGCCTTCCGTCAAGACTGAGGATCAGGAGGTTCTGGCGCTGGCCGAGGGGCTGCGCGACGCCGGCAAGGGCGTGTTCCAGATGGTGCCGAGCTATGACGTCCCCGCCAGCGAGCGCATGAGCCTGCTGCGCGACATCGCCGCAACGTCCGGCCGTCCGGTGTCCTTCACCTTCATGCAGTCGCCACGCGGGCCGGACGACTGGAAGGAAATGCTGAGCGGCCTCGACAGTGCGAACCGGGACGGGCTGGAAATTCGCGGACAGATTATTCCGCGTCCGACCGGCGCCCTGCTGGGTCTTGAACTGTCGATGCATCCCTTCTCGTTCAATCCCAGCTTTCGCGACATCGAGCATCTGCCGCTGGAGGCAAAGGTCGCCAGGATGCGCGATCCAGAATTTCGTAAACGCCTCATATCGGAGACGCCATCCGATCCGCAGGCGTTTTTCGTCTATGTCATCTCCGATCTCGATGCGCTGTTCGTCCTCGGCAACCCGCCAAACTATAATCCGCATCCGGCCGAAAGCATCGCCGCGCGCGCCAGGGCGATGGACGTCGATCCCAGGGAACTCATCTATGACGCGCTGCTTCAGCGCGAGGGGCATGAAGTGCTCTATCGCCCGCTCGGCAATTCGGAGGGCGAGCGGTTCGAAAGCTCCGGCCGCAATCTGGTGAAAAACGATCACACTTTCCCCGCGCTGGGCGATGGCGGGGCGCATTACAGCATGATCTGCGACGCCGCCTATACCACCTATTTCCTGACCTATTGGGTCCGCGACGCGAAAGGCGACCGCAAGATCGACCTGCCCTACGCCATCCGCAAGCTGACACTGGAACCGGCCGCCGCGATCGGGCTCAACGATCGCGGCCTGATCAGGCCGGGTTACAAGGCGGACCTCAACGTCATCGACATGGAAAGGCTGCATCTGTACGCCCCCCATGTGAGCTACGACCTGCCCGCCGGCGGCCGTCGCCTGTCGCAGCGTGCGGACGGTTATGAGGCGACGATCGTCAGCGGCACCGTCACCTATCGCAATGGCCGCCCGACCGGCGCCTTGCCGGGCCGGCTGGTGCGCGGGGGGCGCCAGGCTCCGCTCGCGCAATCCGAGAAAAGCCCTGAGCTGGCCTGATATCATGACGTTAGGACAGACCATGACCGTCACCAACCAAATGACTGCCGAGCTTGTCGCCTTTGTGAAGGAACAGAAGGACCGCGCCAACATTCACGCCTGCCTGCTGCGCTATACGCGGGGCGTCGACCGACATGACCGGGAACTGATGCTGTCCGCCTATTGGCCCGATGCGTTCGACGAACATGGCGTGGCCGAAGGCTTTGCCGCCGATTTCGTCGACTGGGCGATCGGCTGGCATGGCGAATATCAGACCAAGCATCATCATGCGATCACCAACCACTCGGTCGAGTTGGACGGCGATACGGCGCATGGGGAAACTTACTACATCTTCTGGGGCGAGAATAAGGAGGGGCCGCCACAGTTGAGCTTCGGCCGCTATGTCGACCGCTTCGAAAGGCGGAACGGGGAATGGCGCATCGCGCATCGGGTATGCGTGAATGAGTTGACCGCGACCCTGACAGCCGCCGATATCCCCGATCAATGGAAGGAACTGATGTTCAAGACGGGGCCAAATCGTCGGGATGAGGGCGATATTTCCTATGTCCGACCTTTGGTGCGCAGTGGAAGCCCGGCTTGATAGCGAGAAGAAACTGAAAGGGAAAATTGCATGACATCTCGGATCGTCGTCGTCACGGGTGGGTTCGGCATATTGGGCCGCGCCGTCGCCGAAGCCTTCGCCGCCACAGGCGACAAGGTCGTGCGCGTCGATTATGCGCCCGCTCCGGACAGCGCCCTGCCCAACGGCACGGATATTGGCGGAGTTGACCTCACCGATTTCGCCACCGCGCAAAAGACGGTGGCCGACATCGTCGCGGCCCAAGGCTCGATCAACGTGCTCGTCAATGTGGCGGGCGGCTTCACCTGGGAAACGCTGGCGGACGGCGGCAGCGCGACCTGGCAGCGCATGTTCGCGATAAACGCCGTGACCTGCGTAAACATGACCAAGGCGGCGCTCCCGGCGCTGGAGAAGGCGGCTGGCGCGCGGATCGTCAATATCGGCGCGGGCGGCGCCGTTATCGCGGCGGCAGGCATGGGCGGCTATGCCGCATCAAAAAGCGCGGTCCACAAGTTGACCGAGAGCCTCGCCGCCGAACTGTCGGGCAAGGACATCACCGTCAACGCCATCCTGCCCAGCATCATCGACACACCCACCAACCGCGCGGACATGCCCGGCGCGGATTTCAGCCAATGGGTGCAGCCCGCGGCAATCGCCGACGTGATCCTGTTCCTGTCCTCCCCGGCTGCGCGCGCCATCACAGGCGCCCTCATTCCCGTAACGAAGGGCGGCTGAAACACGGCGTTCAACTAATATCCGATAATCAGACTGGAGAGGCGCAGATGACCTATAGGGTTGAGGAATTGCAGGAAGGCCTGGGGTTCGGCAGGCAGGTCATCGGGCTTACTCCCACCGACATTGCAAGGGGGGAGGTCCGGGACGAACTGCGCGATTATTGGTTGCGGGACGGGCTGATCGTCTTTCGCGGGAGCGAGGTAACGCCTCGATTCCAAATCGACCTCAGCCGGATTTTCGGGGCGCTGGAAGTTCATCCGATCCCCGAACTCGTGACGGCGGGAACGCCCGAACTGATCACGTTGACGTCAGACCAGAACAGGGAAGGGCTGTTCGAAGTCGATGGGCAGCAGTCCATCGCCTTCCTGCCCTGGCATTCGGACCTGATCTTCACCGATCATATCAATCACGGCGGCATACTCACGGCCAGGCAGATATCGAGCTGGGGCGGGCAAACCGGCTTCATCGATCAAGTGCAGGCCTATGATTTTCTGCCCGACGATCTGAAGGCGCAGATCGAAGATCTGGAGATCGTCTATCAGCTGACGGTCAACCCCGGCTATTCGCGCTATGGCACCAAGAGTAAAGTCCGCACGATCAAGATGGGCAATTTTGAAAAGATGGTCGCGCCTCGCCTGGAGATGGATTATCCGCCGGTCGTTCATCCCATCGTGTTCACCCAACCCGATACCGGACGAAAGGTACTCAACATCTCGCCTTTCGGCGCGCTCTATATTTTGGGACAGAATGACGAAGTCGGCCATGCATTGCTTCAACGACTGGTCGACCATCTCGTCTCCTGCCCCGGCTACTATCATGGCTGGCAGCCTTCGGAAATGCTGCTGTGGGACAATTGGCGCATGGCCCATTGCGTGACCGGAGCGGCGCCCGATGAAATACGCATCATGCAGCGCACCACAATCATGGGCGATTATGGCCTCGGCCGGAAACTTGCGCGGCAAGCGGCCTGACCGGCTTCGGGCAACGGATCGCTTGTCTCCGCTGGCGTCGGCGGATTATTCTGCGGGTATTTCGAACAGCGCCGCCGCGCCCATGCCGCCGCCGATGCACATGGTGACGACCGCGTTCCTGGCGCCGAGCCGCCGGCCCGCCAGCAGCGCGTGGCCGGTCATGCGCGACCCCGTCATGCCGAAGGGATGGCCCACCGCGATCGCCCCGCCATCGACATTGACCCTGGCCGGATCGATGCCCAGCCGGTCCCGGCAGTAAAGCGCCTGGCTGGCATAGGCCTCGTTCAGTTCCCACAGGTCGATGTCCGCCACCGACATGCCCAGCCGATCAAGCAGCCGGGGCACCGCAAAGACGGGACCGATGCCCATTTCGTCGGGCTCGCACCCCGCGACCTGCATGCCCCTGTAAAGACCTAGGATCGGGATGCCGCGCCGGGCAGCCTCATCGGCGTCCATGATGACGCAGACGCTCGACCCGTCCGACAACTGGCTGCAATTGCCGGCCGTCACCGACCCGCCCTCAAACAGCGGCTTCAGCTTCGCCAGTGCTTCGAGGTCGGTGCCCGGCCGGTTGCACTCGTCCTTGGCGAGCGTCACCGCCTGCTGCTCCAGAACGGCCAGCGACTTGTCCACGACATTCCTGATCGCCGTGATCGGCACGATCTCTCCATCGAACCAGCCATTTTCCTGCGCGGTCGCCGTGCGGGCCTGGCTGATCGCCGAAAATTCGTCCTGCGCCTCGCGGCTGATGCCATAGCGGCGGGCGACGATATCCCCGGTCAGGTTCATCGCCATATAGAGTTCCGGCTTATGCTCCAGCAGCCATTCATCCTTGTTGCGGAATATGTTGCGGTGCGGATCGACCAGCGACACCGTTTCCACGCCGCCCGCGACATAGATGCCGCCCTCGCCCGCGCGGATGCGCTGCGCGGCAAAGGCGATGGTCTGGAGGCCCGAGGAGCATTTGCGATCCAGCGTCACGCCGCACACACCGACCGGTAGCCCAGCGCGCAGCGCCGCCTGACGCGCGATGTTGGAGCCGACCGCACCTTCGCAGCGCGCCGACCCCAGCAGGACATCCTCGATCTCGCGGGGGTCGATGCGGGCGCGCTCCACCGCCGCCGCGATCGAATGGGCCGCGAGGGTCGCGCCGTGGATATTGTTGAGCGCCCCCCGATGCGCCTTGCCGATTGGCGTGCGCGCCGTCGCGACGATGGCTGCTTCCTTCATGGCCGCAAAGTCTCCCATGTTCAGTGGAGCAGCAAATAGACAGTGCCCGCCCCGCTTGCCACGAGATGGCGCGCTCATCACGTCTTTGATGCTTTGCCCCTCCGCTTGACCATGCGGCCGACGCCCAACAAAGCATGGGGAAATCCGCCCAGGGAGCGCAACATGACCATCACCGTCGACAGGCAAGGCCCAGTCGCCATCGTGACCCTCGATCGCCCGGAGACGAAGAATGCGATCACGCAGGAGATGCGCGGGCAACTCTATGGCGCGTTCGAGGAGATCGCGCTCGATCATGACATCCGCTCGGTCATCCTGACGGGCGCAGGCGGCGATTTCTGTTCGGGCATGGACGTGACTGGCATGGGCCGTGGCGGCGTCACCGGATCGATGGACCGGATGCACACGCTCAATCGCATCGCCCGCGCCATTCATTCGCTCAAAAAGCCGGCCATCGCCGCCGTTCCCGGCATCTGCGTGGGCGTCGGCTTTTCCTATGCGCTCGCCTGCGACATTGTGCTGGCGGCGGAAAAAGCGAAATTCGCGGCGATCTTCCGTAATATCGCGCTGGCGCCAGATGGCGGGCTGGTCTGGCATCTGCGCCAGCTTCTGGGCGTGCAGAAGGCCAAGGAACTTGTCTATTCCGGCCGCATCGTCCGCGCCGACGAAGCTGTCGCCATGGGCCTGGCCTATGAAAAGGTCGCGGACGAGGCGCTGATGGAGCGCGCCATGGATCTGGCGGCCAGCTTCGCCGCCGGGCCGACTATCGCCATGGGCCTGGCCAAGCGCCAGTTCGATCTCGCCTGGAACAACAGCTTCGACCAATATCTCGACATGGAGGCGACGATGCAGCCCATCGCCAGCCGCACCGAGGATCATGAGGAGGGCCTCGCGGCCTTTCGCGAGAAGCGCAAGCCGCTGTTCCGGGGGGAATGATCGCCATGCTTCAGCCGGAAGCCGAATGGCGCGCCCATCTTGCCGACGGGCGCTTCATGATCCAGCGTAGCCGGTCGACCGGCGGCCATGTCTTCTATCCGCGCGTGGCGGAACCGGGCACGGGCGGGGAGGATCTGGAATGGGTCGAGGCATCCGGCAAGGGCATGGTCCACGCCGTCACCATCGTCCGCAAGAAAGACCCCGCCGACAGCTATAATGTGGTGCTGGTCGACCTAGCCGAAGGACCGCGCCTGATGAGCCGTGTGGACGGGATGCCGGTCGAGCAGGTGAAGATCGGCATGGTCGTCCGCGCCAGCATCGTCAAAGAGGGGGATCAGCCTTTGCTCGTCTTTGTGCCCGCATGAGCATGATCGGCGGTTTTCCGCGCGGCCGGACCGCAATCGTCGGCGCGGCGACCTTCGGCATCGGCAAATGCCCCGGCGTTTCCGCGGTGGACATGGCGGCGAAGGCGGCGCTGCTGGCGCTGGCGGACGCGGGCATCGCTCTGTCCGAAGTCGACGCACTCTATACTTCAGCTCCTTATGAGGCGCTGGGCGGCATGGAACTGGCCGAATATCTGGGCATCACGCCCAGGGTCACGGATTGCAACCGCACCGGCGGATCGGCTTTCGAGGTCTATGTGCAGCAGGCGGCCCTCGCGCTGGACGCGGGGCTGATCGACTGCGCGCTCATCGCCTATGGCTCCAACCCGGCGAGCAATCCGCCGCCGGGGGTGGGCATGACCCGGCAGAGCCCGTGGGAAGCGCCCTACAGGCCGCTCGCGCCCATTTCCTCCTACGCGCTAGCGGCGAGCCGGCACATGCATCTCTACGGCACCACTCGCGAGCAACTGGCGCAAGTGGCGGTCGCCGCGCGCCAATGGGCGCAACTCAATCCGGAGGCGGCGGTCCGCGATCCACTGACCGTCGACGATGTGCTGAAGGCGCGCATGGTGTCCGATCCGTTGACGGTGCGCGATTGCTGCTTGTTCAACGACGGAGCGGCCGCCATCGTCATGGTCCGCGCGGATCGGGCGAAAAACTGCGCAAAAACGCCGGTGCCGGTGCTGGGCGCTGCCCACGCCGTCACCCATCGCGAAATCAGTTCGATGCCCGACCTTACCGTCACCGGCGCGGCGATTTCAGGCGCACAGGCGTTCGCACAGGCCGGCGTCGGCCCGGCGGACATCGATGTCGTCATGCTCTATGACGCCTTCACCGTCACGCCGCTCCTGTTTCTGGAGGATCTGGGTTTCTGCCCCAAGGGCGAGGGCGGCCGCTTCATATCGGGCGGGCACATTGCGCCGGGCGGCGGGCTGGCGCTCAACACCAATGGCGGCGGCCTGTCATGCGTGCATCCGGGCATGTACGGCCTGTTCCTGCTGGTGGAAGCCACCCGCCAGTTGCGCGGCGAAGCAGGCGACCGGCAGGTGAAGGACGCCAAGGTTGCAATCGCCCATGGCAATGGCGGTGTGCTGTCCAGCGAGGCGACCGTCGTGCTGGGAACCGCTGACACATTATAATCTGATGAGGGACGCCCATGTTGATCAAGCCAATGCCCGGCCCTTTCGGCGCCATTGTCGAAGGCGTCGATCTCGCCACGGACCAGAACGAGGGAATGCTGCGTGCGTTGATCGCCGCCTTGCATGAGCATCAGATTCTGGCGATCCGGGGTCAGCATCTGACCGAAGCTCAATATGCCGCCTTCGGCCATCATTGGGGCAAGCCCCTCCTCTTCCACATCGAGGATCACCGGAATGATGCGCATCCCGAACTGATCCGCATCACCAATCACGCAGCGACGCCGGATCGCTATCGGGATGGCGCGATGCACT
Organism: Sphingobium sp. WR1; assembly: GCF_059693745.1. NCBI lineage: Bacteria > Pseudomonadati > Pseudomonadota > Alphaproteobacteria > Sphingomonadales > Sphingobiaceae > Sphingobium > Sphingobium sp. WR1. The sequence goes on along the minus strand of NZ_JCATID010000012.1, from coordinate 49,010 downwards.
GGCATTCGGACAGCAGCTATGAGGATGTGCCGGCCAGCGTCACCATGCTCTATGGCGTCGAAACGCCGGCAAGCGGCGGAGAAACGCTGATCGCCAGCAGCGTCCTTGCCTATGATGCGCTGGATGCCGCGACCAGGGAACGGATCGATCCTCTGACCGGCCTGCATTGCCTGGGCGGATCGCCGGCCCTGCCAGGCGAGAAAATACCTTTCGTGCCTGAAAATACCGCGCTCCACGGCATCAAGAAGCACCCGCTGGTCATGCACCATCCCGTCACCGGCCGAAAGGCGCTGTTCACATCGGGCACGGCCTTTGGCGCCGAGGGGCTGGCGAGGGATGAAGGGCGCGCCCTGATCCACCGCCTGCGCACCCATGTCATCCAGCCGCGGTTCGTGACCCGATACAAGGTGGAGGTAGGCGATATCTTCCTGTGGGACAATTTCCAGGTGCTCCACAGCGCGACGCCGATCGAATATTCGGACGATCCGGGCAAGCGCCGCCTGCTCTACCGCATCAGCACCACGGGCGTGCCGAATCTCTGCGCCCCGGCCTGATCAGGGCGGATCAAGGCTCCAGACCACATGGTCGGTAAGGAAGCCGAGCGCGGCCTTGACATGCGGCAGGGCGATGCGATCGGGCGCACCCATCAGCACGATGGACAGCCTGGTCTGCGTCGTGTCCGGAAGGATTTGCACCAGTCGACCCGATTGGATATCCTCGCGGGCAAGCATTTCCAGCGTTTGCGCAATGCCAAGGCCCGCGCGCGCCGCCGCCAACATGGCCGCGCCGTCGTTGAAGGTGAAGGCCGGCGGGGGACGGACACGCACCTTCCGCCCCTGCGTCGTCATGGTCCATGGATTGCCGCCTGGCTCCTCCACGCTGGCGTAGAGGATGCAGCGATGCCTTTCCAGATCGTCGGGTTGGGCGGGCACGCCATGGCTCTCCACATAAGTGGGCGAGGCCACGCAGATCAGTCGCGTGCTGCCCAGCGAATGGGCGTGCCAGCCGGTGAGCGGCGCATCGCCCGCGCGCAGCACCAGGTCGAAACCATCGACGCGAAAGAAGGTCCCGCGATCCCCCAGGCTGAGGTCGAGCGTGATGTTCGGATGGGTGCGATGGAAATCCGACAGCACGGGCATGATGAAGGCGTGCCCCATGGATGCCGGCGCATCCAGCCGCACCCGGCCGGCGATGCCGGCGCCGGGCGTCAATGCCCGTTGGGCCGCTTCATAGGCATCCAGCGTAGCGCGGGCATAGGAAAGAAATTGCCGCCCCTCCTCCGTCAGGTCCACGCGACGGGTCGACCGGTTGAACAGCCGCACGGCCAGATGGTCCTCCAACCGCTGGACATGCAGCGTCACCATTGGCGTGGACAGTCGCATCTTCAGGCCTGCGCGTGTAAAGGAACCAGCCTCGGCCACCGCGACAAAGGCCTCCATCGCCGTCAGTCGATCCATGATCGCCCTCCCCTCCGACCGACTTTCCTATCATAGCCGAGGCGGCAGTGATCGCCGCACCCGTCCAGTCATCAAGAATGCGATGGATCGCCGCACATTCCCATGCCCCCCTATTCAGGCCGGATGAGGCTTTCCACTATGCGCCCGGAACAGGAGGCGAGGGATGAAGGATTGGCCCGACTATGTCGATCTGCTCAAGGGCGCGGAGCGACTTCTCGACCGCACCGCTTTTCCAGGCGACGAAAATCTGAAGGCGCAGCTCTGGAAGCAGTTCGCGATGAACCTGTCGCAGGGCTATTTCCTGCTGTTCCAGTCGACGCCCGATCATCCTGAATTCGCGCCTTTTGAAAATTCCGTCTTCCTGACGCAACCCAATCCAGACGCCGTCTATTATTATGCGCCCGTCGACGGCACGGGCATCTATCGGGTGACGGGGGAACGCGGCAACGCGCCGGTGGCCGGCTTCGCACTGGGCAACCGTATGATCGGCATGGACCCGACGCCCGGTAAGGGCCTTGGCAATTATGATTTCGATTCGCTGGAGATAGATGCTGAAGGCCGGTTCGAAGTGCTGTTCAGCACGCAGCAGCCCGCTGGCTATCAAGGCAATTGGCTGCCCATGCCGGCGGAAACCGACTTCATCATGGTTCGTCAATTTTCCTATGACTGGGGCAATGAACGTGACGTGAGGCTGGCCATCGAGCGGGTCGATGCGCCATCGCCAATCCGCCCGCCGGCTACCGCCGCGGAAATCGACACGAAGCTCAGCCATTTGTTCGCGGGCTATGCGCGCAATCTATCCGGCATTGCGATCGGCGCGGTGCAACGCTGCGCCGGGCGTGGCTTCATCAACCGTTTCAACCTCAACAGTTTCCAGGAGCTGGGTAACGGCGAGGATTGGCCGCAGGCCTATTTTGAAACGGTTTTCGACATCGCCGAGGATGAAGCGCTGATCGTCGAAACCGAGCTTCCGGAAACACGCCCCTATTGGAACATCCAGGTGATCAACGCGCTCTGGAGCCAAGTCGAATATGTCTATCGCCAGTCGAGTCTGAACGGGTTGCAGGCGGCCATTGACGGCGACGGCAAGTTTCGCGCGGTCCTTGCCCATCGCGATCCGGGCATCGCCAACTGGCTTGATACCGGCGGCAATCTTTATGGCATGATGATCGGGCGCTGGTATCGCTGCTCCGGGCATCCCACGCCCATCCTGACCAAGGTCAAATTCGCCGATCTCGACCGCCATCTGCCCGATCATGTCGTGCGGATCAGCATGGAAGACCGTGCTGAGGCGCTGCGTAAACGCCGGATCGGATCGCAGCTACGGCGCAAATGGTAGGAAAGCCCGTCAAGAGAAGAGAGGCGATCGCATGAGCGGTTTTTGGGAATGCCGGGCCAATCTGGCGGGCAAGGCGGCTGCGGTCATTGGCGGCGGCGGCGGGATCGGCGCGGGCGTGTCGCTGGCATTGGCGCAGGCCGGAGTCGATCTCGCGCTCTGCGACATCGATGCTGCTGCGCTGGACGCCACGGCAAATAGGATCAGCGCAATAGGACGAAATGTCACGGCCGCTACGCTCGACGCGACCGATGAAGCAGCGCTCGACGGCTTTTACGATGCGCTGGGGAGGAATTTCCCGCAGCTCGACATTGTCGTGAACGTCGCAGGCGGCACCAAACGCCAGTTGCTGGCCGATGCGAGCCGCATCGACATCGCGCGCGATATCCATCGCAACTATGGCTATGTCGTCCAGTCTGTCCAACGCGCCCTGCCTCTCATCAGGCGATCCGGCCTAGGCGGCAGCATCATCAACTTCACCACGATCGAGGCGCATCGGGGCGCTGCCAGCTTCTCCGTCTATGCCGGGGCCAAAGCGGCGACCACCAATTTCAGCCGGTCGATGGCGGTGGAACTGGGCAAGGAGAGGATTCGCGTCAACTGCATCGCGCCCGACACGACTCCCAGCCACGGCAATGCGACCGCAATGCCACCCGAATTTGCCGAGGGGTTCGCCAGGCTGCCGCCGGAAGTTCGTCCCAAGGGCATACAGATGTACATTCCGCGCGGCGAACAGCCGCCGGTCGAGGCGCTGGCCGACGCCGTGCTGTTTCTGGGCTCCGACCTGTCGACCTTCGTGTCGGGCACAACCCTGCATGTCGATGGCGGCACCATGGCCGCTGCAGGCTTTCTCGACTGGCCCTTCGGCGACGGTTTCGTCCCGACACCGCTCGCTGGAACCTTATCGCGCCTGTATCGGGAAGGAGGCGAGGCGTGAAACTCGGACTGGACGATCCGCTCGCGGCGTTTTCGGCGCTGCCGGGCCACCTTGCGAAGACCCTGCAGCATCCCGACATGGATGCGGGCGCGATCTGGAGCCGTGATGAGAGCGAACGGATAAGCCATGCCATCGGAACGGCATAGCGCTGTTCTTCGCGCTCAGTCGAAGAGGTCTGGCGCCGCCAGCCGGTCGGCCAGGAAACGGCAGAAGCGTGCAGCCTCCGCCCCGTTGATAACCCGATGGTCATAGCTTAGCGACAACGGCAGCATCTGCCGCCAGTCGATCCCGCCATCCGCACCCGGCATCGGCACCGGCCGCGCGCGGGTAACGCCCAATATGGCGACCTCCGGCGCGTTCACGATCGGGGTGAAGCCGGTGCCGCCGATATGACCGAGCGAGGTCAGCGTGATGCAGCCGCCCGACATCTCGGCCAGCGACAGGCCCTTAGTCCGCGCCTTTTCCGAAATGGCGGCGATCTCGCTGGCAATCTCGGCCGCCGACTTGCGATCACAGTCGCGGATGACCGGAACCAGCAGCCCGCCGGGCGTGTCGACCGCGACACCGATATGCACATATTTCTTCTGGACAAGTTCCCCGCCCGCCGGATCGAGCGACGCATTGAACTGCGGAAAGGCGGCCAATGCGTCGGCCAGCGCCCTCACCAGCAGGGGCACCGGGGTCAGCTTCGGCCCGCCCTGTGCCGCCAGCGCCTTGCGCCGCACCTCCAGTTCGGTGATGTCGGCATCGTCATTATGCGTGACATGCGGGATGGCCACCCAGTTGCGCCCCAGAAAGGATGCAACGAACTTCTGGATGCGGCTGACCGGCTTGCGCTCAACCTCCCCGAACTCGGCAAAGTCGACTTGCGGCCAGGGCGCGAGATTCCGCAACAATTCGGTCACGGCAAATTTTCCTGTCCCGCCAGCGGCGCCAGAAACGCAAAGCGCGGGCTGGCGGAGTCAAGGGCATCGGTCAATTGCATCGTCGCCGACGCCGCGAACAGCGATTGCAGCAGTGCCGCGGGATCGCCCGTCTCCACCGTATAGAGCGCGACGAATTCGCCCGTCTCCTGCCCGTCACTTGCCAGCCGGCGAAAACGCTGCGCACTCTCGAAGCCGGGAAGGGCAAGCACGTCCTTCACATGCACGTCGCCATACCAGCGATCATAATCCGCCTCACGGCCCGGCAAGGCGCGCGACGACACTTCGAGCAGGTAGCGCATGGATTATTCGATCCTCGCGAGCAGGGCACCGACTTCGTAGGTTTCCCCGGTCTGCGCCACAATCTTCAGCGTGCCGCTGGCGGGGCTTTCCACTTCCTGCGTCGACTTGTCGGATTCCAGCGCATAGAGTGGCTGCCCCTCGACAGCCTGGCCGCCATCCTCGACCAGCCATTCGGCCAGCACGCCCTCGGTCATCGAAAAGCCGATCTTGGGCAGCAACACTTCAAAAGCCATGAAATAACTCCCTGAAAATTATTGACCGACAACAGCTGTGGCGGCCGCTACGATGTCTGCCGCGCGCGGGGCGAAGGCCTCCTCCAGCGGCTTGGAGAAGGGCACGGGGCAGAAGGCGCCGCCCAGCCGCTTCACCGGCGCCTTGAGCTTGCCGAACAGGTCCTCGTTGATGACCGAGGCGATTTCCGCGCCGGGGCCGAAGGGCGTGACCGCTTCATGCACGATGACGGCGCGGCCGGTCTTGGCGACCGAACCCACCACCGTCTCGCGGTCCCAGGGCGCGATCGTGCGCAGGTCGATCATCTCGGCGGAAATGCCCGCTTCGGCCAGTTGCACTACCGCTGCGGTCGCCTCATGCACCATGCGCGAATAGGCGATGATGGTGACATCGCTTCCTTCCCGCAAAATCTCTGCCTTGCCGATCGGCACGCGATAGCCCTTTTCCGGTCCCTCGCCCGGATTCCAGTAGGTCGGGCCGTTTTCGATGAACAGCACCGGATCGGGATCATCGATGGCGCTGCGCATCAGGCCATAGGCATCCTTGGGGTTGGACGGCGCCACTACTTTGATGCCGGCGGTGTGGGCGAACCACGCCTCAAGATAGTCGCTATGCTGACCGCCGGAGGAAAAGCCGGTGCCCGTCATCGTCCGAATGACGATGGGCACATGGGTCTGGCCACCCGACATGAAACGCAGCTTCGCCGCATGATTGACGATCATATCCATCGCGACCGTCGTGAAGTTCATCAGCATGATCTCGGCGATCGGCTTGTAGCCAACGAGGCTCGCGCCGATGGCCGCGCCGATGATCGCCTGTTCCGAAATCGGGGTCGAGCGCACCCTATGCTCGCCAAAGCGGGACGACAGCCCCTTGGTGACGCCGCATACGCCGCCTTCCTCGGGATCGGCCAAGTCTTCGCCCAGCGCGATGACCTTCTCATCTTCCTCCATCGCGTCGGCGATGGCGGCGTTGATACCCTGAAGATTGTTCATCTTCTTCGGCTTCACGGCAACATCGGTGCTCATCAGACCAGCTCCTCCGCGAAGACATCGCGCTTCAATTCGTCAGCGCCCGGGAACGGGCTTTCGAGGGCGAATGCCACCGCCGCATCGATATCGGCCTCGATCGCCGCCTCCATGGCGGTCAACTGGTCCTCGGTGGCGACGCCGTCCGCGATCAGCCGGGCGCGGAAGCGCGGCACCGGATCGTTGGCCATCGCCTCCTCCTTGCGCGCCTTGTCCATATAGCCGTCCTGATCGCCAAAGACGTGCCCGTGGAAGCGATAGGTCATCGCCTCGATCAGGGTAGGCCCTTCCCCTGCGCGGGCGCGCTGCACCGCTTCATGCGCGGCGGCATACATGGCGAAGGGATCGTTGCCGTCGACCCGCTCGCCCGCCATACCATAGGCGGCGGCGCGGTCCGCGACGCGAACATTGCTGGTCTTCTCATAGGCGGTATGCTCGCCCCATTCATTATTCTGGCACAGGAAGATGACCGGCAGCTTCCAGACGGCGGCGAGGTTCAGCGCCTCATGGAAAGCACCGATATTGGCCGCGCCATCGCCGAAGGTCGCCACTGTGACGCGCCCGTCGCCGCTCAGTTGCGATGCCCAGCCAAGGCCATTGGCGATCGGCATGGACGATCCGACGATGCCGGTCGTCACCATCACGCCCTTTTCAGGATAGGTGAGGTGCATCGGGCCGCCCTTGCCCTTGCAGGTGCCGGTGGTGCGGCCGGCGATTTCCGCCCAAAGATCCTTCAGGGGAAAGCCCTTCGCCAGCATGTCGTGCGTGCCGCGATAGATGGTGCAGAGATAATCGTCGTCCCGCAGGTTCACCGACATGGCGCTGGGGATGACTTCCTGCCCGCGCGGGCTGTAATAGGGCATGACCAGACGGCCGGTCATGATGACCTTGCGCGATCGTTCGTCATTCGCCTTGATCAGCGCCATCCGGCGATAGATTTCCACCTGCGTCGCCGCATCGGGTGTCGCCCTGTTGCTCATGTCTTAAGACGTCCTTTCCGGTATGTCCCGCGATCATCTGCCATGTTTTGGCGGACGCGAAAGCCCCCTATCCGAAATCGGCAAACCATATCGCGGTTGTGAACGGTTGGCCGACCGCGATGGGCGCGGCGCGGTCACTCGATAGGACCGCGCCGCGCCCGCAACTCCACGCGCCCCTTGCCGAACGGCGCATCGCGATTGGCGAGCGCTTCCTTCAAACCCTTTTCGGCCATGTCCTTCCTGAACCGGGCGCGGCGCGGTCCCTGGCTCAGATGCGCGCGGGCGTCCATCTCGGCGGCGAAGCGCAGCGACTGGCGGGCGCCGGCCAGGTCCATCTGGATATTGACCACCCGCTTGTGCGCGGACAGGATTTCCGCGTCGACGCTGCCGATCCGCCGGGCCATCTCGTCCGCCTCCCCGTCGATCTCGTCGGCGGGATAAGATTCCAGCACCAGCCCGATCTTTGCCGCGTCGATGCCGCTGATCGTGTCGCCAGTGAACAGCATCCGTTTCGCCCATTGTGGCCCGCAATGATAGAACCACAGGTTGGTGGGCGGCGTGCCATTGGCGCGGGCGGCGGGAAAACCGATCTTCGCATCGTCCGCGGCCAGCACGATATCGCAGGAAAAGGCAAGGTCCGTGCCCCCCGCCAGGCAATTGCCCTGGACCTTCGCCACGATCGGCTTGTGCAGGTCGAGCATGATCGCCGTAAGATCCTGCTGCCGCTCCAGATTCCAGATATCGTCGTCGATCGTCCCGGCCCGGGTGCGATAGGCGGCCGGATCATAGTCGGTCGAACTGTCCCCCTTGCCCCCGTAACTGTCGGTCAGATCGTAGCCGGCGCAAAAATCCTTGCCCGCGCCGGACAGCAGGATGACATTCACATCCTGCCGGTCGTCCGCCTCCAGCAGCGCCTGATTGAGTTCCTGAAGCGTGAGCGCTGACAGCGCGTTTCGTTTGTCGGGACGATTGAGCGTGATGCGCGCAACATGGTCATGCACCTCGAAACTGATGCATTCCGTCGATTTCAGCCATTTCATGCCCATGGCGCGCTTCCCCTGATGCCGGACCGATCGCCCCCTGGCATAGCGTTAATGGGATCGGGCTGGCGAGCCGTCAGCCGCCTGTATCAGCCATGTGATCCCTGCACCGCCGCCATATTGCGGGGGCAGGTCGAAACGCGCAGTCAGACCGCTCAAGCGGCAGACAGGATTGAGGCGCCATGATCAACACCCCGCCCGGCTTCCGGCCGATCGGCGATATGGATGAGGTCATGCGTGCCTTTGCACCGGTCTATCTGCGCGCCGAAGCATCCGGCTGCGTGACGCTCGGCTTCCATGTCGGGCCGCAGCATTGCAATCCCGGCGGCAATTGCCATGGCGGCGCCTGGGCCACCATGGCCGATGTGGTGATGGGCCTCAATGTTGGGCTGGCGACGGGTTTTGGCGGCCCCACCGTCTCCATGAGTCTCGACTTCCTTGGCGCAGCCCACACCGGCCAGTGGGTGGAGGGCAACGCACGGCTGCTGCGATCGACGCCCAGGCTGGGCTTTGCCGAATGCTTCTTCACGGCCGATGGCGATCCTGCGCTGCGGGCCAATGCCATTTTCCGGCGAAGATTTCCCAGTCGGCAAATCGAGGAATATTTAGCGCCGGGCTGAACCGCCCGGCCGCAAGACAAGCAGGAGAAGAGGATGGCACGGCTTGCGGGCAAGGTCGCGGTGATCATGGGCGCGACGCGCGCTGGCAATATGGGCCAGGCGATCGCCCGCCGATTCATGGACGAAGGCGCCACGGTGGTCGTGTCGGGGCGCGGACGGGAGGGGCTGGACGACTTCGCCGCCGAAACCGGCGCGACCGCGATCGCGTGCGACATCAGCAGCCGCGAGCAGATCCAGGCGTTGGCCGACAGCGTGTTCACCGATCATGGCGCCATCGACATCGCCGTCAATGCCGCCGCCATCGGCTTCCTAGCGCCGTTCGAGGAGGAGACGGAAGAGCAGATGGATGCCATGCTCTCGATCATCTTCAAGGGCGGCCTGTTCTTCATGCAGGTGATGGTCGGCGCCATGAAACGGGGTCGTGGCGGCGCGATCATCAATATTTCCTCCGCCGTGGCCGACATCATGTCCGACGATCATTGCAGCTATATGGGGGCCAAGGCTGCGCTCAATCATATGACGCGCTTCGTCGCCTATGAATATGGCAAGCATGGCATTCGCGCCAACATTCTGGCGCCGGGTCTGACCATGACACCGATGCTGGGCGACTATGCGGTTCCGGGCATGGTGGAAGCCTATGCCAGGGAATATCCGCTGGGCCGCATCACCACGGTCGAAGATATCGCCAATGCCGCGCTGTTCATGGCGAGCGAGGAATGTTTCATGACCGGCCAAACCTTCCACGTCACCGGCGGCCTGACGCTGCGACGCAATCCGACGACGGAAGAGATCATGGCCTCCATCGCTGCGCATGGCGGCAAGGGATCAGACTGATGATGACCCACGGCCGATCGGATCGCGCGCATTGACTTGCCCGGTGGCCGGAACATGATCGGACGGAAATGCAGACGGGAGTGGATATGGCAGGCAGATTGACCGGCAAGGTGGCCGTCATCACCGGGGGCGGTCAGGGCGTCGGGCTTGGCATCGCACAGGTGTTCGCCCGCGAAGGAGCAAGCGTGCTGATCACCGGCCGCACCGCAAACAAGCTGGAGGTGGCCGTCCAGCAGATTCGGGAAGGTGGCGGCGAGGCGGACTGGATCACCGGCACGGCGGGCGTCCGCGCCGATGCGCAGGCCGTCGCCGCCAGGGCTGTCGAGCGGTTCGGCGGCATCGATATCCTGGTCAACAATGCCCAGACCTCCCGTCCCGGCACGCTGTTCGAGGACACCGACGACGCATTGTTCGCGATGACCATCGAGTCCGGCCTCTACGGCACCTTCCAACAGATGCAGGCGGTGCTGCCCCATATGCGGACGAAGGGCGGTTCGATAATCAATTTCGGTTCCTATGAAGGCATTCATGGGGGAGAGGGCTTCGCCGCCTATGCCGCCACCAAGGAAGCCATTCGTGGCCTGTCTCGCACGGCGGCGCGGGAACTCGGTAAATACAAGATTCGCGTTAACGTGATTTGTCCGGCCGCGCTCAGCCCGATCGCTCAGCAGTGGGTCAAGGACTTTCCCGAAGAAGCGGAAAAGGTGATGAAGCTGGTCGCGCTCGGCTATCTCGGCGACTGCGAGGGCGATATCGGCCCGGCCGCTCTGTTCCTCGCCAGCGACGATAGCCATTATGTGACCGGCCAGACCATCAATGTCGATGGCGGTCAGATGATGCTTTAAGACCGGAGCCTTTCTTTAATCCTCCGCGCCGTCATCCTCGTCCGGATGGACATTTTCCAGCGGGCGGATGTCGGTCGCCAACGCCATGATCCGCGCGCTTTCGTCCTTGGTGACAGGCCGCCCTTTGGGCATCGCGACTGCGGATAATGCGGGATCATTGTGGACATTCTCGTTCGGCCGCATATCCGTCGCCACGGACATGATGATGCGGCTTTCGTTTAAGCTGACTTCGTCGCTCATCACTGGCATCCTCGATCGCTTCGGGCGGCGATGATAATGGCAAGATCGCCCTCTGTCATCCCGCCCCAGCGACAGCGCTGGCCCGGCGGCGGCTGTGCAGGATGACATAAAGCGCCAAGGATATGTTCCGCGCCGATCCAGCTCTTGTCGATAGTCGCGGGGAATTCAGGGTTGGGAAACAAAGGCGTGACCGACGAGCGGGCCGATTCCCTCCACCCCGCCATCGACGGCTAGTTCCACGCCATTGACGAAGCGGGCTTCATCGCTGGCCAGAAACAGGACGGCCTGTGCCACGTCCCAGGCGTCGCCCTCTATGCCAAGCGGCCCGACCTTGCGCCGCGCCTCGCGCATATCGGCCGGAATCTTGCTCATCGCATGGGGCGTCATCACATGGCCGGGCGCGACGGTGTTGACGCGGATGCCCTGACGGCCGTGCAGCACGCCGATCTCCCGCGACAATTGCGCCATGGCTGCCTTCGAAGGACCATAGGCGATCGCGCCCATCGCCCGAATGCCCGCCAACGACGAGATGTTGACGATGACGCCCCCGCCCAGTTTCGCCATTTCCGGCACGGCCGCCTTGCTCATCAGCATCGCGCTGGTGAGGTTGGTGGCCAGCGTGCGATTCCACAGGTCCAGCGTCACCGTCTCCAGCGTCGCCGGAACCGAAATGCCGACATTGTTGACCAGAATGTCCAGCCTTCCGAAATGATCGACCGCAGCGGCCACCAGCCAGGCACAAACCTCTCCGTCGCTGACATCGCCCGCCAAAGCGATGGCTTCTCCACCCTCCGCGACGATGGCATTGGCAGTCGCCGTCGCCCGGTCATCGAACAGGTCGGCACAGATAAGCTTCGCGCCCTCTCGCGCCATGATATAGGCGATGGCGCGACCGATGCCGATATCATCGCCCTCGGCGCCAGCGCCCGTGACGATGGCCACCTTGCCGGCAAGGCGTCCCAGATAGCGCACGGGTTCAGGCATTTGCTCTCTCCAATTCTGGCCGATGGCGACGGACTTGGTGACGAACCGTTTCATCGCATACGGTTATCCCTTATCGATCGCCGACGTTGACAGGTTGATTTTATGCAGATAGCGGCTCTTTTCGATCGGATGTCATGGCTGCAGATTTTGCCCTCATCGCGCTTCCGGGCGCCTATCATAGCAGCGTCGGCGCGCTGACCGACAGTTTCATGCTGGCACGCGATCGTGTCGAGCAACTGTTCGCCGAGCCCGACCATATCCGCATGGAAACAAGACTGCGAATATTGTCGGGCGACGGCGCTCCCGTCCCGCTGAGCGACGGAACGCTCCTGCCCGCCCATGAGACATTCGATGCCGAAGGCCCGTTCGCCTTCATCTGGCTTCCCGCTTTCCAGGCGAACGGGCAGGAGGCTCTGGCGGAGCGCATTGCCGGCGCGCGGCCACTGCTGGAATGGCTTCGCCATCAGGCGGCACGGGGCGCGATATTGGGCGCGAGCGGTGCGGCGTCGACGCTGTTAATGGCGGCAGGCTTCACCACGGGCATATCGGTTCCAGCCGCTCGCGCGCTTCGCCCACTGATCCGCACCATGTTCCCCCGCCAGCCGCTGGAGGAACGGTTCGGCCTCGTCGATCATGGCGATCTGCTGATCGCCAACGGGTTCGCCAACGACCTCAGCCTGATCCTGCGGGTGATGGAGCGTACCTTATCTCCCGACATCGCCCGTTGGCTGACTTCGATCATGGGCCTCGACAATGACGAGGAGAGCCTGCTCGCGCCCGACGCCTTGGTCGCACGGGCGCAGCTCTGGATCGAGCAGCGTTTTACCGCGCCGATCAACATCGCCGAACTGGCGGATCATCTGTCCACCAGTTCCGCCACGCTCAACCGACGGTTCCACAAGACGTTGCGCATGTCGCCCAAGGCCTATGTCAACCAACTGCGCTTTCGCGCCGCCGTGCGGATGCTCGAAAAATCGGCCCGGTCGATCGAGATGATCGCTCAACTGGTCGGCTATTCCGACAGTCGGCTGTTTCGCGCCATGTTCCGCAAGCAGGCCGGGATGACAGCGTCGCAATGGCGCGAAGCCTATCAAGCGGCCAGGGCGAAACCACCGCGCTGAGGAAAGCGGCCGGTCAATGCCTCTCCTCCCGCCTTCAGTGATTGGCACCCACCGCATGGTGCGCCGCAATCCAGGCAAAGATGTAGGACGCGCCGATGCTCGCCCCGGCCGCCGGATAGCAGCGCCCCATGACCGAAGCGGTCGAGTTGCCTGTGGCGTAGAGGCCGGGCAGCACCGATCCATCCTCCTTCAGCACGCGCGCATGTTCATCGGTGACGATGCCGCCCGACGTGCCCACGTCGCCTGGCACCATTTCCATGACATAGAAGGGCGGCTTGTCGATCTTCCCCAGATTGGGATTGGGCTTGACCGTCGGGTCGCCGAACCAATTATCATAGCCGCGCCCACCGCGGTTGAAGTCCAGATCCTTGCCGGTTTCGCAATAGCCGTTGAACTTCTCGACCTCGGCTCTGAGGCCCGCCGGGTCGATACCGGCCTTCGCGGCCAGTTCCTCGATCGTGTCGGCGGTTTTCATCATGCCGCTGTCCAGCCATGACTGCGGCGTCTTGCCCGGCGGATAATAGCCCCAAGCGTAGCGTTTGCGATGGCGGCTGTCGAGGATGACATAGGCGGGCACGTCATTCTGATAGAGCCGCTGCCCATTCTCCATATAGGAGCCGCTCTCATTGAGGATGCGTTTGCCGTGGCGATTGACGATGATGCAGTGCGGCTTGGAAATGTCCGTATTGTGCATGTTCGCCGGGCCGCCTTCGGGCACCATCGTTCCGGGCACCCACCAGGCCTGATCCATCAGGTCGAGCGCGGCGCCATGCCGCTCAGCAATCTGGATCATCTCGCCGGTGTCGCCGGGATTGGCGTTGGTCCATTCAGTCGAGCTGGGCTGCGGGCCATATTGCTTGCGCATCTCTGCATTGTGCGAAAAACCGCCCGCATTGATCAGCACGCCGTCGCGCGCGCCGATGCGCAAGGTCTTGCCCTTGTGATCCGCCATCACGCCGGTGATCCGGCCATTCTCCTCGATCAGTTCGACGATCGCATGTTCGCTGCGCATGTCGATGCCGGCCTTGTCCGCCAGCATGAGCATTCGGCCCTGCAATGCGCCGCCGAAGCTCAGTATCGGCTTGCCCCGTCTCTTGACCAACCACATACGCAGCAGCAACTTCATGCCTTCCCACACGCCCCTGGGCGTGCGGGTGGCGAGGCCGATAATGCCCGCCTTGTCTGTCGGCAGGGGCATCACCATCGGACCCAACCGCAGCTTGTCGAACAGCGGTCCCATCTTGCGCGCGTCCAGCATCGGCGCGCCGATCGACCGACTGCGCGTCACGCCGCCCGGCCGGTCGTCATAATAGTCCGCCCAGCCGTCGGTATGAAGCCATTCCATGCCCTGTTCTTCCAGCCATTTCAGCATCGGCGGGCCGTTGCGCAGATAGGCTTCCTTCCGTTCCGGCGTCGCGCCGGGGCCGGCGTCTTTGCCGATCGTCGCATCCATATAGGTGCGCCCCGCCTCATGGCTGTCCTTGATGCCCTTGCGCGCCAACAGGTGATTGTTGGGCACCCACAGGACCCCGCCGGACATGGCGGTCGACCCGCCGAACTTGTCCGTCTTTTCAAGGATCAGCGGCCTTTTGCCGAGGGAATGGAGATAAAGGGCGGCGGCCATGGACCCGCCACCGGACCCGACGATGACGAAATCGGCGACTTCATCGAACCTACTTTCGTCCATTCAGTCCGCCCCCTCCAAATATTCATGATAGACGCGGTGGAAATTGCTCACTTCCACTTCCTGCACCGGATTGGGACGAACGACGCGGAGGGCCTGGGACTTCATCCCCTTCTGCACCTCCTCCATATTCTGGAAGTCCTGCGCGAGGATCAGGCCCCAGTCGACCAAGCGCCAGTCGTCGCCGCCATCCTCGACCTCCACCTTCGGCTCCTGGCCCGGCGCGAAGCGTTCGAGCACATAGATTTCGAACAGGCATTTGTCGGGATCGTCGCCAAAGGGTCGCGAACGATAGGCGAGCAGGTTGGTCGGCTGTTCGAGGAAGACCATGTTGGGGAAGATATTCCAGTCCGTCCCCGCCGCCATCAACTGTTCCCCGCTGATGTCGGGGAAAGGACGGCCGTTCTTCGCCGCTTCCTCGCGATGGAATTGGGCAAAGGCGCCATAGACCTCGAACGGTGTCGCGCTTTCGGGCAGCTCCATCAGGCGTCGCCCGGCGGCCAGCATCTCCTCGGTGGTCGTCGCCTTCAGCGTGTCCCAGATTTCCTTGTTGAACTCGTAAAGCCCTTTTCGGATGTCGCCGCTCTGATCACTGATCCGCGGGCTGGGCAGGCCGAACAATGCGGTCGGCGCATAGCCGAACATCGCATGGTTCCCGACCGCCTTGCTGTAGGTATAATCATCCTGATAGGCGAGCAACTGGCGGTGCGTCGTCTGCACATGATAGCCTTCCATGAAGGCTTCCTGCGCGGTCTTCCAGTTGCAGGGCATGACGATCTGCTTGCGCCAGGCGTAGCGCATCCTGTCGATCTCGAACGGATCGAGCAGAGTCTTGGCTTCGCCCAGAAACGCCTCCAGGCTTTCGCTGTCAGGGTCCATGTTGATGAAGACCCAGCCGCCCCACAGACCGACCTTCACCGGATGGAGCGTCACGTCCTCATCCTGAAGCAAGTCGCCCCAGTCGTGCCGGTCCACCACATCGGTCGGAGTGCCGTCGAGATTCCATTGCCAGCCATGATATTTACAGTGGAACTTGCCCATGCGGCCGCATCCCGCCGTCAGACGGCGGCCGCGATGGGGGCAGACGTTGAAATAGGCGGCGACCGATCCGTCCTGCTTGCGGACGACCGAGATGGATTCATCGGCGATGTCGTATGTATAGAAATCGCCGGGCTGCGGGATCTCTTCCTCCCGGCAGGCCATCTGCCACACGCGCGGCCACAGATGCTCCTTCTCCAGTCGGACGTAGTCCGGGGAGACATAGGCATCAACCGGCACACGATCCGGCGTCACCACGCCCTTCTCCCGTGCAACCTTGCTCATCTCGTTCATCGTCCTTCCTCTCCTGCGTGGGGGGACTTCAGCTCCTGGCCGGTCCTTGCGGGAAACGCATGTCGAATACCCCTTCGGCGATCCTGTTCAACAGAACTTCGATAGCGCCGCCGGCGATCATCCAGCCGCGCGTGCGCCGCAAACAATATTCGACCAGGCTGTCCTGGCTATAGCCCGCGCCGCCCATGATCTGCATCGCTTCATTGGCGCAGTCGAAACCGGCGCGGTTGCAGGCGACCTTGGCGATCGCGGTTTCCTCCGGCGAGGGCAGGCCGGCATCGGCATTGGCCGCCGCGCGATAGAGCAGCAACTGCGCGGCATCCAGCTTCAGCTTCATTTCCGCGAACTTCCACTGAAGCCCCTGGAACTCGCACAATGCCCTGCCGAACTGCCTGCGCGTCCTGGCATGTTCGACCGCGGCGTTGAAGGCGTAACGGCCCAGCGCCAGACTGCGCGCGGTATTGCCGATCCGTTCGACATTGAAGCCCGACATCTGCTGCTTGAAGCCGCCGGGGCCGAGCAGCACCTTGTCCCTGGGCACATAGACGTTGTCGAAGAATAGCGGATTCCATTCCTCCCCTGACAGGAAGCGGATGGGCTTGCCGAAGGAAAAGCCCTCCTGCCCGCGCTCGATCAGCACCGATCCGATATTGCCGGTGCCGGGGCCAAAGCGCACATAGACCAGAAAGACGGTGGCATGAGTGCCGTGGGTGGTGAAGATCTTCTGCCCGGTGATGCGATAGCCCTCGCCATCGGGCACGGCAGTCGTCGTCAGTTCCGTCACCGCCGATCCGGCATTGGGCTCGGTCATGGCGACCGAAATCAACCCTTCGCCGCGTAGCAAGGGCGCAAGATATTGTTCCTTCTGCCCGTCGCTGGCGAACTGCGCGAAAGTGCGGATGGCGCCAAAATTGCCAGCCTGCACCACGTCGGCCGAGCGAGGGCAGATCGATGCGACCGTCTCGATCGCAATGACCGCGTCCATCAGCGAACCGCCCAGGCCGCCCTTCTCTTCTGGTACGGTGATGCCGATCAGGCCCTGATCGGCCATCATCTTCGCGATTTCCCAGGGATAGTCATCGCTGTGCGCGCGCTCCAACGCACCAGCGGCCAGATACCGCTGGGCGAACGACGCCACGGCATCGCGGAACATGGCCTGTTCTTCCTTCAAATCGAACTGCATCTGCTCACTTTCCCTCATACGGCACAGGCCGCGCATGATTTCCGGCCTTCGGCCTAATCCGCGAGGAGAGCGATGCGAAGATTTGCGCCACATCCTTCACATTCTCGATACCTCTGGCGCCACACCGGCGCTCTCCTTGACAGCCGACGCCCCCCGGTAGCTTGTGAGACGCAATTCCAACCATCACCGCATATTCGCAAAACGGGGTTCGATCATCCTGCCATGACCCAGATAAACGAGAAGATTTCCACGCGCATCGAAGGCGACATCGGGCACATCATCAGCAATAATCCGCCCGTCAACGCTCTGGGTATCGCCGTGCGGCAGGGCCTGATCGAGGCGCTCAGACAACTCAACGAAGCGCCAGCCGTCAAGGCGATCGTGCTGCGCTGCGAGGGCCGCACATTCTTCGCCGGCGCCGACATCACCGAATTCGGCAAGCCGCGCCTTTCCCCGACGCTTCAGAATGTGATCGCCGCGCTGGAAAGCTCACCCAAGCCAGTCGTCGCCGCAATCCACGGCACGGCGCTGGGCGGCGGGCTCGAAACGGCGCTGGCCTGTCACTTCCGCGTGGCGGTGCCATCGGCGAAGGTCGGCCTGCCCGAAATCAATCTCGGCCTGTTTGCAGGCGGCGGCGGCACGCAGCGCCTGCCGCGCCTGATCGGACCGGAAAGAGCGCTGGAATTCGTCCTGTCGGGCAAGCCGGTCAGCGCGGGCCAGGCGCTGGATCTGGGCATTGTCGATGCGGTCGAGGATGGCGAAACCGCCACCGTCGGCACTGCCTTCGCCCGCCGCGTCATCGATGAGAAACTCCCTGCCGTCCCGGTCCGCGACCGTGACGAAAAGCTGGCCGCCACGCGCGCCGACCCGTCCGCCTTCGACGCGCTGGCAAAAAAGCTGACCGCGCGCAGTAAGGGCCAGATCGCGCCACAGGCCAATATCGATTCCGTCCGCCGCTCCTTCACCATGGGGATCGACGAGGCCATGGCCATCGACACGGTCGCCAATCGCGAACTGATGGCAGGCAGCCAGTCCCGCGCCCTGCGCCACCTTTTCTTCGCGGAGCGGGAGGCGGCCCGGATCCCCGGCCTGCCCGAAATCGCCAGGGCGCGCGACGTCAAGAAGGCCGCGATCATCGGCGCGGGCACCATGGGCGGAGGCATCGCCATGTGCTTCGCCGGCGCGGGCATTCCGGTCACGATCATCGACACCACGCAGGAAGCGCTCGATCGCGGCATCGACCGGGTGAAGGCGAACTACGCGACCTCGGTCAAGCGCGGATCGATCACGCAGGAGCAGATGGACCAGCGCCTCGGCCTCATCACTCCGGCTGTCGACCGCGCCGCTGCCGCGGGCGCCGATATCGTGATCGAAGCGGTGTTCGAGGATATGGACGTCAAGAAGGAAATCTTTGCCGATCTCGAAAAGCGAGTGAAGCCGGGCACGGTGCTGGCATCCAACACCTCCGCGCTCGACGTGGATGAGATCGCCTCCGTCCTGGAACGGCCGGAAGATTTCGTCGGTATGCACTTCTTCTCGCCGGCCAATGTCATGAAGCTGCTGGAAGTCGTGGTCGCCGGGAAGACCGGCGCGGACGCCATTCTGACGGCGATGGCCGTGGGCAAGGCGATTGGCAAGATGCCCGTCTATTCGGGCAATTGCGACGGCTTCATCGGCAACCGCATGGTCGCCAAGCGATCGGCGCAGGCCGAACGGCTGCTCCAGCAGGGCGCCCTGCCGCAACAGGTCGACGCCGCGCTCACCAATCTCGGCTTCCCGATGGGGCCGCTCACCACCAACGACATGTCGGGTCTAGACATCGGTTATTCGATCCGCAAGCGGCGCGGCACGCCCTTCCCGATCGCCGACGCCATTGTCGAGAGCGGCCGCCTGGGGCAGAAGACCGGCGCCGGCTATTATCGCTATGAGCCGGGCGACCGCACACCCTATCCGAACCCGGGAACCGAGGCGTTGATCCTCGCTACATCGGAAAGGCTGGGCATCGCACGCCGCGAGATCGCGGAACCGGAGATGGTGGAACGCTTGCTCTTCCCCCTGATCAACGAAGGCGCACGCATATTGGAAGAAGGCATCGCGCTGCGCGCCTCCGACGTCGATCTGGTCTGGATCAACGGCTATGGCTGGCCGCGCCATCTGGGCGGGCCGATGTTCCATGCCGATGAAGCGGGCCTTGCCAACATCGTCGCGCGCCTGCGCGAAATGGCGGCGGAAACCCCTGGCGATCCCTCGCTGCAACCCGCCGGCCTGCTGGTGGAACTAGCGCAAAAGGGGCAAAGCTTTTCCGAATGGCAGAAAAGCAAAACCACGACATAATCCTCAACGATTTTTTGAATGACAGGTTCAGGTTCGGAGACATTCATGAGCACCAACGAAAACGAGTTTCAGCGCGAGATCGACTATAGCGAGTTCGATTTCTTCAGGGTCGAGATTGGCGAGGACGGCGTTGGCGTCGTGACGATGAACGATCCCGAAAAGCTCAATGCCGTCGGTCCCCACAATCATTGGCAGCTGGAGGACATATGGTTGAAGCTGGCGCGCGATGAGCGGATCAAGGTCATCGTGCTGACGGGCGCTGGCCGTGCCTTCTGCGCGGGTGGCGACATCAAGTTGATGGCGAACCGGGCGCAGACCGAATATGGCCTCAAATATGCGCTGCGCGTGCCGATCAATACGCTGCGCATCTGGGACCAGATCCTGATGACCCCGCAGCCGATCATCGCAGCGGTCAATGGCGACGCGATCGGCCTGGGCACCTCGCTCTTCGCCTTCTGCGACATGAGCATCGTGGCCGAGGACGCGAAGCTGGGCGATACCCATGTCCGTGTCGGCCTCGTCACCGGCGACGGCGGCTCGGTGATGTGGCCGCTGCTCGTCGGTCCGCAAAAGGCCAAGGAATATCTGATGCGCGGCAAGCTGCTGGACGGCAAGAAGGCCGAGGAGATCGGCCTGGTCAACCATGCCTTCCCCAAGGAAACGGTGCTGGACGAAGCGCTCCAGATCGCCCGCGAGATCGCGGCCCAGCCCATGTGGGCGGTGCGCTGGTCGAAGGCGGCCGTCAACAAGTGCATCCGCGATCAGGTCAACCTGACCGGCGAACTGTCGATCGCCTATGAAGCGATGACCATGATGACCGCCGACTACAAGGCCGCGACCACGGCCTTCGCCAACAAGGAAAAGCCCGTCTTCAAGGGCTATTGACGCACATGGCGGCCTATCGGAATCATCGGGAGATCCGCACGGTCGCCGCCATCGGCGCCGGGGTCATCGGCGCCGGATGGGTCGCCGCCTTTCTGGGCAGCGGCCGGTCGGTGCGGCTCTTTGATCCCGCCGAGGGCGCCAGCGAGCGCGCCCGCGCGCATGTCGCGGGCGCGTGGGTGCAGTTGGCCGAACTGGACCTCGCCCGTGCCGACGACAACTGGACGAGCCGCCTGACTGTGCATGGCGTGCTGGCGGAAGCCGTGGACGGGGCAGACTTCGTCCAGGAAAGCACGCCCGAACGATCCGAACTCAAGCGGGCGCTCTGCGCGGACCTCGACCGACTGGCGCCGCCCGACATATTGGTCGCCAGCAGCTCATCCAGCCTGCCGATCACCGAATTGCAGGCGGGCCTCGCCAGCGCGTCGCGCTTCGTGCTGGGGCATCCATTCAATCCAGTCCATCTCATTCCACTGGTGGAGGTAGGCGGCGGCGATGCTACCGCGCCCGAAGCGGTGGACACCGCCCTTGCTTTCTACGCATCCATGGGCAAGCGGCCCATCCGCCTCCGCCGCGAGATTTTCGGCCATATCGGCAATCGCCTGACGAGCGCCATGTTCCGCGAGGCCGTACGCCTGGTCGCGGAAGGTTATGCCAGCGTCGAGGATGTCGACAGGGCGATCCGTTTCGGCCCTGCGCTCAAATGGGCGATCCAGGGACAGTTCACCACTTTTCACACCTCTGGCGGCGCGGGTGGCCTGGCAGAATTCCTGCCCAAGTTCGCGCCCGGCATCATCCAGCGCTGGTCGACAATGACCGATCCCCCGCTGGCCGACGAGGCGTTGCAGGCCCTGCTTGTCCGGCAGATGGCAGAGGCGGCGCATGGGCGCAGCGTGGGTGAAATAGCGGCCCATCAGGACGACAGGCTGATGGCCATGCTCAAATTGCTGAGCAACCGGAGGGATGAAGAATAACATCCGATAGTCGGTGAAAAACATCCCTCTAAGCCAACCCCTGCTGGGGCATTATATCGGCGTTCCGGTATAGCTCCAAGATGCCGGTCAGAGGAGAGGATTATGTCCGTGGAAGTGATCAACCGGCCCGATGCCGTGGATCTGAGCGTTGCCGACGTGCATCCGGCCCGCGAACTGGAAAGCTGCAATCATCTGCTGGACAATCATGCAGCGCTGGAAAAATTCTATGACGAGAATGGCTATATCCTGCTGCGCAACGTCTTCGATCAGGAGTCCGTGGCGCTGGCGCGGGGGGAAATGCTCGCCGTAGCCGTCAAGCTTGGCCTGATCGAGCCGGGTGATGAAACCGCGCGGTGGACGGGCAAGCCCCTTCCAGGCAATATGGAAGAAAGCGACATCTATCACGGCATCGCGAAGCGGCTGATCGAACATCCGATCAATCTTGAAGTGATGGAAAAAGTGCTGGGCGAGCCGGCCTGTGCCGTGCCGATCGTGCAATATCGCACCTATCCCCCTAACGGTCCCGTTACGGTGGTGCATCAGGATGGGTTCTACAGTCCCGGCATTCAGGATTACAAACCGGTCTGGATCGTGTTGACCCCCTGCACCCGTGACATGGGCGGCCTTGCCCTCGCCGTCGGGCAGAACAAGCGCGGCTATTTCCACAACGTCGGTAAGCCCTCGCCCTATCCCTTCCCGCGCGACGCGGTGCCGGACGACGCCTGGGCGACCACCGACTATATGCCGGGCGACGTGCTGATCGTGCACCCCTGCACTCCGCATTGCGGTATGCCGAACCGATCGGACCGTCTGCGCATATCCTTTGACTCGCGCGTGCAGTCCGCCGCCAATCCCAGCGCGGTCGCGGCCACGGTGAAAGCGGTGACACCGAATTCGATCACCGTCGATGCCGAAGGGCTGGGCAAACGCACCTTCAGCGTCGATGAAAACAGCTTCATCCGCGTCCTCCACCCCGGCGTGCGGGAGAAGTTCGAGGGTTTCGCCGATTACACCAAGCCAGGGATGCGCCTCGTCGTCGTGCGTGACGGCGACCGTGCAGTCATGCTGCGCAAGGCCGCCGAAGGCTGACGTAAAAAGAAAGGAGGCGGGCCGCAGGGGCTCCGCCTCCTTTTTCGTCTGCCCAACACGGCTGACGAAAATCCGTTTGTCAGGCAGTGGCGGGGTAAACGCCGCGCATCTCGACCAGCCGGGCGAGATGATGGTCGCGATCGCCCAGCAGCGCGTCGATCGCGGTCAGCCGTTTGAAGGCGTGGCCGACCTTATATTCCGCCGTGATGCCGATCGCGCCGTGCATCTGCACCGCTTCCTGACCGATGATCCGCCCCGACTTGCCGATCTGCGCCTTGGCGGCGGATATGTTGCGAGCGCGCTGCTGTGGTTCGATATCGGTCGAAAGCGCCGCGAGGATCGCCATGCTGCGCGACAATTCCAGCTGCATCAGCATTTCGACCGCGCGATGCTGCAACGCCTGGAAACTGCCGATGGCGACGCCGAACTGCCGGCGTGTCTTGAGATAGTCGACCGTCAGGTCGAAGATTTCCGACATCGCGCCCACCGCCTCGGCGATCAGCGCGGCATTCGCGTCCTCGAAAACGCGCGCCAATATCGCCGCGCCCCCGCCCGGCGCGCCGATCAGCGCATCGGCCGGGATCGTCACGCCGGACAGCGCCACCGCCGATACGGGAACCCCGTCATAGCCACGCGCGGCCTCTATCGTCACGCCAAGGGCCTTGGCATCGAGGAGAAAGAGCGAAACCCCCTCCTCCGTCCGCGCACTAACGACCAGCGTGTCGGCACTCTGCCCATGGATGACCGCGATCTTGCGCCCGTCCAGCGTCCAGCCCTCACCCGACCGCGCGGCCCGCAGGCACGCATCCAGCGTATGGCGCGGCAGTCCCTTTTCGTTATGAGCCAGCGCCAGGATACGCTCGCCCGCGACCAGGCCGGGCACGACTCCGGCCCGCTGCTCTGCCGAAGCGCCATGGCGCAGCACGCCGCCCGCCAGCACGACGGTCGCGAAATAAGGTTCGACCATCAGGCCGCGCCCCAGCGCCTCCATGACGATCATCATCTCCACGCCGCCGCCGCCGAAACCGCCATCCTCCTCGGCGAAGGGCAACGCCAGCAGGCCCATCTCCGCCAGACCGGCATAGGCTTCCCGGCTCCAACCCTCGACCGTCCTGAGCGCATGTTCGCGCTGCTGGAAATCATAGGTGTCCGACACGAAGCGCGTGACGGTTTCGCTCATCATTTTCTGTTCGTCAGTCAGTTCGAAGTCCATGGCGCTTCAAAGTCCCAGCATGGTCTTGGCGATGATATTCTTCTGGACCTCATTGGACCCGCCGAAGATCGACACCTTGCGCATCGTGAAATAGAAAGGCGCGGCCGCATTGATCCAGCCGCCCTCGGAATCGTTCGCGCCATGGCCGTGCGCGGGCATGGCCAGCCCCCCTGGCCCGGCCAGTTCCGTGACCAGTTCGGTCATGCGCTGCTGCATCTCGGTGCCCTTGACCTTCAGGATCGACGCCGCCGCATTGGCTCCGCCGCCATGCGCATCCGCCGCGACGACGCGCAACTGCGTCAGTTCAAGCGCGCGCAGTTCGACCTCCACCTCGGCAAGTTTATGGGCAAGGCGCTGCTGCTCCTCCTGCGTCAGCGTGCCGTCCTCCGCCAGCCGCCGTTCCAGCGAGCGAAGCTGCGACAGGCGTTCCTTGGAAAGCCCGATGCGGGCAATACCGCTGCGTTCGCTGCCTAGCAGATGCTTGGCGACGTCCCAGCCCTTGCCTTCTTCTCCGACGATATTTTCCTCCGGCACGCGCACATCGTCGAAAAAGACTTCGTTCGCGTCATGCTCGCCGTCGATCGTCTCGATAGGACGGACGGTAATGCCCGGCGTCTGCATGTCGAGCAGCAGGAAGGTGATGCCCTGCTGCTTCTTGCCGCTGCTGTCGGTGCGGAACAGGCCGAACATCCAGTCGGCATGTTGCGCCTGGGTGGTCCAAATCTTCTGCCCGTTCAGCACATAATGGTCGCCGTCCCGGACCGCCATGGTCTTGAGACTGGCAAGGTCCGACCCCGCGCCCGGCTCCGAAAAGCCCTGGCACCACCAGATGTCGATATTGGCCGTGGCGGCGAGGAATTTTTCCTTCTGCGCATCGGTCCCGAACTTGCAGAGCACCGGCCCGATCATATTGACGTTGAAGGGCGATCCTTCGGGCGCATGGGCCAGCGCCATTTCCTCCTGGAAGATATAGCGCTGCGCCGGCGTCCATGCCCGCCCGCCATATTGCACCGGCCAGTGCGTGACCGCCCAGCCGCGCGCGTTCAGGATGCGCTGCCACCGCACCGTGTCATCCTTGCCCAGATGGTCGCGATTGATCATCTTCTGCCGCAAGTCGTCGGGCAGAGCGTCCTTCAGGAACGCGCGGACTTCATCGCGAAAGGCCAGTTCCTCAGGCGTAAAGTCGAGTTTCATCGCTCATTCCCTCGTCGCAATCGCCTGTTCCACCAGCAGCGATCGGCCCTTCCAGTCAACGCCGCGGCGCCACCCTTCACATGGCCGATATCATGCCGTAAGGTCGAGCATGACCCGGCGCACGGTCCCGCACACCGGCAAGTGGACGCATGATTTCGCGAAGATGATCAGCAGATCGGCCGGATTGATCGGCGCATCATGCGCACCAGCACATAAGGACGAGACGGCGCGACGCCCGCCGCACCTGCCGAGCGACTTGGCGGCTCTACCCGGGACCGCCGGGCAGGAGCACCAAGACGTCATAAGGCACAAGCCCCTCCGTCAGCCTGTTCAGGCGAAATAGCGTCGATAGCTGGTAATCTTGACCGGCTGAGGCAGCGGCACGACTTCGGCCGAATTGCCCCTGGACTCATTTTCGCTGTCATAAAGTTCCGCGATGGCGTTCTTTCGGCTGGTCAGCAGATCCAATATTTCCTGCCCGCGTTTCTCGATTATGCCGGGCTTGGCGAGAACGCTGATCGAGAGCCGATCCATATGACGGCCCAACGGCAACAAAATGGCGACGCAGCCAACGCCATTGCGATCCTGCTCGATAATCCATTCCCGATCCCGCAATATCGAAAATTCGGAGAGGACTTCGGCGACCCGCACTTGAAGATCGGTATTGGCCTCTTCAGCATTCAGCCGGTGAACCGCAGACCTCACATGCTCATTCCGGTAGCTGGAGAGCAGCAACCGGCCCTGCGCGCTATGGAGGAGCGGAAGTTCGTCGCCCCCATGCGCGTCGATCGCGCCTTCGTTTCGGCCATGAATCACATGAAGATGTTGGAGAACATAATTGGAGCTGGTCGAAAGCGCCACGGTTTCGCCCGTAATCTTCGCCACCTCATCGATCGCGGACAATAGCGGCCCACCCCTGAAGAGAGAGGGTTTGACCCAGGCGCCAAGCAAGGCGACCCGCGTGGTCGGGCTGTAAGTGCGGCGAACGCGGTTATAGTGGAGATAGCCGAGCCGCGTCAGGCATCGCAGCAATTCCGACGTGCTCGATTGCGGGTAATTGAGCGTCCGCGACATATCCATGACGGTCGCATGGCGGCGATCCTGATCGAAATATTCCAGAATTTCCAGCACGCGGTGCGCGGACTTGATGGTTCGGGAAGCACTGGCGGCCATGGCGATTCCTCTTCCTCGGTCAATTTTATGGAGTCGTATCCGTTGCATGGTGATTAGCCCATCACGCATATGTTGTCCAACGGTTTTTCGAATTGCATTCGAATTTTCGAACGATTATGAAATGCGAACAATATTGCGGGGCGAATATGACGAGCGGCAAATCAGTGAAGTTGCAGACCAAGGGGCCAAAGGCGATCACGCGCGTGCTCGATCTTCTGAAGCTGCTTGCGGGCAAACAGGATGGGATGAGTCTGGCCGAGATAAGCCCCGCCATGTCCGTGCCCAAAAGCACCCTGATCGACACGTTGCACGGCCTGTGTGACCTTCAGTACCTCGTCCAGCGGGAGGGGCGCTATCGGCTGGGCCCGATGGCTTATCATTTCGCGAGCAAGATCATCGCCACCTGGTCCGCCCCGGACATGATCCGCGTGCAGGTCAGGAAACTGGCCGATGAAACCGCCGAATCAGTCGGTTTTGCCATTGCCGACTGGGAAATCGGGCAGGCCTTCTACACAGAGGCGGTCAACAGCACACAGCCCGTGCGCTATGCCATGCAGGCCGGGCTACGCGCGCCCCTTTACGCCAGCGCGGCCGGGCGCGTCCTGCTCGCCCATGCCGATCCGGAGAGGGTCGACCATTATCTGGCCCATGCCAAGCTGAAGGCCCTGACCAGCGGGACGCGAACCAGCGTCAGCGCTATTCGCGACCATCTGGAACTGATCAGACAACAGGGCTATTGCGCGAGCTTCGGGGAAATGCTGAGCGACACGGCCGCGCTTTCGGTCCCGATCTGGGGACTGAAGGGCGAGAATATCGGGGCGCTGATGCTCGCCGCGCCGCTGGATCGGATGAAGGTCCATTTCGACCGATTTCTCGATCTGATCGTGAAGGCAGGCCGGGAGGCATCGGCCGATTCCATCTGAACGCGAAAGAGCGCCGACCGATCATTCCAGCCGGCGCCCTCCTTGGGCGCCATGGCGTGCTCAATAGGAAAGGCCCATGAACCGCATACCATTTTCATACATGACCTTGCGGGTATCCGCCTCCGAAAGTCCGCGACAAGCTTCGTCCGCGAAGATGCGCGGCTCCTCAACGCCCTCGGCATGGGGATAGTCTGACCCCATCATGACCCAGTCGGCATTGCCGACCTGATCGACAATGGATTTCAGATCGTCCTCGGGATAGGCGACGACCCCGACATTCTGGGCGAAGATGCGGCTCGGCCGATCCTTGAGTTGGCCGGCGGGCCAATAACCATTCTTGGCGATGCCCCGGCACTTGTCCATCTTCGTCAACATGGACGGCACCCATTCGGCGCCATTTTCGGCCGACAGCAGCTTCACATTGGGGAAACGTTCGAAGAAATTCCAGAAGATGAAGCTGGAGATCGTCTCGATCACCGGCCGCTCGGAATAGCCGTGCATCCAGACGAAGGCGGACTGGCGGATGCGGGACTGCTGCATCCCCTCCCCCCACAGCGCCATATGATCCTTCATGTAGATCGCTTCGGACACATGGAAGACAACGCGAATGCCGGCCTCATTTGCGATCGCCCAGAAAGAATCATGGTCGGGATGCGCGGGCGCCCTGTTGTTATAAGGACCCATCGGCATCAGGATCAGTTTCGCGCCCCTAGCGATCACGTCTTTCAGGGCCTTGCAGGCCTCCTCGACATTGTCGAGCGTCATGATCGGGCAGGAATAGATGCGGTCGTCATAATTATACTTCCACTGATCGTACATCCACCTATTATACGCATTGAGCACTGGATAGGCGTAGCGCGGATCATCTAGAAAACTGATCGCGGTGATCATATTGCCGATGAACAGGATGGAGGAACGCACGTCCCAGGCGTCCAGCTTCTTCACCCGCGCTTCGGGCTCCATCATGTCGGGCGACTTGGGCACATGCAGGTCGATCTCGGCCTTGCCCTCCTTCATTGCGCGCAGCCATTCGTGCAGTTTTCCGGGCGCGGGGACACGGCCGTCCTCGAACAGATGGTCGGCGCTGATCTCGACCTTGCGTGGTCCCACATACATGGCGAAGTCGCCATCGACACCGGTCTTGAAGCTGATCCCGTATTTATCCGCCGCATCTCTGGGAAGATATTTCGTCCAGGCGTCGTCGGTTTCCCAGAAATGCGTATCCGCATCGAAAATGGGGCCAGAGTAAAGTGGTTTATCCCCCGCGATATTCTGTTGCGTCGACATTAAGACTTCCTTCCGTCCAGATGTTTATTTGTCGCAACGGAAGCATGGGAGTAGCGACATCCTCAACCTCGCCCCGCTTGACCTAGATATAATCAGGAAACGGGAGGGCTTGCACCGTCCCCAAGGGCCCCATCGCTTATGTGATGGGCCGGGCCGCGCGCCATCAGATGACCGATGAATCCGGCTGGCGCGACCAGGACGCCGATCCCCGATTGACGCCGCCACGCCTGACCCCATAGGCCGGGTCGGGAACAGGAGATAGCGAACATGGCCAAGCTGGACGAAAAGCAGGAATCGGGTGTGGCGTTCATCACCAGCGTAATGGGCGAAAAGTTCGGCGAAGCCTTTCGCGACGCGGCTGCCGCCGACCGTTTCGGATCGGACATCACCCGCATGGCGGCCAGCTGGGCCTTCCATGACGCCTGGCGGCATCAGGGCATCGAACGCAAGGAAAAGAGCATCGCGATCATTTCCGCGCTCATCGCCATGCGCCAGTCGCTCGAACTCAAGAACCACGTCAAGATCGGCATTGCCAACGGCCTGACCGCATCCGAACTGGAGGGCCTGCTGATCCAGCTCACCCCCTATGTCGGTTTCCCCTGCATCGCATCGGCAACAACGGCCGTCATTGAAGCCATGCGCGAAGCGGGCATTTCCCCCGACGGCATACAGACCTCCGAAGAGCGAGGCTTGCTCTGACAGGCGGATGCCCATGACCGATCGTCCTGCCAATCCCCATTTTTCCGATCTGGAAAAGGCCTCGGTCCATACTTTGCCGGGGGTGATCGCTCATGTCGCGGCGCGCTATGGCGAAACGCCCTTCATTATCGGTGAGGACGGGACGGTCATCGGCTTTGCCGCGTTCGAGGACCGTGTCGGCGCGCTGGCCCGCGCCCTGATCGCGCAGGACGTCGGGCATGGCGACCGGGTCGCGATCTGGGCGCCCAACAGCCCTGAATGGATCATCGCCGCCTCCGCCATCGAGACGATCGGCGCGATCATGGTGCCCGTCAACACCCGTTTCAAGGGCGGCGAGGCGGCCTATGTGCTGGGCAAAACCCGCGCGCGCATCCTGTTCACCGTCGGCCGGTTCCTGGGCAACGACTATGCCGCGATGCTCCGCGATGCCGCTGGCGGGGCCGGCAACGGCACGCCCGTTCGCGACCTGCCAGACCTCAAGGCCATCGTCCGCCTCGACCAAACCGATCTGGCCGCCTTCCATCAAAATCAGGCGGATGCGAACACGCTGGCCGCCCGCATCGCTGCCGTCACGCCCGACTGCATCGCCGACATCCTCTTCACGAGCGGCACCACCGGCCAGCCCAAGGGAGCGATGCACAGTCATGGCCAGGCGCTGTGGATGCCCGCGATCTGGAACGAGGCGAACGACCTGCGCGCCGGCGACCGCATGGCGATCGTCAATCCCTTCTTCCACAGCTTCGGCTATCGTTCAGGCTGGGTATCAGCGCTGGTCGCGGGCATCACCGCCTATCCGCTGGCGAGTTTCGATGCGCAGGCTCTGCTTTCGCTCATAGAAAGTGAGAAGATCACGGTTCTCATGGGGCCGCCGACCATCTTCTTCTCGCTGATGGAGCATCCGCGCTTCGCCGAATTCGACCTGTCCTCGCTCCGCGTCGGCCATACCGGCGCATCCAACGTGCCGGTCGATCTGATCCGCGCGGGCCGCGAGATTTTCGGCTTCGACCTGTTCCTCACCAGTTTTGGCCAGACCGAATGCACGGCGCTGGCGACGGTCAACTATTCCGACGCCGATTTCGAGACCATCGCCCGAACGGTGGGCAGGCCGCTGCCCGGCGTCGAACTCAGGATCGTCGACGCGGACGGCCGGGACATGCCGCAGGGCGAGAGCGGCGAGCTGCTGATCCGCGGTCCCAACGTCATGCAGGGCTATTTCGAGGAACCGGAACAGACCGCCGCGACCATCGACGCCGATGGCTGGCTGCACAGCGGCGATGTCGGCTGCATTGGAGATGACGGCAATCTGCGCATCCTGGACCGGCTGAAGGACGTGGTCATCGTCGGCGGCTTCAACGCCTATCCGGCCGAGATCGAAAATATCCTGCGCCGACATCCCGCCATTGCCGATGTGTGCGTCATCGCCTGGCCGGACGAGCGCATGGGGGAGGTTTGCGCGGCCTGCGTCATCGCCAGGTCCGGCGAAACGCTGACGCTGCCCGCGCTCACCGCCTGGAGCCGCGAGCGGATGGCCAATTACAAGGTGCCGCGCCACCTCTTCCTGGTCGAGGATTTCCCGCGAACGCCGCTGGGCAAGATCCAGAAATTCCTGCTGCGCGACCAGGTGAAGACCATGACGAAAGGCTAACGAGAAACGCGCATGGACGAGGATGAGATATGGAACTGAAAGGCGATTTCTACCAGATCGGCATCGTTGTCCGCGACATTGAGGAAGGTATGGCGCGCTATCGCCAGCTTCTGGGGTTGGGGCCGTTTTGGCGGCTCGATACCGATTATGAGGGCCGCTATCGCGACTGGCGCGGCCGCTTCGCCAATCGCAACGCTTTCACCAGATGGGGCGACGTCTATCTGGAGATGATCCAGCCGGTGGTCGGCGAAGGCAATGCCAAGGAATGGCTGGAAACGCGCGGCGAGGGCATTTTCCACATGGGCTACGCCGTCGACGATATGAGCCAGCGCCCAGGCGGCGTCGACTGCGTATTCGAAAGCTGGGGCGCGACCCTGTCCAATGGCGATGCGGCGGTCATTCACCTCGATACCGTGCCGCAGCTGGGTTATTTTGTCGAATTATCCGACCGCAGTCTCGTCAACAAGCTGAACGCCGGCATCGACAAATTTATGAAGGATGCCGCGGCATGAGCGCACGTTTCATCGGCAAGGTCGCCATCGTCACTGGCGCCGCCGCCGGGATCGGCAAGGCCTGCATGTATCGTCTGGCGAGCGAGGGCGCAACGGTGGTCGGCGTCGATCACGACGAGGCCAAGCTTACCAGCGCCATCGCAGCGGGTTCGGGCGAAATGGCGCCGATGACCTGCGATGTGGCGGACGCCGCCGCCATCGAACGGATGGTCGCCGAGGTGATCACCCGTTACGGTGCGATCCATGTGCTGGTCAACAATGCCGGCATCGGTAATCCCAGCCGGTTGAAGCTGCACGAGCAGCCCGTCGAGGACTGGGACAGGGTGATGGCGGTAAATGTGCGCGGCATGTTCCTGATGCAGCGCGCCATCATTCCCCATATGCTGCGAGAGGGCGGCGGTTCCATCGTCAACATGGCGTCGATCGGCAGCTATCGCGCGACGGCGCTTTCCAGCCCCTATATCACATCCAAGGGCGCGGCGCTGATGATGACCCGCGCGGCCGCCGTCGATTATGCGACCGACAATATTCGGGTGAACGCCGTCTGCCCCGGCACCACCAACACGGACATTCTGACGGGCAGTTCGCAGGAGGTGATCGACATGCTGGTGGCCCGCTCCCCCCAGCGCGCGCTGGTCGAGCCGGAGGAAGTCGCCGCGCTCGTCGCCTTCCTCGCCTCGGACGAGGCGCCGCACATCACCGGCGGCAGCTATCTGATCGACGCGGGCCGCTCGGCATCCTGACGCTCAGGGCAGCAAGCCGCGTAGATCATGGTCCAGCGCCGCCTGAGAGAAGCGGGCGGCATAGGCCGTATTGACCGATTCCGTCTGGAACCGCACCTCATTGGTGAGGAAGATGAACAACCCCCAGGCGATGGAACGGCGATAGTCGAGCCAGGCGCCCTCGAAGTCGATCGAGGGTCCGCCTTGCCGCGCCAGAGCATCGAGATAGACACGCAGTAAATCCTTCTCCCACGCGGCGCGATCCGCCAGATCGGCGGCGCAGGCGATATGATAGGACACTTCATGGTGCCAGGCGGTGCGCGCCACCTGCGCATCGAAATAGCCGGGCGTGCCGTCCTCCATTATATAGAGATTGCCTAGATGCGTATCGCCATGAACCAGACATCGCGGCTGGCGGTGCTGGATCTCGCCAATCGTCACCAGCGCCCGTTCCATCCATGCGCCATCGTGGAAGCGCACCGAGACAGCCGCACCGCGCGGCGATGCCATATAATGGTCCCAGACTTCCGGCACCAGATAACGGCGCATATAGTCCAGGCCCCAGCCGTCGAACCGGCTCCCTATATCGGCCCAGCGCCCGCCCGCCTCGAAATGTGGAGATTGCCAGGTGGCGACATGATAGGCCGCCATGGTTTCCATCCGCCGGGCGATCTGGTCGAAGCGCTGCGGCCGCAGCGCGTCGCAAAATTCGACGCCGGGCCTGCGCAGATCCTCCATGATCACGATGGACTGGTGCGAAGCCGGATCCGACCCGGCAAAATGGCAGAGCGGCGAGGGCATCGGAATCAGCGGCTGGATGTCCGCATAGAAGCGCGCCTCATTGGCATACATGGCCGTCATTTTCGGACTATGCTCCTCAAAGCCGCCCTTGACGATGAAAGTCTCGCCCAGACGGTTCGCTCCCTCTCCTGTCGCGCTGACGCGCATCCGGATCTTGGTCGACGTGCCGGGCATGATGTCGACGATCTGTGCGTCGGTAATGGTAACCAGAGGCAGGGTCTGGTGGATCGCCCGCGTCAACCAATCAGCGTCGACCGCCCGCGGCGTCAAGGGCAGAGGTAAGGCGTCGGCAAACACCATATCGATCATGAGGATCCTCTCCGCCTTCTCCGTCAGCCGTCAAAGGATGGATGGCGCGGGAAGATATTTTCCGCATCTGACAACGAAATAGGGGGGACGCAAGATCTACGCCCTCCCCCCTGTTCTTGATTATGATGGATCAAAACTTGTAGGACAGTTCCACGCCATAGGTGCGCGGTTCGCCATAGACGCTGTTCTGGAAACCCAGACCTTCGGCGATCAGGCCAAGAACGCCGATGCGGTAGGTTTCGTTGAGCGCATTGTTGACGAAGGCCGCAACCGACGCCCCTGATCCGCCGACATTGTTCAGTTCGGCCCGCAAATTGACCAGAGAATAGGCTGGTTGCAGTCCCTCCAGCTCGAAGTCGTCGAGATAGATTTTGCTGCGCCAGGTGTAGTTCAGCACGAAGTTGAGTTCGCCTACCTGCTCGCTGATCGGTGGCGAAATGGTCGCCGTCGCGCCCAATTGATGCTTGGGAACGCCGCGCTGTTCGATTTCCGGCAATCCGATGGTCGACGTCGCCGCGCCTTCCAGTATCTTGACCTTGGTATAGGAATAGAAGCCGGTCAGCGAGAAATGATCGGTATTGAAGGTCGCCTCGAACTCGCCGCCGGTGTTGCGCTGCTTTGCCGTATTGTCGACGATGGTGAAGACATTGCCGCCGATGAAGGTCGCACGCTGCTTCTGCACGTCGCTACCGTCCTGGCGGAACAGCGCGGTGCTGGTGGTCAGACGGCCCGCCCCGATTCGGTGATTGGTCTTGAGGCCGATTTCATATTCGTCCACGAACTCAGGAGCGAACGGCGCCAGCGTGACATAGCTGGTTGCGCGAGTGGAGAAGCCGCCAGCCCGAAACCCATGGCGATAGGACGCATAGGTCGTCACTTCCGGCGAAGGCTCATACTGGATCGTGGCGTCGTAGGTCCACTCCTTGAAAGTCGCGCTGTTGGTGAATGCGCACGGACCCGTCTGCCTTCCGTCGGT
This sequence comes from Sphingobium sp. WR1, assembly GCF_059693745.1. Lineage (NCBI taxonomy): Bacteria > Pseudomonadati > Pseudomonadota > Alphaproteobacteria > Sphingomonadales > Sphingobiaceae > Sphingobium > Sphingobium sp. WR1. The sequence continues at coordinate 15,199 of NZ_JCATID010000012.1, read as the reverse complement.
TTCGAAGCCGTCCGGCAGGGTCGTATCGAATGAGCAGCTTCCGAATGTTCCGTCCGCATTGGGATAGTTGGGCTGCGCCGGCGAAACAGTGATCTTGCGCTTGTCATAATTGTAGCGCAGGCCGCCCGACAGGCTCAACTGGTCAGTGACCTTGAAGGTTCCGGCCAGGAACGCAGCCGCCGTCCGCGAATAGCCTTCTCCTGGGTTAGTCGTCACGAAGAGCGACGCATTGGTTGTGCGGGGATTGAGGCCGGCACCCACGATGTTCAGTTCAGGCAGCGTGTTCGCGGTCGAACCATCCAGACCCTTTTCCTCGAAATAATAACCGCCGACGATCAGGTCCAGACGATTGTCGAAGGCCTTGGCCTGTAATTGCAATTCTTCGCTGATGTTGCGCGAGTTTGAGAACTGGTAAGGCGTGATCAGGAATGCCGGGATGCCGTCATAGTCTTGCACCATGTCGCGGCGCTGCTTGCGATAGCCGAAGATGTTCTTCAACGTCAGCTCATCGCTCAGTTCCCAGGTGGTCTTGTTGGTAATACCCCAGTTCTTGATATTCTCGAACGGGCCGCCAAAAGCATCCAGATTGCCCCCCTCGCCCGCGCCAGTGTCGAGCGTGAAGCGGCGCGAGCGGAAAAGACGCTGCGCCTCGGCGAACTGGGCCGGGATATTGGTGTCGATCAGCCCTGCAGCGCGCAGAGTTTCATAATTGGACAGCGCCGAAGGGTAATGGACGGCAGTCAGGAAAGACGCGGTGCCATGCTCCTTGGAACGATACCAGTCATAGATGGTCAGCGACTCAAGGCCGTCAATCGGCTCCACCAGCAGGGAAATGCGGAAAGCGTCATAATTCTGATTGTCATAGTCCAGTCCCGACGTCACTTCATGCGCCCAGCCATCGCGTTCCCGCGTCTTGCCCGACAGGCGCAGCGCAACCCGATCACCGATGGGAATATTCACCATGCCATAGAGGTCGTGCATGTCGTAATTGCCATATTGGCCGCGCACTTCGCCGGCGAACTCTCCCAGCTTGGGGTGGGCCGGCTCGACCAGCACGGCACCGCCGGTCATGTTGCGGCCGAACAGCGTGCCCTGGACGCCCTTGAGAACCTGAACAGACTGGAGGTCGAACAGGCTGTTGCCGAAACCATAGGGACGGGGCTGAACGACTTCGGCAAAATAGGTGCCGACCGGCGGATCGGTGAAAAGCTGGGTTTCCTGCGTCCGCTGGCCGCGCAGCGAGAAGGCAACGGTGTTGCGCTGGCTCTGCGCGCTGGTGATCGACAGCGACGGCGTGCGATATTGCAGGCCCTGGACGTCCGTCACGCCCGACTTGGCAAGCTGGTCGCCGGAGATGGCGGAAACGGAGATCGGCACGTCCTGAAGCGCTTCGTCGCGACGACGGGCGGTGACGACAATGTCGCCGCTCGAAACACTGTCACCCTGCGGCTGCGCATCGGTCTGCGCAAGGGCCGGAGCGGACAGGAAAGCGGCAGCACATGTCGTGCAAAGAAATTGGCGATAGGTCATACATCCCCTCTAGGACTGAGAGATGCCGGCCGTTTTAGGTTCTGTTCGCGTGGCCAGCGGGTGATTGCTCAGCTAGCGTTATTTCCTGTCATTCCAAGACGTAACCAGTGGACCTCCCATTTCATCAGATAGGCGATCTTACCCAAAGGTAATGCAGAGCATCACGATCTTCGATCGACAATGGAGTTTGCGCAATGCGCCGACCGCAGGCATCCTCTGCCTTCGGATAATCGGCCGCCGGTCTGCACCCAATTTGCGATGCTCGAATCTTGGCAGAGATCACAGCCATGAAAAGCCCATCCGGTTCAATCGCCATCAATGTCGCGTTGAGGCCGGTTTGTAACAGATGGGCGCCGATCGATCGGTACTTCCACCTCGACGGCGAACTAGTCGGCATTGGCGATCGGTTGCGCGTCGGTCCTGCTCCTATGATCAGGCGAACCGGCCCAGCCTGAACCGGCGCGAATAGCCTTCGAACGCTGCCTCGATCATCTCGCGCGACAGGCCGAACGGCTCCATCGCATAGTCGTAGCGGCCATAGCGGTTGGAGGCATTGGCCGGATCGGTCAGCCAGGCCTGCATCCGCCCTTCGAACGCCGCCGTATAACTGAGATCCCAATGGCCATAGGCGCGGCGAACCACATCGATGGGATCGTGCGTCAGGTCATGGAAATCGACATGGAAGATGCGCGGGTCGTCCACCAACGGATTGGCCATCGCCTCCTCCACCGACGCGGCGATGCTCTGCATGAAGACAGGGCCGAGCGCCTCGAAATCCATCTGAAAATTGGTGATCCCGCCATAGAGGACGGCGGTGATCGCCAGCGTCGAAGGATGAACCTGCACCGGATCGCGATGGGGCCAGATGCACAGCGCGTCGGGATAGGCTTCGAACAAAGCGTCCAGCGCGAACTGGTGATAAATGCCCTTCACCACCCAATGATCCACCGGCTGGTTCCATTGCAGATGTTGCAGGAATTCGCGGTGGAACCGATAGGCGTCAGCCATATTGTTGGCGTCCAGCAACATGGCCAGCGCGGGTATTTTATGGAGCAGCGTCGGATAGGCATTGTGGAAATCGAGCGTGAAGATTTCCTCGCACTCGATCGGACAATGGCCGCGCTTGTCCCAATAGGGATGCAGGGTGAGCAGGCCAGGCGCCAGCGCAAGCATCTCATCCAATCCCCGTGCCGCCATCTCGATACGCTGGGCGGTCACGGGCACCTCGCCCGGCGGGGGACTGGGTTCATGCGTATGCCACCAGAGCGGCGCGCGAGCGCCAGCATCCTCGGCCAGCAGCGAATGGATGAGCGTGGTGCCGGTGCGCGCGAAACCGATGACAAAGATCGGCCGATCGATTCGTTCCTGCGCGATCGCCGGGATGCGCTGGCGATCTGCGCTCAGGCGAAGGCGCGATGCCAGCAGCTTGCGCAATTGCCGCTCGACATCGGCCTTCTGGTCGGGACGGAGCGGCGGCTGGCTGTTCAGCCAGCCGACGAAGCGTTCGACCCGTCGCAAGAGGCCCGGGTCGACGGGCGCGAAATTGCCGGAGACGATCCGCGCCGACCGCACCAGCGCAGTCGCGTCGATCGCGTCCGACATGTCCCATCCGGCCGCGACCGGACCCGATCTGCTGCGCATCGCCTTTCTCCCGAATCTACAATATTTTTATAATCTTAGTTTTGTTTATTACAGACGAGAAGTCAACGTTAAGCCCTATTTTTGCCGATATCTGTGCGAAAATGGACAGGAAAATTAAGAACGATCGTTCTCTTTCATTTATTGTCGGCGATCATTGTCTCCGCGATGCTCAACGCATCGAGCATGACGCGATATTGCGCATCGGAAAGCTGCATCGGCCAGACGATGTGCGGCGCCCCGCGGTCCGCTTCCACCAGGCGGGCGAGCACGGCATGGCCGGCGTCGGTCATCTGGATGAACAGGCCCCGCTTGTCGTCGGGATTGGGCACGCGGCTGATGAAGCCCAGCTTTTCCAGCCGGTCCACCCGCTTGCCAATCCCCGCCAGCGACATCAGGAAATAATGTTTGAGCGCGGTCGGCGCGATGCGATGCGGCGGACCCACGCGATACAGCGCGTCGAGCAGCAGCACATCGCCCGAAGTGAGCCCCTCCCTCGCCGCGGAAAGCGCAATCTGCCTTTCCATGCTGCGCGCAAGCCGCAACAGCCGGGTGGTCACCGAATAGGACCGCACCAGCACCGGGTCATAGGCGCTCGCCCATGCGGCCAGCGCGGCGTGCAGCGGATCGGCGCCATCGGCATGGACGACGCTATGCTCGCCACCCTCGGCCGCACTGTCGATGCGAAAGCCTGTCCCGGGTGCCAGCCTACGGTCCGCCGACCAGCGCAGCACATCCGCCTCGATCAGCTGATCGACCCGGCGCGATGCGGAAGATTTGCTGGCATAGCCCCAAAGCCGCGCCAGTCCCGCCATGGAGGGGATCGTCCCATGCGCGGCATAGTGCGCTTCCAGCACCGCGCGGCTTTCATCCAGCCCTTGCGGTCCCGCGCTGCTCCCCTGTTTCGCCATTGCGTCACAAAGGCACAGGTGGAAAAGGACTGCAAGCCCTGCCTTGCCCCGTCGCCCGCGCGATCAGGCGAAAATGGCGTCTCCGAACCGCGCGCCGTGCAGCGTCAGATCGCCGAACAGCTTTTCCAGGCACATCAGGCGGCGGAAATAATGGCCGATCGCATATTCGTCTGTCAGCCCATAGCCACCATGCACCTGAATGCCGTTGCGCGAGACGATCTGCCCTGCCTCGCCGATGACGATGCGCGCGGCCGACAGCGCGGCCGATCGTTCCGCCTCGTCGCGATCGGCGTTGGCGAGCGCGTGATAGAGCATCGACCGGGCCTGATGCGCGGCCACGAACATGTCGGCCAGGATATGCTGGATGGCCTGGAATGATCCGATGGCGCTTCCGAATTGCTTGCGCTCCTGCACATAGGTGCCGCAAACCTTGTTCGCCGCCTCCATAGCGCCGACAGCCTGGGCCATCTGGGCGATAGAGGCGCGGTCGATCGCTTCGCGCAGTGCCGTCGCGCCGCGGTTGCCGCCGACCAGCAGAGCGTCCGACGGCAGGGCGACGTCGATGAAGCTGATGTCGGCTGCGCGGCTGCCGTCGATCAGCGCATAGGATTCGCTTGTCATGCCCTGCTGATCCGCGTCCACCAGGAACAGGCCGACGCCTTCCTCGCCCTCGATCCGGGCCGACACGATCAGCTTGCCCGCGCTCGGCGCGTCGAGCGCCATGATCTTCGCGCCGTTCAGCACATGGCCGTTACCTGACGGGCGCGCCACCGTGTCAGACACGTCCACCGCCAGCGGATGCGCGCCATTTTCCTGATGCGCCAGCGCCACGCGCAGTGTCCCGCCGGCGATCTCACGCAGCAGCTCAGCCCGGCCGGCCTGCTTGAACAGATGATCGGCCAGCACCACCGTGCTGACATAGGGTTCGGTCGCCAGCGCCTTGCCCAGCGCCACGTTCAGCAGCGCCACATCCTCGATCGTGCCGTCAAGGCCACCCGCTTCCTCCGGCACCGGCAGCGCCAGCCAGCCCAGTTCGGCAAATTGTGTCCAGCGCGCTTCATCGAACCCCAGCGGGCTTTCCCGCTGCTCCCGCCAATATTCGACGCCCGAAGTTTCCGACAGCAACCGTTCGGCACTGTCCAGCAGCATGGTCTGAGTGTCGGATTTCGCGAAATCCATTGGTCGTCCGTCCCCTCAAAGCCCGAAGGCGAGCCTGGCAACTATGTTCTTCTGAATCTGCTTGGTGCCGCCATAGATGGTCGCGGCGCGGCTGATCAGCGCAACCGTGGTGCGGCCGGGCGCATAATCGCCCCACACCTCGGTCGGCGCGGGCGGCGGTGCCGGCGCCACATCGAAATATCGCAGCGCCTTGGCGCCCAACAGGTCGCACTGGAGCATCGTCACGTCCTGCTGCAATTCCGAACCCCGGATCTTCAGCACCGATGCGGCGGCCGCTTCGGGCGCATCGAATTCCTCATGCGCCAGCACCCGAAGCACCGACCATTCCAGCGCCAGAAGATCCGCCTCGATCCGGGCAAAGCGCGCCCGGACAGCTGGATCTTCGGCCAATGGGCGGCCATCGCGTCGCTCGCTCCGCGCAATGTCCTTGGCCCGCGCCAGTTCCCGCTTGCTCCAATAGATGAAGCTCGACGTCGTGCGCTCATGCTCCAACAGGAACTTGGCATAGGTCCAGCCCATGCCCGGCTCGCCGACCAGCTGGTCGGTGGGCACCTCGACATTGTCCAGGAACACTTCGCACAGATGCGCCTCGCCATTGATCTGCGGGATCTGGCGCACGGTGATGCCCGGCGTGTCCATCCTGATGATCAGGAAGGAAATGCCGCGCTGGGGCTTTACCGTCTTGTCGGTGCGGACCAGGAAAAAGCCCCAGTCGGCATGGGCGGCGCCGCTGGTCCATATCTTCTGGCCGTTGACGATATATTTGTCGCCGGCCAGTTCCGCCGAGGTGCGCAGCGAGGCGAGGTCCGAGCCCGAGCCCGGCTCCGAAAATCCCTGCGCCCAGTAAGTGACGCCTTCGCGGATCATCGGCAGGAAGCGATCCTTCAGATAGTCCGAACCATAGGTATAGATGACCGGCCCCAGCATATGCGTGCCGCCCCAGTCGAATTCCGGGGCGTCGGCGGCATAGAGTTCCTCATTGAAGATGAAGAGTTGCATCGGCGACCAGCCGCAACCGCCGAACTCGACCGGCCAGTGCGGGACCGACCGGCCATGCCCGTTCAGGATGCGCATCCATTCCTGCTGGTCGGGCACCGCCGCGTTGTTGGCGACCTTGCGGCGCTGACGCTCTTTCATCTCCGGCGGCAAAACGCGCTGGATGAAGGCGCGGACTTCCTGACGGAAAGTCTCCAGTTCGGGATCGAGACGCAATTCCATCGGATCGGCTCCGGCTCATTCTTCGGACAATTGACTGAACTACGCAGATGACGCGCACCGGGCAGCGGCGCAAGCATCGTCGCGGCGCCATCATCAATGCGATGGGATGGCGGGACGCTTTGACAATGCCGTCGGTCCGCCTAGCCCTGTCGCCATGCCATATGCAGCAGCACAAGCCTCCAGCCTCGTCTGGATCTCCGGCGCGACCGAGGGTCTCGGCCTTGGCCTTGCGCGCAATGTGCCCTATTTCGACGCGCGAATCATAAACCTGTCCCGCCGCCTGCATCCCGACCATGAGAGCCGCTATCTCGACCTCGCCAGCGAACCGAGCTGGGAAGAGGTGGGCGCCCATTTCGCCGGAACCCTGCGCGATTTCCGAGGCGAACGGGCGATCTTCATCCAGAACGCGCATCTGAAGGGCATGACCGGCTTCGCCGGCGAGGTGGCGGTGGCGGATTATGCCCGCGACATCACCGCCAATGTCGCCGCGCCGCTGCGGCTGGGCGACCTGTTCCTGCGCGCGGTCCGGGACAGCGGCTTTGCCGGTGAAGTCGGTCTTGTCATGCTGTCATCGGCCGCCGCCCGCTCGCCCTATGAGGGGCAGTCGGTCTATTGCGCGGGCAAGGCGGCGCTGGAAATGTGGGTCCGGGTCGTGCGCCGCGAAATCGCCCGGCGGCAGCGGCCGAACTTGTGGGTGACGGCAGTGCGTCCGGGCTTCGTCGACACCGGGCTGACGCGCCACATGGCGGCCATGCCCGACGCAGACTATCCCGTCGCATCCCTGCTGCGCGACCAGATGGAAGCGCGCCAGGGGGTCATGGACATCGACACCGCCGCCCGGCAGATCTGGGCGGCGCTGCCGACGGACCAGTCGCTGCTGTTGTTCGGCGAGCAGGTGCAGGTCGACCGCGCCTGACCTCAATAGGCATCGGCCTTGACAAGGTCCGCGCCCTTTTCCGCGATCATGACCGTGGCCGCATTGGTATTGCCCGACACCACATTGGGCATGACTGATGCGTCGATGACGCGCAGCCCCTCCACGCCATTGACCTTGAGCGCGCCCGACACGACCGCATCGGGGCCCGCCCCCATGGCGCAGGTCGCCGCCTGGTGATAGCCGGTCGATCCGCTCGCCCGGGCGAAGGACAATAGCTGCTCGTCGCTCGCGCAGTCCGCGCCCGGTGTCAGCTCATGGTCGAAATAGGGCGACAGGGCGGCGCTGCGCATCACCCGGCGCGCCCATTTCAGCGCGCCCACCTGCGCCCGCTGGTCGGCCTCGTCGGATAGGAAATTGGGCTTGATCGAGGGCGCGGCGCGGAAATCGGCGGAATGGATATGCACCGACCCTCTGGAACGCGGCCGCATCACATAGCCACCAACCGTCATGCCCGGCGCCTTTTCCATCGACATGAGGCCGTTTTTCGCCAGCGCATCGAAGTCCACCGTGGCGGGACTGGCGAAAAATTGCAGGTCCGGCAGGTCCAGCGCGGGATCGGATTTCAGGAAGGCGGTGAGGTTCGATCCGCCCGTCGCCAGCAATCCGTTGCGGCGGAAGGCGAAGCGCACCATCTGCCCGACCAGCCGCACCCCACGTGACAGTTCGTTGAAGCCCGGAGTCCCCGGCTTCATCCGCGCGCGCACCATGGAGGCATAATGGTCCTGGAGATTCTCCCCGACGCGCGGGCTGTCGGCGATGACCTCCAGCCCCAGCGCCCGAAGCCGCTGCGCATCGCCGATGCCCGAAAGCTCCAGCAGTTGCGGCGAATTGATCGCGCCACCCGACAGGATCACCTCCCGCCGCGCCCGAACGGCGAAACGCTGATTACCGCGATAATATTCGACGCCAACGGCCTTCCTGTCCTCGAACAGGATGCGCGCCGCATGGGCGCTGGTGACGACCTGCAAATTGGGACGATTCATCGCCGGATGCAGATAGGCCACGGCCGAGGAGACGCGCAGGCCCTTGAGGCTGTTCATGCGCAACCGCGCCACACCCTCGCGCGTGGTGCCGTTGACGTCCGCGCTCACCGGCGCGCCCGCTTCCTCAAAGCCCTCGATCATTCGGTCGAGCATGGGATGGCGCACGGGCACCTCGCTGACCGCCAGCGGCCCCGCCTCACCTTTTTCGCCGACACGCCCCTGCTGGTTCTCGATCCGTCGGAAATAGCGTTCCGCATCGCTCCAGCCCCAGCCTTCGAGGCCCAGTTGCCGCCAGCCGTCATAATCCTCCGGCAGCCCACGCACCCACAACATGCCGTTGATCGAGGAGGAGCCGCCCAGCACCTTGCCGCGCGGAAAGAAATGCTGCCGCCCCTCCGTCCCCGGATCAGGATCGGTCATATAGTTCCAGTTGACGCGCGCGTCCTTCAACATCTTGGTGAAGCCGGCGGGGACATAGATGTTGAAGTTGCTGAACATCTGCCCGGGGTTGAGCAGATGGCGGCTGGGCCGGTCGTCGACGCCCGCTTCCAACAATATGATCTTGTGCCGCCCGTCCGTGCTCAGCCGATTGGCGAGGACGCAACCGGCGGAGCCTGCACCGACGATGACATAGTCGGCTTCCGTGTCAAACGCATTCCCCGCCGTCCTGACCATGATTATCCTCTTCGACCTTCTGGCGCAGCATTGATGCCTTTAGGCCACGGATCACAATGACTTTGCTGCCGGAAGCCCATCTCATCACCCTTATGATGGCTTCCTCCCACCCCCATCGAAATCCGCCCCTGGCGCGCTATGTCGTCGGCACGCCAATCTTGCGCAGGGGTAGAGGATGGGATCGACGGCGCTTTTCTCGCTGGATGGCCGGATGGCCATGGTGACGGGGGCCTCGCGCGGCCTTGGCCGGGCCATCGCGCTGGGCTTGGCGGAAGCGGGCGCGGACCTGATCGTCGCCGCCCGCGACGCCGCCAGGCTGGAGGAAACCGCGGAGGAAATCCGCGCGCTGGGCCGCAAGGCGCGGGCCATCGCCTTCGACCTTGCCGACCTTAACGCCGTTCAGGCCGCGACCGACCAGCTTTCCGGCGAAGGCATCCCGATCGATATTTTGGTGAACAATGGCGCGATCGGCGGCTGGGGTCCGCTGCATGAATCGACACTTTCCCACTGGCAGAACATGTTCGATGTCAATGTGTCGTCCATGTACCTGCTGTGCCGCGACCTGTCCAAGGGCATGGCGGAGCGGAAATGGGGCCGGATCATCAATTTCGCCTCCTATGTCGCCGATACGGGCCGTCCGAACCTTTCCGCCTATACCGCGAGCAAACATGCGGTGCTGGGCCTCACCCGCTCCATCGCCGCCGACCTCGCCCCCCATGGCGTGACCTGCAACGCCATCGCGCCCGGCTTCTTCGACACCGACATGGCCGCGCCCACCGTCGGCCATCCGCAGCGCGCCAGGATTTTCCGCGACGCGATCGCGCTCAGCCGCTTTGGCGACCCCCGCGAGATGGTGGGGCCGGTGCAGTTCCTTGCGTCGGAAGCCTCCGCCTATATCACCGGCCATATGTTGCCGGTCGACGGCGGCGTCGCCAATATCCTTTCCCTGCCCGTCGTGGTGGAAACCTGAACGCCCAGCCCCTTTTCCCGCCTTTTCGAAGGATAGATCATGACCGACACCCTTCTCAACCTCGCCAATCCCGAAAAGCTGTTCATCGGCGGCGACTGGACCCACTCTTCCGGCTCCGATGGCATAGAGATCATCTCCCCCTCGACCGAGGAGACAGTAGGACGGGTCGCCAGGGCGACGACCGCGGACATGGACCGGGCCGTCGCCGCCGCGCGCCATGCCTTCGACCATGGCCCTTGGCCGCGCATGTCCGGGCCGGAGCGCGCCGTCTATCTGCGCCGCATCGCCGAGGAAATGGTCAAGCGCGCCGACGACTTCGCCCGCGCCTGGTCGCTCCAGGTCGGTATACCCTATAGCCAGTCGTCGCAGACGGCGCCGTATATGGGCGGCTATTACAGTTATTTCGCCGACCTTGCCGACCAGGGTTTCGAGGACGTGCGCCAGCCCATGCTGGGCGGCCACGCCATCGTCATGCGTGAGCCGGTGGGCGTGGTCGCCGCCATCGTGCCGTGGAACGCACCGCTCGCCACCCTGTCGCTGAAGGTCGCCGCGGCGCTCGCCGCAGGCTGCACCATCATCGCCAAACCCTCGCCCGAAACGCCGTTGGAGGCGCTGATCCTGGCCGAATGCATCGCGGCGGCGGGCGTGCCGGAGGGGGTCTTTTCCGTCCTCACCGCCGATCGCGACGTATCCGACTATCTGATCCGCAAGCCGGAAGTCGACAAGGTGAGTTTCACCGGCTCGACCGCAGCGGGCCTCCACATCGCGTCGGTCGTCAGCGGACGCAGCGGACGCATCACCACGGAACTGGGCGGCAAGTCCGCCGCGATCATCCTCGACGACGCCGACGTGAACAAGGTCGTCGCCGGCATCATGCCCAACCTTATCGGCCTGTGCGGTCAGCAATGCGCCGCCTTCAGCCGCATCCTCGTGCCGCAGTCGCTCAAGGGCGCCGTCACCGACGCGCTCGCCGCCGCGATGCAATATGTGGCGGTCGGCGATCCGTTCGCCGAAGCCACGCAAATGGGTCCGCTCGTCACCCGCAACCAGCATGGCCGCGTGTTCGACTATATCGCCAAGGGCACGGCCGAAGGCGCGAAGATCGTCACCGGGGGCAACCGCCCCGCCCATCTCGACAAGGGCTGGTTCGTCGAACCTACCCTGTTCACCGATGCCGACAACAAAATGACCATCGCCCGCGAGGAGATATTCGGCCCCGTCGGCACCATCATCACCTACCAGGACGAGGAAGACGCCATCGCCATCGCCAATGACAGCGACTATGGGCTGTCCGGCGGTGTTTTCACGGAAAGCCCGGACCGCGCCTATGCCATCGGACGCCGCATCCGCACCGGCAATTTTGGTCATAATGGCCGAGTGATCGACTATAGCATCCCCTATGGCGGCTTCAAGAAATCGGGCGTCGGCCGCGAGGGTGGGATCGAGGGGCTGCACGGCTTCACGGAGGTCAAGGCGATCTTCATGGAAGAACTGCCCTCGCACCTCCAAGCCTGAACCGGCCTTGCCCCGCGCCAAGCGGAGCCAACGGAAAAGAAGATGATCATGACCACGACCATCCCGGCCCTGATGCGCGACGCAGCTGCACGCTATCGCGATCACCCGGCGCTCATGTCGCAGCATGACGGCGCCACCAGCTTTCGAGAGCTGGACCGCCAGGCCGATCTGGTCGCGAAGGCGCTGCTCGCCGATGGTGCGCAGCCGGGGGATCGCGCCGCCATCTGGGCGCCAAATATGTGGGAATGGGTCGCCGTCGCCATCGGCATCCAGCGCGCCGCCGGCGTGATGGTCCCGCTCAACACCCGACTCAAGGGCGGCGAGGTGGCCGACATAGTCCGGCGCGGCAGCATCAAGCGACTGTTCACCATCGGCGATTTTCTCGGCCGCTATTATCCGCAGATGTTGCGCGAGGAGAATATGCCCAGCCTGCGCCGCCGTATCGTCCTGCGCGCCACGCCCGATCAGCGGGGACCGGACGAAACGCTCTGGGACGATTTCATCGCGCTGGCGAAGGGCACGAGCGACGCGGCGCTCGCCGCGCGTGAGGCCATGGTCAAGCCCGACACGCTGGCCGACATCATGTTCACCTCCGGCACCACCGGCGCGCCCAAGGGCGCCCTGTTCGACCATCGCCGTTCGCTGGGCGGCGGGCGCGCCTGGGTCAATATCGCCCGCCAGACCGCCAACGATCGCTACTGCGTCTTCGGCCCCTTCTCGCACAATGCCTCCTACAAGGCGGGGTGGGTCGCCGGGCTGATGAGCGGCAGCACGGTCTATTGGCCCGAAGCCTATGACGCCGTGTCGATTCTGGACCTTATCGCCGACAACCGCATCACCGTGATGCCCGCGCCGCCTACGGTGTTCCAGGAAATGCTGGCCCATCCCAACTGGCGCGACTGGGATCTGTCCAGCTATCGCTTCCTCTCGACCGGCGCGACCGTCGTTCCGATCGAACTGATGAAGCGCCTTCAGGCCGAAACCAGCATTGCCGAAATCTCGACCGGCTATGGCATGACCGAATGCTGCGGTTCCGCCACCCACACGCGGCCGGGCGACCCCATGGAACGGATAGCCTATACTGTCGGCACCGCTCTGCCCGGCATCGAGCTGCGCATTGCTGGGCCGGACGGCGCAACGATGCCCGTGGGCGAGCCGGGCGAAGTGCTGATCCGCGACGACAAGCTACTGATCGAATATCTCGACAATCCCGAAGCCACGCGCGCCACGCTCGACGCGGAGGGCTGGCTCCATTCGGGCGATGTCGGCTATCTCGACGCGGACGGCTATCTGAAACTCACCGACCGGCTCAAGGACATGTATATCGTCGGCGGCTTCAACGTTTATCCGGCCGAAATCGAAAAGCAGATGACGGGCCTTCCCGGCATCCACCAGTCTGCCATCGTCGGCATTCCCGACCAGCGACTGGGCGAGGTCGGCCATGCCTTCATCGTGCGGTCGGCCGGATCGACCATCACCGCCGAAGAAGTGATCGCCTGGAGCAAGGCCAACCTAGCCAATTACAAGGCACCGCGCGGCGTCACCTTCCTTGACCAGTTGCCGATGAACTCCACCGGCAAGGTCATCAAATATGCGCTGAAGGATTTGCTGAAGCAGGGCTGACCACCGCGCCGTCCGATCATCACACGGAGATCGGATCGGCCCCGAGACGCTCATGCCGCCTTGGATTCCGGCTTCTCATATCGGCGCAGATAGTCGAACAGCCCGTCGGGCGTCGGCTTGCGGCCCGGATTATACCAGGGCAGGAAATTCTTCAGAAGCTGAGGGAAGAACATCCGCTTCTGGAACTGGCGTAGCGCCTTGATGTCCTCGTCCAGCTTGACCCGTTCCGCCTCGTCCATGACTTCCCGATCTTGCGCGATCATATAGTCGAACATCTTCTCCATATAAGCGTTCAGATGCCGCATCGCGTAAACGCAGCCGTAGATGCGGTAGAAATAGCCGTTCCAGATCTTGCCCCACAGCCCCCGGCTGTAAATGGCGTGGTAGATCTGGAAACAGACCTCGCGATGCTCGAACTCCTCGGCCATGTGCCATTTCCACAGCGCCACCGCATTTTCGTCCGCGCCCTCAATCAGAGCATCCATCTTGCCGAACCAGATGCCCCCCTGCACCGCGCCCAGCGATTCAAAGCCATCGGCATAGGCCAGCATGAATTTCAATGAGCTGTTCTTCAGAAACCCATCGAGATCAGCCGTCAACTGCTGCTCAAACTCCGCGAGGCGCGGATAGCCTTGCGCCGCGATCACCTTGTTGAACATGCGGTGCTGGCGGAAATGCTGGGACTCCTGCCCGATGAAGGCCGCCATGTCCGCCTCTAGTTGCGGCTTGTTCCTGGGCAGCTTGTCCTTGGCGATCTGCAAAACCTTGATCAACCACGGCTCGACCGGGGCGGGGATGATCGACGTCGCATTCTGATATTGGGCAAAGGCGATGTTGGGCGCCCAGTGCGCGCGGATTTTCGTGAAATCGATCCGCGGATAACGCACGACCATCGGCATGATTTATGAGCCTCCATCCCAAGATACGATGTCGTACCATATGGAACCAAGCTTGTCCCACGCACCGCTGTTGCCATCACAACCCTGATGCCTTTCTACCCGGTTTCGCGCGAACAAGCACTCTCGATACCATAGGGGGCACGACCCAAGGAGAGGCCATGACACCCGAACCCTTTCGCATCGATGTTCCCCAGCCCGTGCTGGATCGCATCCAGTCGCGGCTCGCCGACACCCGCATCGGCTATATGCCGGAGGATGACGATCAATGGCGCTACGGCATGGACGCCCGCTATCTGGCCGAGCTGGTCGACCATTGGCGCGTCCGCTACGACTGGCGCGCCGAAGAGGAAAAGCTCAATCGTTGGCCGCAATATCGGGCGGAAATCGACGGCATCCCGATCCATTTCTACCATGTGAAGGGCGATACCGAGCGCCGCCCCATCCCGATCCTCCTCACCCATGGCTGGCCCGGTTCGGTCGTCGAGTTTCAGGAAGTCATGCCGCTTCTGACCGAGGCGGGCTTCTCCTTCGTCATCCCCTCGCTGCCCGGCTATGGCTGGTCCGGTCGCCCCGCCCGTCCGATCGGCCCCGCCCGCGTCGCGGCGCTTTGGCGCAAGCTGATGACTGAGGCGCTCGGCTATCCGCGCTTCTTCGCGCAGGGCGGCGACTGGGGTTCCGCCGTCACCACGCAACTTGGCATCAGCCATGCCGATGTCGTCGCGGCCATCCACCTCAATTTCTTCATGCCGCCGCCCCCCAGCCCCGATGCCGATGCGGAACTGCTCGCCTATTGGAGTGCTGTAGGCAAGCTGATGGAGGCGGAAAGCGGCTATCAGCACCAACAGGCCACCAAGCCCCAGACCATCGGCCTGGCGCTGCACGACAATCCGGTCGGCTGGGCCGCCTGGGTGGTGGAGAAATTCCAGCGCTGGGGCGACACGAAAGGCGACATTGAGAGCCGCTTCACCAAGGATCATCTGATCACCAACCTGATGAGCTATCTCGTCACCGACTCGGTCATCTCCTCCATCTGGATGTATCATGGCCTAGAGGCTGTTATGGACTTGTGAGTCCGAATGGATTCAAAGGCCTGGATGGCACTTCATCGCAAGTCTTATCCG
>NZ_JCATID010000011.1:4585-165048 GCF_059693745.1 Sphingobium sp. WR1 | reverse complement strand
GGTGATGATCGGCTTGCCCTTGTCGCCGATGGCGGTCAGCGCGACGCCGACGAACAGGGAGAAGACGACGATCTGGAGGATCTGGTTGTCCGCCATCGCCCCGATCATCGAGGTGGGGAAGACATGGAGGATGAAGTCGCGGAAGTTGAGCGCTTCGGTGCTCACCCCCGAATCCGCGCCCGACCGGACCAGGTTCAGCCCTTCGCCCGGCGCAAAGAAATTGACGAAGATCAGGCCCAGGGTCAGCGAGATCAGGCTGGCGATGATGAACCAGGCGAGCGCCCGCCCCCCGATCCGCCCCAGCGCCGCGCTGTCGCCCATATGGGCGATGCCCGCGACCAGCGTCGAAAACACCAAAGGCGCGATGATCATCTTGATCAGGTGCAGGAAGATGTCGGCCAGCAGGTGGAAATAACCCGCCACATCCTTCGCCAGCGCCTTGTCTCCACCGACCCAGAGATTGGCCACGAAGCCGGTGAGCACCCCCAGGACCATCCCAATGAGGATGAAGGCCGTCAGTCTGTTTCGCATCAATTTCCTCTAAGGCCGCCCGCAGACGCCCCCGCCCTATTTTTACGTCTGTCAGGCGACACCTAACAGGCGCATGGGCGACCCGCAATCGGCGCGGACGCCCAGCCGCATGGGGAAAGACGAAGCAGGACCGTGTTTCCGCCCCCAATTTTTCGGGCCGTGCCGGTGGTGACGGCAAAGGCCGGGGCCGAAGCTCAGGGGTATAGCAGGCCTTCGCGCCAGCCCCCGGCTCCGCCGACGCCCGCGCGCTCGAACAGGCGGCGCTCGTGCAGCCGATGCTCGCGATCCTGCCAGAACTCGATCCGTTCGGGCGTGACGCGAAAGCCCGACCAGTGCGGCGGACGCGGCACCGGCCCGCCTTCGAACCGGGCGCTGACCGCGTCGAACCGGTCCATGAACGTCTGCCGGTCGGGCAGCGGCCGCGACTGGTCGGACGCCCAGGCGCCGAGCTGGCTGTCGCGGCTGCGCGTCGCGAAATAGGCGTCGGCGGTGGCGTCGTCGACAGGGCCGACTGGCCCCTCGATCCGGATCTGGCGGCGCAGCGACTTCCAGTGGAAAAGCAGGGCCGCGTGCGGATTCTCCAGTAACTCGCCCGCCTTGCGCCCTTCGAAATTGGTGTAGAAGAGGAAACCGTCCGGCCCATGCCCCTTCAGCAGCACCATCCGCACCGATGGCCGCCCGCGCGCGTCAGCGGTGGCCAGCGCCATGGCGTTGCTGTCATTGGGTTCGGTCTCGCGCGCCTGCGCATACCATGTGTCGAAAAGGACGAAAGGATCGGTCATGCCCCGTCTTAGGGGAGGGGGACAAGGGTGTCGATATGGGGACGCTCAATCACCCAACCGCCATCCTTGTCTTGAATGTATGCGCCGCATCGTCCACATAGTCGGCAAGTGATGCTTTTGTGCAACAGGTAGATGAATGGCCGATCCCTATTCCACCCTGGGCGTAGCCCGCAGCGCCAGCGAGGCAGAGATCAAGTCCGCCTATCGCAAGCTGGCCAAGGAACTGCATCCCGACAAGAATAAGGACAATCCCAAGGCCGCGGAGAAATTTTCGGCCGTGACCAACGCCTATGACCTGCTGTCGGACAAGGACAAGCGCGCCCGCTTCGACCGGGGCGAAATCGACGGCGAGGGCAATCCGACCGCGCCCTTCGGTTTTGGTGGCAGCGGCGGCGGTGGATTCCGTGGCCAGCCCGGTGGCGGTTTCGATAGCGGCGGCGCGGATTTCGGCGATATTTTCGAAGGCCTGTTCGGCGGCGCGGGCCGCCGCGCGGCGGGCGGTGGCGGCGGATTTGGCGGCTTCGGGCGACAGGCGCCGCCGCAAAAGGGCGCGAACGTCAATTATCGGCTCGCCGTGCAGTTCGTCGACGCCGCGACGCTCAGCCCGCAGCGCATCACGCTTCAGGACGGCAAGACGATCGACCTGAAGCTCCCCGCCGGGGTGGAGAGCGGCACGCAGATGCGCCTGTCGGGCAAGGGGCAGGCGGGGCCGGGCGGCGCGGGCGATGCGATCGTCACCATCGACGTGAAGCCGCACCCCCATTTTCGGCGCGACGGCGACAATGTGCTGCTCGACCTGCCTATCACCCTCGACGAGGCGGTGAAGGGCGGCAAGGTCAAGGTGCCCACGGTCGACGGCCCGGTGATGCTGGGCGTGCCGGTCGGCGCGACCTCCGGCAAGACGCTGCGCCTGCGCGGCAAGGGCTTCACCGGCAAGGACGGCCAGCGCGGCGACCAACTCGTCACGCTTCAGATCGACGTGCCCGCCGACGACCCGGCGATCCGGGCGCTGATCGAGGGCTGGCAGGACAAAAGGGCGGTGCGCGCCCATCTGGGCGTCTGACGCGTTAGGGCGCGAATGCCGATGCCCTCGCCCCTCTCGCCCGAGCAGCGCCGCCAGATGGCGCGGGAGGCGCGGGCGCATTTCCATCGGCAGATGAACCGGGTGCGGCCGGGGTCGCATGTCTTCGAGGTCGCCAGGCGCGTCCTGGTCGGCACCTATAGCGACGGCTTCATCCATGCGGGCAATCTGGCCTATCTCTCGCTGATGACGCTCTTCCCCTTCTTCATCGTCGCGGCGGCGGTGGCGAGCATCTTCGGCCGGACCGAAGATGGGGTGCAGGCGGTGAACGCCTTCCTCACCACCGTTCCGCGCGGCGTCGCCGACGTGGTGCGCCAGCCGATCAGCGAAGTGCTGACCGCGCGCACCGGGCCGCTGCTCTGGCTTGGCGGTCTGGTCGGCCTCTGGACCGTGGGTAGCCTGATCGAGACGATCCGCGACATTCTCCGCCGCGCCTATGGCACGAAAAGCACCAAGCCCTTCTGGCGCTATCGGCTGGGCGCGATCGGCATCACCCTGGCCAGCGTGTTCACGGTGATGTTCGCCTTCTCGCTTCAGGTCGCGATCACGGGCGTCGACCAGTTCCTGCATCAGATCCTCCCCTGGGCAGACGAAGCGATCGCGCTTGTCGCGTCGGCGAAGCTGGTGCCGATGGGCATCACCTGCGTCGCGCTCTGGTCGCTGTTCGTCGCGCTGACGCCGACCCTCTACAAGGATCGGCGCTTTCCCAAATGGCCCGGCGCGGTGGCGACGGCCTTCTGGTGGTATGGCACGACCTTGTTGTTGCCGCCCACCCTGTCGCTGCTGGGCGGCTATGGCCGCACCTATGGCAGTCTGGCGGGCGTGATGATCACCCTCATTTTTTTCTTTCTCGTCGGGCTTGGCGTGGTAATTGGCGCGGAATTGAATGCGGCGCTGGCGGAATTCCCCGAAGAGGAAGCAGAAGCCGCCATGCAGGACAAAGGGAACGGAACGATACAATGACAGGCTTGATGGCAGGGAAGCGCGGGCTGATCATGGGGCTGGCGAACGACAAGTCGCTGGCTTGGGGCATTGCCAGGCAGCTGCACGCCCAGGGCGCGGAACTGGCCTTTTCCTATCAGGGCGATGCGCTCGCCAAGCGCGTGCGGCCGCTGGCCGAGCAGGTCGGATCGGATTTCCTGATCGACTGCGACGTCACCGACATGGACAAGCTGGACGCCGCCTTTGCCGAGATCGAGGCGCGCTGGGGCACGCTGGATTTCGTGGTCCATGCGATCGGCTTTTCGGACAAGAATGAGCTGCGCGGCCTCTATGTCGACACCAGCCTCGACAATTTCCTGTTGACCATGAACGTGTCGGCCTACAGCTTCGTCGCCGTCACCAAGCGCGCGCGCGCGCTGATGCCCAAAGGCGGCAGCATCCTGACGCTCAGCTATTATGGCGCGGAAAAGGTCATCCCCCATTATAACGTCATGGGCGTGGCCAAGGCGGCGCTGGAAACCAGCGTCAAATATCTCGCGATGGATCTTGGCCCGGAAAATATCCGCGTCAACGCCATCTCCGCCGGCCCGATCAAGACGCTCGCCGCCAGCGGCATCGGCGACTTCCGCTATATCCTCAAATGGAATGAGCTGAACTCGCCGCTGCGCCGGAACGTGACGATCGAGGATGTCGGCGGCGCCGGCCTCTATCTGCTGTCGGACCTGGCGTCTGGCGTGACCGGTGAAATCCACCATGTCGACGCGGGCTACAACGTCATCGGCATGAAGGCCGAGGACGCGCCCGACATCGCGCTCGACAAGGCCTGAAGACTGAACGCGACCGGATCGGATACCCTATGAGTTTCAACAGTTTCGGTCGCGTGTTTCGCTTTTCGACCTGGGGCGAAAGCCATGGCCCGGCGATCGGCGCCATGGTCGATGGCTGTCCTCCGGGCCTGGAACTGAGCGAGGCGGACATCCAGCCCTGGCTCGACCTGCGCAAGCCCGGCACGTCCAAATTCACTACCCAGCGCCGCGAACCGGACGCGGTGCGCATCCTGTCCGGCGTGTTCGAGGGGCGGACCACGGGCACGCCGATCAGCCTGATGATCGAAAATACCGACCAGCGCTCCAAGGATTATTCGGATGTCGCCAAGGCCTATCGCCCCGGCCATGCCGACTATGCCTATGACGCCAAATATGGGTTTCGCGACTATCGCGGCGGCGGGCGCTCCTCCGCCCGCGAAACCGCCAGCCGCGTGGCGGCGGGCGCCGTTGCCCGGCTCGTCATCCCCGAAGTCGATATCTTCGCCTATGTCAGCGAGATTGGCGGCGACGCTATCGACATTGTGAACTTCGATCCGTCGCAGATCGGCCAGAACCCCTTCTTCTGCCCCGACGCGGAGGCCGCTAGGCGCTGGGAAGCGCTGGTCGACGGCGCGCGCAAGGACGGGTCGTCGCTGGGCGCGGTCGTCGAATGCATCGCCTCGGGCGTCCCGGCGGGCTGGGGCGCGCCGCTCTATGCCAAGCTCGACAGCGAACTGGCGAGCGCGATGATGAGCATCAACGCGGTTAAGGGCGTGGAGATTGGCGACGGCTTCGCCGCCGCCCGCCTGCGCGGCGAGCAGAATGCCGACCCGATGCGGCCCGGCAACGACGGCCCCCTCTTTCTCGCCAACCATGCCGGCGGCATTGCCGGGGGGATTTCCACCGGTCAGCCGGTGAAGGTCCGCGTCGCCTTCAAGCCGACCAGTTCGATCCTGATCCCGGTCGAGACGGTGACGCGCGAGGGCGAGGCGTCGGACATCATCACCAAGGGCCGCCACGATCCCTGCGTCGGCATTCGCGGCGTCCCGGTGGTCGAGGCGATGATGGCGCTGGTGCTGGCGGACCAGAAGCTGCTCCACCGCGCCCAATGTGGAGATGGCGCGCGGGACTGACGCGCCGAACCGCTCCATCGTTGCGCCCAACGCCCATTATCCGCGAGACGACTCGCTCCCATTACGATAGGATGACATCCATCGCCCGCGGGAGGGCGAGCGGCAGAGCGTAAGCCTGGGGAGCGTCACCACGCGTCCATGCGTTTTTCTCGAAAAACGCTGCGATTAAAAAGCGCGGATTGACGGTCAAAACGTCCCCTGACAGCCGCGACACGGGCCAGCCATGCAACCATGGCTGGCCCATTTCGTTTCACCTCCGTCAGAGACGCGCGCAACGCGATCTAACGGGGGCCAACGACCTATGCATTTCATCACCGCGCTGCTCGGCATCTACCGCGCGGAAATCGGCCTCATCATCCTCGCCTGCATGTTCGTCGCCTTCGTGCGCGAACGCTATTCGCCCACCGTCATCGCCGTGGTCGGCGCCTGTGCCTATGGCGCGCTGGGAATGCTGGACGAAAAGGCGATGTTCTCCGTCTTCTCCAACAGCGCGCCGCTGACCGTGGGCGCGATGTTCGTCCTGTCGGGCGCGCTCATCCGCACCGGCGTCATCAGCCGCGTCGCCGACCTCATCATGACCCGCGCCGAACGTCATCCCCGGATCGCGCTCGCCGAAGTCGCGCTGGGCGCGCTGCTCCTGTCGGCCTTCCTCAACAACACGCCGGTCGTCGTTCTGCTGATCCCGATCATGTTCAAGCTGGCGCAGGCGACCGGCTATCCGGTCAAGAAGCTGTTGATCCCGATGAACACGGTCGCGGTGCTGGGCGGATGCCTGACGCTGGTCGGCACCTCGACCAACCTCGTTGTCGCGGGCATCGCCGCCGAACAGGGCATGGCGGGTTTCGGCATCTTCGACATCACCCTCTATGGGGCGGCCGGCGCGGCGGCGGGGATCGTGGCGCTGCTCTGCCTTTCCTTCCTGCTGCCCAGCGATCCGCCGTCGATCGCGGGCGAAGGGGGCGGCGCGGTGCAGGATTATCTGACCGAACTGGTCGTGCCGCAGGATAGCGACGACATAGGCCGCCAGATCGGTTCCATCGGCCTGTTCGGGCGGTCGGTGCAATTGCTGGGCCTCAAGCGCGGGGGCGATGTCCGGCGCCATGATCTGGAGGAAGAGGATATCTATTCCGGCGACCGGCTGATCGTTCGGGCGGATGGCGCGGCGATCATGACCCTGCGCGAATCCGGCCGGTTCGAACTGGGCGTCGCCGCCGATTCCCGCACCAGCGCGCAGGAGGGCACGGTGGTCGAGGCGATGGTCGCGCCCAGCCATCCGTCGATCGGCGAGCGGTTGATCGACATCCCCTTTCTCCACGCGCTGCGCGTGCGGATCATCGGCATCCACCGCGCACGCCATCTGCCCGGACCGGAGCTGGCCGAGACACGCGTGCGCGGCGCCGACCGCCTGCTGGTGGCGGGTGGCGACGACGCCATGCGCGCGCTCAAGGACAATCCGCACCTGATCGGCGTCGATATCAGCCGCACCCGTGCCTTCCGACCGCGCAAGGCGTGGATCGCGATCGCCGCCATGGCCGGCGCGGTGCTGCTGTCGGCTTTCGACGTGGTAGGCATCGGCCTGGCCGCCGTGATCGCCGTGGGCCTGATCCTCGTCACCCGCTGCATCGACCCGGAAGAAGCCTGGGGCGCGATCGACGGCGATACGCTGATCCTGATCTTCGCGATGCTGGCCGTGGGGCTGGCGCTGGAGCAGGCGGGCAGCGTCGCGCTGATGGTCGGATGGATCACGCCGATGATGGAGGTGGCGCCGGCCTGGAGCCTGGTCTTTATCGTCTATTTCGCATCGCTGCTGCTATCCGAACTGCTCAGCAACAATGCGGTGGCGGCGCTGCTCACGCCGATCACAATCGCGCTGGCGCAACAACTGGGCGTCGACGCCCGGCCGCTGGTAATCGCGCTGATGATCGGCGCATCGGCCTGTTTCGCCACGCCCATCGGCTATCAGACCAACGCGCTGGTCTATGCCGCGGGCGACTATCGCTTTGCCGACTTCGTGCGGATCGGCGTGCCGATCAACATCATCGTCGGCGTCGCGGTGTGCACGACTCTGGTACTGCTCGGATAGGCTGCCAATCCGGCGCGGCCGGCCCTGTCCATGCCGTGCGACGCCCGGCATCAAGGCGCAAATGACGAGGACAACGCCCATGACCAGCCTGATGCCCAGTTTGGCCTTCATCCAGGTCGACGCCTTCGCCGACGCGCCCTTCACCGGCAATCCCGCCGCGGTGATGCCGCTCGACGCCTGGCTCGACGACGCCACGCTCCAGCACATTGCGGAGGAAAACAACCTCTCCGAAACCGCCTTCACCGTGCCGACCCCCGATGATCCCGAAGCGGACTATGAACTGCGCTGGTTCACCCCGGCGGTCGAGGTGAAGCTGTGCGGCCATGCCACGCTGGCGAGCGGCCATGTGCTGATGAAGGGGGACTTCATCCGCTTCCGCACCCGTCATGCCGGCATCCTGACAGTATTGCGCGACGGCGAAGGCTATGCCCTGTCACTCCCCGCATGGACGATGGCGCCCAAGGCGCTTCCCGATCTCGCGGCGGGCCTGGGCGGCCAGCCGCTCGAATCGCACTGGCGCGATGGTGGCTACAGCCTCTTCCTCTTCCCCGACGCCGCCGCCGTGCGGTCGCTGTCGCCCGACTTCGCGGCGCTGAAGGCGCTGGGCGACATCATGCTGATCGCGACCGCGCCGGGCGAGGACAGCGATATCGTCAGCCGCGTTTTCGTGCCGGGCGGCGGGGTGAATGAAGACCCTGTCACCGGATCGGCCCATTGCCTGCTTACCCCCTTCTGGGCGGAACGGCTGGGGAAGAACGAGATCAGCGCCTATCAGGCCTCGGCGCGGGGCGGGCGGCTGGGCTGCACGCTGACGGACGACCGCGTCATCCTGACCGGCGCCTGCCGCACCGTGATCGAGGGGCGCTTTTTCCTTTAACCCGGAAACAGCCCCATCAGCTTCGCCAATGCCCCGCGCACCGCGCGGCGCTGTTCCTTGTCCGGTGACATGCCGATCCGCACCACGGTCAGCCGCTGCGACGGGGAGATCAGGATATATTGCCCATTATGCCCGACGCAGCCGAACAGGCTCTCGGGCGCCTGGCCCGGCATCAGCGCGCTTTCGCTACTGTCGCGATTGAGCCAGATATGCAGCCCATAGGCCGGGTTGCGGCGCGACGGGGTGGTCATCAGGTCGATCCATTTTTCCGGCAATATCTGGTGGCCGCTGGGCGACCGCCCCCGGCGGCGCAGCAGGTCGCCGAAGCGGCCATAATCGCGCGCGGTCATGTGCAGGATGCTGCCGCCGATCATCGTACCGGCCGCGTCATATTCCGGCGTCAGGCTGGGCAGCTTGCCCGGCGCCTTCAGCCGCCCGTCGATGAACATCTGCATCGCCCGCCGCCGCGCGTCGGGGTCGGCGCTGTTGGTCAGCATCCGCGTCATCAGGTCGGTCAGGATCATGCTGCTGCCGGTCGAATAGGCGAAGGCCTCGCCCGGCGCATGGGCCAGCGGCTTGGCTTCGGCATAGGCCGCCATGTCCTGCGCGCCGTCGGCGAAGAGCATTCGCACCGTATCGCCATCGGGCAGCGGATCGCCGTCTTCGATATGGTCCAGACCCGAACTCATCGTCAGCAACTGTCGCAGCGTGATCCGCCCGCGCGGGTCGCCCGGCTGGCTCCAGGCGGGCACCGGCACCGGCGCATCGAGCGCCAGCCGCCCGTCGGCGACCATCAACCCCACCAGCACCGCCGTCACGCTCTTGGCGATCGACCAGGACAGCAGCTTGGTGTCCGGGCCATAACCGGGCGCATAGCGTTCCGCGATCACCTTGCCGTCGCGCATCACCAGCAGCGCACGGGTCTGGCCCATCGCATCGTCGTCGAACAGCGGGTCGATCGCCCCGTGCAGCGCGCTTTCGCCCACCACGGCGTCGGACGCGACGCGATAGACAGGGTCCGGCCCCTGCTGCGCCCCGCGCCCGGCGAGTGTCCCCGCCACGACGAGCGCGGCTATGCCGGCGCCTATCCCAAGGCGCTTTACGATTCGGCTGTCGATCTGCATAAGCCGGCGCCCTTACATGGAGGCGTAGGAAAGAGCCATGGCGGTTCGGCGGAAATGGTGGATTGCAGCAGTGCTGATCCTTGTGCTGCTGCTTGGCGTGCTGGCATGGCGCTGGACCAGCCTCAGTGTGCAGGCGCGTGTAGGCGCGGCCTATGGCGCGCGGATCGGCTGTTCCTGCCGCTATGTCGAAGGACGCGCCATGGGCAGTTGCCAGCAGGACAAGGAACCTGGGATGGCCATGGTCCGCCTGACCGATCTGCCGGAAGAAAATGCGGTCAGGGCGAGCGTCCCCCTGCTCGCCAGCCGCACCGCGCGCTTCAGGCCGGGCTGGGGCTGCCTGCTCGATCCCGCGAATTGAACGGGCCGCCTGCTTTCGGACGATCTGAAATCGACCATTAGCGAGCCATTATAGCAAACGAGTCACGCGCCTCGTTTTGAAGGGTTGGGTTGGGGCATCGTTAAGGCTTCCATTCCCTTTTTCTCCTCGCCACGCCACATCATTCCTCCATCATCATTTCCCCCGGCGCCGCATCCACCCATTTCCGCGCAACCGCATAGTCATGCCCGGCGCGCAGGAAGGCGGCGATCGCCTTTTCGCGCGCGGGGGGATCGAGCGGCGCGGTGGCATAGGGGCCCAGGCGCTTGCGGCGGGCGAAGCGGTCGGCGGCGGACCAGGCGTCCTTGCGGGTCTGGGCGTCGGCCTGCGCGCGATCCTCCTCCGCGATGCCGGCGGCGCGCAATTCTTCGCCGATCCGGCGCGCACCATAGCCGCGCCGGCCGAGGGACGCGCTCTTCATCATCGCATAGCCCGCATCGTCGATATAACCCAATTCCACGAAATGATCGGCCAGTCCTTCGGGATCTGCGGGCTTCCCGCCGCGCCAGCCGCGCTCGCGCAGTTTTCGGCGCAGATAGGCGAGCAGCTTGCCCCGGCTGGTCGCAAAGCGTGCGGCATGGCGCAGCGCAAGGTCGCGCAGCATGTCCTCGTCAAGCGGCGGGGGGAGACGTTTCCCGGTCATTTCGAACCTCAATGCCCGATACGCCATGTTTATGCCACAGTCGGGCCGGAATTTTACCGCGCCTTGTCGGCTAATAAGCAACGCTGGAACGGAATATGCGGTGCAAGTGGCGGACAAAGCTGCTAGCGGCCGCCCTTTCACAAGTTTTAAGACATTGGGTGAAACCAATATGACGGGTTCGCAAGAGATGATGGCACCGACGCCGACCACCGATGATCTGACGCGCCGCTTCTCCGACTTCGAGACGCTGGGCGAAGCGCTGGACTATGCGGCGCAGGGCAAGCGCGGTCTGAATTTCCATGATGCGCGCGGCAATCTGGCTCGGCCCTATCCGTTCCGCGAACTGCGCGCCGATGCGATCACCTGCGCCCATCGCCTGATCGCCCATGGGGTGAAGCCGCAGGATCGCGTGGCGCTGGTCGCTGAAACCGGCGCGGATTTCGCCATGCTCTTCTTCGGCATCGTCTATGCCGGCGCCTGGCCGGTGCCGCTGCCGCTGCCGACCAGCTTCGGCGGCAAGGAAAGCTATATCGACCAGCTGAACGTCCAGCTGACCAGCTGCGATCCGATGCTGTTCCTCTTCCCCAAGGAACTGGAAGAGATGGCGGGCGAATCCGGCCGTCAGAAGAAGGTCGAGAGCATCGCGTTCGAGGATTTCATTGCGCGCGAGGCCGCGCCCGTGGCGCTCCCGCAGGCCAGGGGTGACGAAATCGCCTATCTGCAATATTCGAGCGGATCGACGCGCTTCCCCCATGGCGTGGCCGTCACCCACCATGCGCTGCTGTCGAACCTGTCGGCGCACAGCCATGGCATGGAATTGCAGGACAGCGACCGCTGCATCAGCTGGTTGCCCTGGTATCATGACATGGGCCTGGTCGGCTGCTTCCTGTCGGTCGTCGCCAACCAGGTGTCGACCGACTATATGAAGACCGAGGATTTCGCCCGCCGCCCGCTGGCCTGGCTCGACCTCATCAGCCGGAACGAGGGCACCTCGATCAGCTATTCGCCGACCTTCGGCTACGATATCTGCGCCCGCCGCATGTCGAGCCAAACCAAGGCGCAGGATCGGTTCGACCTGTCGCGCTGGCGCCTGGCCGGCAACGGTGCCGACATGATCCGCCCCGACGTGATGCAGAGCTTCGTCGACGCCTTCGCCGACGCGGGATTCAGTCCGAAGGCCTTTCTGCCCAGCTACGGCCTGGCCGAAGCGACGCTGGCCGTCACCATCATGCCGCCGGGCGAGGGGATCATCGTCGAACTGGTCGAGGAAACCGACCTGTCGGGCGGCGACGCGCCCGAAGGCCGTCCGCAGCGCTTCCGCTCGATCGTCAATTGCGGCAAGCCGGCCAAGGACATGGTCGTGGAAATCCGCGACGAGGATGGCGGCCTGATGAACGAGCGCCAGATCGGCAAGGTGTGGACCACCGGGCCGAGCCTGATGGTCGGCTATTTCCGCGATCCCGAAGCCACCGACGCCTGCATGGCCGATGGCTGGCTCGACACGGGCGACATGGGTTATCTGAGCGATGGCTATCTCTACATTGTCGGCCGCGCCAAGGACATGATCATCATCAACGGCAAGAATCACTGGCCGCAGGATATCGAATGGGCGGTGGAGCAACTCCCCGGCTTCAAGCAGGGCGACATCGCCGCCTTCGCCATCACCACGCCGGGTGGGGAAGAAGCGCCTGCCGTGCTCGTCCATTGCCGCACCTCGGACAATGAGGAGCGCTCGCGTCTGCGCGACCAGATCCGCGAGCGGGTCCGCGCCATCACCGGCATGAACTGCGTCGTCGAACTGGTGCCGCCGCGCACGCTGCCGCGCACCAGCTCGGGCAAGCTCAGCCGGTCGAAGGCGCGCAACCTCTATCTTACCGGCGAGATTCGGCCCTACGACATCGCCGCCTGACGGGCGGCGGGCGGAGATGAGGCGCCGCTATTTCGCCTGAAGCTGGCGCTCTACCTGCGTCCAGAGCGCAGCGAAGGCCTGCGCCGGGGGCGAGGCGGGGGCGAAAGCGCCCAATGGCTTGCGGCGCACCGTCATCTGCTCGATCGTGCTGGCCATCGGAATGGCGTGCCAGTGCGACTGGCTCTCCAGCGCCGTGCGATGCAGGCTGCGGCGCCGGTCGACCATCGAATAGACTGGCAGGATCGGTGCATGATTGCCGCCGCGCTGGACCAGATAGCGGGCGACTTCCCCCATGGCGCGCTGCGATAGTGGGGAGGGGATGACCGGAATGACGATCAGGTCGGCGGCGCGCAGCACCTGCTCGCTGGTTTCGGTGAGGCCCGGTGGGCAATCGAGGATAATCCGGTCATAGTCGCGGCCAAGGCTCTCGATCAGCTTGGCCAGTCGCTTCTTCTTGTCCATTTCCCGGAACAGATGGTCCAGGCCGCGCAGCGACGTGTCGGCGGCGATCAGGTCCAATCCCGGCACGGTGGAGGGCTGGATCAGCTTGCGCACCTCCACATCCTTGCTGAAGATCGCTTGCGCCGCGTCGCGGCTGGTCTGATCGGTCGAGATCAGCCAGCTCGCCGCCGCCTGCGGGTCCAGATCCCATAGCAGCGTGCGCCGCTTCGAGACGCTGGCCGACGTCCAGGCGAGGTTGATCGCGAAAGTGGTCTTACCCACGCCGCCCTTGAGACTGTAGACGGCGATGGTCGCCAATGCCGGTTCCTTTGCCATGAGAGGCGAAGCTAGTTCGTCCGCCCGTCAAAGCAAGCGTTCAAATCACCAGCCGTCGGGCGACTGTGACAGTTTTGTGCGAAAGCCGCGATTGACAGGCCGGTCGACCGAACGCATAGCGCGGTACGCGAATTATTCGCAATAGCATAAAAATTTGTCCATCGGGGGGCATCAACATGTCGACATCGCGCGTTTCCGCTCTGTCTCTGGGGGGCGCATCGACGCTGGCCTTTTTCCTGTCGCTTGCTACGCCGGTGCTGGCGCAGACTGCCGCCGCCGCCGATCCGGCGGACGAGGACCAGATCGTCGTCACCGGTTCCTACACCACCAACGACAAGCTGGGATCGGCAACCGGACTCAACCTGTCCCTGCAGGAGACCCCCCAGTCGGTGACGGTGATGACCGCGCAGCGCATGGAGGATCAGGCGATCCGCACGCTGAGCGACGTGGTCAACAATGCGGCCGGCGTGTCCGCCAAATCCTTCGACAGCGCCCGTAACGGCTTTTCCGCGCGCGGCTTCGAGATCAACAATTACCAGATCGACGGCATCCCGGTGCAATGGGATGCAGCCTATAGCGCCGGGGAATCCGAGATCGACATCGCGCTTTACGAACGGATCGAGATCGTACGCGGCGCGACCGGGTTGATGACGGGGGCGGGCAATCCTTCGGCGTCGATCAATTTAATCCGCAAACATGCAGACAGCGACCGCTTCACCGCAACGGTGACGGCGGCGGCCAGCCGCTGGGACACTTATTTCGCGATGGCGGATATTTCCTCGCCCCTGTCGAGCGACGGCGCGATCCGCGCGCGGGTGGTCGCGAAATATGAGGAAGGCGACAGCTTCACCGACCTGTTGCACAACAGGAAGCTGGTGCTTTACGGGGTGATCGACGGCGATTTGACCCCCGGCACCCATGTGAGCTTCGGTGCCAGCTATCAGGATAACAGCCCTCGTGGCACCCAATGGGGCGGCTTGCCGGTCTGGTATTCGGACGGCAACCGCACCGACTGGAAGCGGTCGAAGACGGTCGGGGCCGACTGGACCCGCTGGGCGTCCACCAACCAGACCTATTTCGCCAACCTGACCCAGCAGATCGGCGCCAACTGGTCGCTGAAAATCTATGGCAATTATTCGCTCAACGAGGGCGACATGCAGCTGCTCTACATTTCCGGCACGCCGGACCGGACCACGGGCCTGGGCCTTGGCGCATTCGCGGCCAATTATCAGGGCAAGCTGGAACAGGCCGATGTCGGCGCGCGGCTGACCG
Organism: Sphingobium sp. WR1; assembly: GCF_059693745.1. Classification (NCBI taxonomy): domain Bacteria; kingdom Pseudomonadati; phylum Pseudomonadota; class Alphaproteobacteria; order Sphingomonadales; family Sphingobiaceae; genus Sphingobium; species Sphingobium sp. WR1. The sequence goes on along the minus strand of NZ_JCATID010000011.1, from coordinate 150,712 downwards.
GAAGATATCAGCTGTTCGGGCGCGAGCATGACCTGATCCTGGGGGCCAGCTATGCGCGGCAGAATCAGGATTTCTACAGCCTCGCCGCGCTCGACAGCCTGTCCGTCGGCGATTTCAACAATTGGGACGGCTCGATCGCCGAGCCGCGCTGGAGCAGCATCCGTTCGCATGACCTGGATCAGGTGACGAAGCAGTGGGGCTATTTCGGCGCCACCCGCCTGTCGATCAGCGATCCGTTCAAGATCATTATCGGCGGGCGCCTCGCTTCCTGGGAGCGACAGGGCATCTCCTATGGCTCGACCGTCGACTTTGGCGACAAGAACCGCCTGCTGCCCTATGTCGGCGCGCTCTACGACATCACACCCAACCATACAGTCTATGCGAGTTTCACCAAGATTTTCCAGCCGCAGAGCGCGCAGGACCGCAATGGCGACTTCCTGCCGCCGATCACCGGCAACAATTATGAGGGCGGCCTGAAAAGCAGCTTCTTCGGCGGCGCGCTCAACACCGCCATTTCGGTGTTCCGCATCGAGCAGGACAATCTGGCCCAGGCCGATACAGGCCATCTGATCCCCGGCACCATCTTCGAAGCATCCTACGCCGCCAGGGGCGCGCGCAGCACTGGCTTTGAGGTGGAGGCGAATGGCGAGATCCTGCCGGGCTGGTCGGTCGCGGGCAACTATACCCAGTTCAGGGCCAAGGATGCCGACGGCAACCGGGTCAACACGCTGTTCGCGCAGAAGCTGCTGCGCCTGTTCACAACCTATGATTTCGCCGGCTCGCTCCAGGGGCTGACCATCGGCGGCGGCGTCAACTGGGAAGGGCTGAGCTATACCGACACGATCAATCCGATCACCGAAGAGGCCGAGCGGCTGGAGGTCAAGCCCTATGCGCTGGTCAATCTGATGGGCCGCTACGAATTCGCCAAGGGCCTGTCGGCGCAGGTCAATGTCGATAATCTGTTCGACAAGACATATTATTCGCAGATCGGCTTCTACAATCAGCTGGCCTATGGCGAGCCGCGCAACGTTACCTTCACGCTGCGCTACCATTATTGAACAAACAGAAAGGGCGGATCGTCGGCCCGCCCTTTCCCGATATCAGAGGATTTCGAGGACCTTGTCCTGGGGACGGCAGAAGCGGACGCCCTTTTCCGTCTCGACGAAGGGGCGGTTCACATAGGCGGGATTGGCCGCCATCTCGTCCAGGATCGCGTCCGCCGTCATATCGGGCAGGCCGCGTTCCTCGGCATCGGTCCCCATCCTGCGGATCGCATCGGCCGGGGTGATGCCGGCATCGGCGATCAACTGCGCCAGCTTCGCCCGGTCGTAGGGCGTCTTGAGATATTCGATCACCTCGACGTCGACGCCGGGGGTTTCCTCCAGGATCGCCAGCGTCTTGCGCGACGTCCCGCATTTGGGATTATGCCAGATGGTCGCCTTCATTGGCTGTCCTCGCGCGCCAACCACTCTTCCAGCCACTTGATGGTATAGTTGCCGTCGAGGAAGTCGGGATCGGTCAGCAGCGCCTGATGGAGCGGGATGGTGGTCTTCATCCCTTCGATCACATATTCCTCCAGCGCGCGGCGCAGGCGCATGATCGCGCCCTCGCGGGTGCGGCCATAGACGATCAGCTTGCCGATCATGGAGTCGTAGTAGGGCGGCACCTTATAGCCCTGATAGAGGCCGCTATCGACGCGAACATGCATACCGCCCGGCACATGATAGCTGGTGACGGTGCCCGGCGACGGGGCGAAGGTCCGGGGATCTTCCGCGTTGATACGGCATTCGATCGCATGGCCGGTGAAGGCGATATCCTCCTGCGCGACCGACAGCGGCTTGCCTTCGGCGACGCGGATCTGCTCGCGCACCAGATCGAGGCCGGTGATCATCTCCGTCACCGGATGTTCCACTTGAAGGCGGGTGTTCATCTCGATGAAGTAGAATTCGCCATTTTCCCACAGAAACTCGATCGTGCCCGCGCCGCGATAGCCCATGTCGGCCATCGCCTTGGCGCAGATGCCGCCGATCCGCTCGCGCTCGGCCTGGGACAGGACGGGCGAGGGCGCTTCTTCCAGCACCTTCTGGTGGCGGCGCTGGAGCGAGCAGTCGCGTTCGCCCAGATGGATGGCGTTGCCCTTGCCGTCGCCGAATATCTGGATTTCGATGTGGCGCGGATTGCCGAGATATTTCTCGATATAGACGGTGGCGTCGCCAAAGGCGGCCTTGGCTTCCGAACCCGCCTGCTGCATCAGCGTTTCGAGCTGGTCGGGCGAGGTGCAGACCTTCATGCCGCGGCCGCCGCCGCCGGACGCCGCCTTGATGATGACGGGATAGCCCGCCGCCTCGGCGATCGCCTTGGCTTCCTCGACATCGCTGACCGCGCCGTCTGAACCGGGGACGAGCGGCAGGCCCAGCGCGCCGGCGGTGCGCTTCGCCTCGATCTTGTCGCCCATGGTGCGGATATGTTCGGGCTTGGGACCGACGAAAGCCAGGCCGTGCGCTTCCACGATCTCCGCGAACTTGGCGTTTTCCGACAGGAAGCCGTAGCCGGGATGGATCGCGTCCGCGCCGCTGATCTCCGCCGCGGAAATGATCGCGGCGATATTCAGATAGCTGTCCCTGGCGGCGGGCGGGCCGATGCAGATCGCCTCGTCCGCCAGCCTGACATGCATGGCGTCGGCGTCGGCGGTGGAGTGCACCGCGACGGTCTTGATGCCCATTTCATGGCAGGCGCGGTGGATGCGGAGCGCGATCTCGCCGCGGTTGGCGATCAGCAGCTTTTCGATGGCCATGAGCGGTGCGCGCCTTATTCGATGACGATCAGCGGCTGGTCATATTCGACCGGCTGGCCGTTATCGACCAGCACCGCCTTGACCGTGCCGGCGTTGGGCGCGGTGATCGCGTTCATGACCTTCATGGCCTCGACGATCAGGACGGTTTCGCCGGCGGCGACCTGTGCGCCGATACGGGCGAAGGGCGCGGCGCCGGGTTCCGCGGCGAGATAGGCGGTGCCGACGATCGGCGACTTGACCACGGTGCCGGCCGGGATGGCGGCTTCGGCGGCGGCCGGTGCGGCGGCGGGCACCGCGGCGGCGGGCGCGGCCACCGGCGCAGGAGCGTAGACGGCGGCGGGCGCGCCGCCACCCGAGCGGGCGACGCGGATCTTGCGATCGCCGTCCTCCACCTCGATTTCCGTCAGGTTGCTGTCGTCCAACAGCGTCGCGAGATCGCGCACCAGCTGCACGTCCACCTGCATTGCGCCCTTTTCTTTGTCGGTCATGTGAAATCCCTGGCCGGTGAATGTCGTTTCTTGTGCCCGCGCCTATGCGTATTTACGGCAAAGCGCAACTTTCGTGCGTCGGGGCGCGCGCAGTTATAGTCTGTTCGGAAAATGCGCGAATGCGCATTTTCGGCAGGTGCGGCAATCAAACAATTTTCTATAGTTCCAGCGCGGCTTCCAGCGCCAGCATGTAGGACATGGGGCCAAAGCCCGCGATCGTCCCCCTGGCGGCCATGCCGACATAGCTTTTGTGGCGGAAAGGCTCGCGCGCATGTGGGTTGGACAGGTGAATCTCGATCACCGGCACCGTCACCGCCTTGATCGCGTCATGCAGCGCGATCGAGGTATGGGTCAGGCCGCCGGGGTTCATGATGATGGCGTGCGCGCCTTCCGCATGGGCTTCCTGCACCCAGTCGATCAGATGCCCTTCATGGTTCGACTGGCGGAAATCAATCTCCACATGGGCGCGGTTGGCCGCATCCTCCATCCGCTCGGCGATATCGTCCAGCGTGTCATAGCCGTAGATGTCCGGCTCGCGGGTGCCGAGCATGTTGAGATTGGGTCCGTTCAGCACATAGATTTTGCGCGCGTCGGCCAAGGCGTGTCCCCTTCTTTATGTTGCGGCCGGGGCGTGGCCGCCCCTATATGCGGCACGATCCTTAGCCCTTCCTGTCTCGCTTAGTCGAGACAGTTCGCCAATCGGGAACGCATAGTGAGCATAGACGGCACCATCTCCATCCGCATCAATGGCGAGCATCGCCGCGTCCGCAACGGACTGACCCTTGCCGACCTCGCGAGCGAGCTGGGCTTCGTGCCGGAAAAGGTCGCGGTGGAGCGCAATCTGGAAGTGGTGCCGCGTTCGACCCTGAGCCAGGTCAGGGTCGAGGATGGCGACGAGCTGGAGATCGTGCACTTTGTCGGGGGCGGCGATATGACGGCGGTGGATGACGACAGCTGGACCGTGGCCGACAAGATATTCCGGTCGCGCCTGATCGTGGGCACCGGCAAATATAAGAGTTTCGAGCAGAATGCGGCGGCGGTCGCGGCGTCGGGCGCGGAGATCGTCACCGTCGCGGTGCGTCGCGTCAATGTCAGCGACCCCAAGGCGCCGATGCTGACTGACTATATTGATCCCAAGAAGATCACCTATCTGCCCAACACGGCGGGCTGCTTCACCGGCGAGGAGGCGATCCGCACCCTGCGGCTGGCGCGCGAGGCGGGCGGATGGGACCTGGTGAAGCTGGAAGTGCTGGGGGAGGCGCGGACGCTTTATCCCGACATGGTCGAAACGCTGCGCGCGACCGAGGTGCTGGCCAAGGAAGGCTTCAAGCCGATGGTCTATTGCGTTGACGATCCGATCGCGGCCAAGCGGCTGGAGGATGCGGGCGCGGTCGCGATCATGCCGCTGGGCGCGCCGATCGGGTCGGGCCTGGGCATCCAGAACAGGGTGACGATCCGCCTGATCGTGGAAGGCACCAAATTGCCCGTGCTGGTCGATGCTGGCGTCGGCACGGCGTCGGAGGCGGCGCAGGCGATGGAACTGGGCTGCACCGGCGTGCTCATGAACACCGCGATCGCCGAGGCGAAGGATCCGGTGCTGATGGCCGCCGCGATGAAGGCGGGGGTCGAGGCGGGCCGCATGGCCTATCGCGCCGGGCGCATGGGCAAGCGCATGTATGCCGATCCGTCCAGCCCGCTCGCTGGTCTGATCTAGGCGGGGGTGTCCGCTGCGACGCGACGTTGATGCGTCATACCGAAGTTCACACTGTCGTCGGGTGATTTGGGCCAATTGCGCCCGCGACGCGCTCGCGACGCGCCTGCGACGCGTCACCGACGCGACGGTCGGGTCATGGTGGCGCGCCCTCGAGGCGACAGCAACGCGGCCGTCGCGCGTCGGATACGCGCCCGTGGCGCGCAAGCGGGCTAGGGCCGATCGACATTCAGTTCTGGCGGGCTGCAAATGGTTGAAGCGAGGCACATGACTCGTTTCAAGGGTCACGGAAATCCACCATTTTTGCTCCGCCATCTCCTGAATGTCGATCGGCCCTAGTGAGGCGGGGGGGTGGAGGAGCGCTTCCATCGCACAGGGTAGATCAGAGGAACGCCGGGTAGGAAAGATGTTTCTGCGGGGGCGGCGCGCCGTCGTTGCGATGGCCCACAACGCTGCGGCTGATCTTCGTTCCGCTGACCTCTTCGGCTGACCCCTAATTTCCAGTTGATCGGGCGAGTCGTTCGTGAAATTCTGATGACGGGTCAAAGAAGGAGGACGGGGTCTTGGCGACGGCGATGGGCGATCGGGGGCAGGGGCGCCGCACCGGCTATGCCAAGCGGATCAGCACGCACCTGGCTGCCGCGCTCGTCATCTTCTGCCTGCTTCAGATTTTCATCGTCGCGAAAATGGGCGGGTCGCTGGCCCTGCACCTGGGCATCATCGTCGCGATCGGCGGCTATGCCGTGGCCGCCCGCGGGCTGGAACGGCGCTGGCGCCTGCTCGAACAGGGGGGGCTGTCGGAAGGCGGACTGGCGCTGCGCTTCCGCCGCGACCTGCTGCAACTCTGGGGTGCCAGCCTTGTCGGCGCGCTGCTCTGGATCCCGGTCGCGATCATCTTCCGCTTCCTCTTCGGCTGATCTTTCTTCGGTCGGTCGGCCGGAGCCAATCGGCGCGCCCGTCGTTGTCCTTCCTCGAACCAGGAGGACCGATCATGGCCGACGCCAGCATTTTCCATCGCCTCAAGCAGGATCACGACGCCCACCGCCAGCTTTTCGCCAAGATGGCGGATGCCGATCGGGAAAAGAACGAGGATCGGCTGGAAAAGCTGTTCGAGCAGTTCAAGGTGGAGGTGACGGCCCATGCCGCGGCCGAGGAGGAAACGCTCTATGCGACGATGCTGTCCCGTCCCAACCTGCGCGAGGATGCGCAGCACAGCGTGGCGGAGCACAAGGAGATCGACGATTATCTGGAGAAGCTGGACGGCCTCAAATTCAATGGCGACGCCTGGCGCGAGACATTCGCCGAGATGAAGAAGCGCTATCTCCATCATATTGACGAGGAGGAAGAGGAGATGTTCCCCGCAGCCGCGAGGGATCTGACGGCGGAGGAGGAGCAGAAGCTCGGCACGCTGTTCGCCAGGCGCAAGCCCGCTGAACTGGAGCGCGCCCAGACCGAAGACTGATATTCTGCGCGGCGTTGCTGCGCCGGCCAAGGCGGTGGGGCGCCATCCGCTGAATGTCGATCGGCCCTAACCCGCGCTCAGCCCATGTTTTCTCATGCAATGGCGCAGCTGGTCGTAGGTCAGCCCCAGCCCCTTGGCCGTCGCGCGCTGATTGTAGCGATAGCGGTCAAGCGCCGCTCGGATGATCGCCGCTTCATGCGCGTCCACCGCGCTGCGCAGGTCGCTGATCTCCTCGAAAGCCGTCGCTGGCGCCGGCTGGGTCGGAGCGGCCGGGAGGTTGCCGGCGCCAGGCTCCGTCCCCGCCTTTGGCATCAACGGCTTGGGCTTCCACGGCGAGGCGAAGGGATCGAAGGTCAGGCGGCTGATCGGCCGTGCCGGCTCGTCCCAGCGATAGACCGCGCGCTCCACCACATTGCGCAGTTCGCGCACATTGCCGGGCCAGCCATGACCTTCCAGCTCCGCCGCGCAAGCCGCGGCGAAGCCGGGCCATTGCGGCCAGTTGAGTTCCGCCGCCATGCGCCGCCCGAAATGATCGGCCAGCACCGCCACATCGCCCTCGCGTGCGCGCAGCGGGGGCAGGGTGATGACCTCGAAGCTGAGGCGATCGAGCAGGTCGGGGCGGAAGCGCCCGGCTTCGGCGGCGGCGGGCAGATCCTCATTGGTCGCCGCGACGATGCGCACGTCCACCGTCACCGGCCGCGATGCGCCGATCCGCGTCACCTCGCCATATTCGATCACGCGCAGTAGCCGCTCCTGCGCCGCCATCGACAAAGTGCCCAGCTCGTCCAGGAACAGGGTGCCGCCATCGGCTTCCTCGAACCGGCCGGGCCGCGCCCGGGTCGCGCCGGTGAAGGCGCCCTGTTCATGGCCGAACAGCTCCGCCTCGATCAGCGTCTCGGGCAACGCGGCGCAGTTCATCACGATCAGCGGCTCGCCCCAGCGCGGGGAGAGGTGATGCAGCCGCTCGGCGATCAGTTCCTTGCCGGTCCCGCGCTCGCCGATCACCAGCACCGGCCGGTTGAGTTCGGCCGCGCGACCCGCCTGCTCGACCGCGTCGAGAAAGGCCAGCGACTGACCGACGAACTGCGTATTTTTCTCCATGCGCCAACTTATGGTGAAATTTCCCACCTCTTGGCAAGTGGCATGTCGATCCAGTCGTGCCAGATGAACCGAGAATGAAGGAAATCCGCGCTTTCCGCAAATTGGCACGCCCCCTGCAAAGCTATGGGCAATCCGCACCGAAACGCGGAAACACATGAAGGCCAAGGTTCAGGGAGTAAGAAAATGGAAAAGCAGACCAGCAGCGTTCGCGAAATCGGCCAGCTGATGTCGGTCGCCATCGCCGCCGTCCTGTTCGGATCGACCATGATCCTTTCGGCGGTCGGCCCGGCCCGCGCCAGCGAAACCCCGATCCTCGCGGCGCAAGACACCCCCGCGAACCTGCGCTATCTTGCGTAAGGATCGCAATCCCGGCCGGGGCGGGACTGCCCCCTCTCGCCCGCCCCGGCACCTGAAAACGAGATACGACCAGGAGTGACGTTAAAATGGGTATTTTCTCCCGCACCCGAGACATCATCGCCGCCAATGTGACCGACCTGCTCGACAAGGCGGAAGACCCCGCGAAGATGATCCGCATGATCATCCTCGAAATGGAGGAAACGCTGGTCGAGGTCCGCGCGTCGGCCGCCCGCACCATCGCCGATCAGAAGGAGATGCGCCGCCATATCGCCAAGCTGACCGCTTTGCAGGACAGCTGGACCGAAAAGGCGCAGCTGGCGCTGAGCAAGGACCGCGAGGACCTGGCCAAGGCCGCCTTGATCGAACGCCAGAAGGCCGCCGACATGGCCGAACAGCTGAACCATGAGATCGAGACGCTCGACGAGGCACTGGCCGCGTCGGAAGCCGACATCGCCAAGTTGCAGGGCAAGCTGCGCGAAGCCCGCGCGCGCCAGAACAGCCTGGTCAGCCGGATGCAGAGCGCGGAGAACCGCCTGCGCGTCCGCGAAGCCTATGCCGGCGAGAAGGTCAACGAGGCCTTTGCCCGCTTCGACATGCTGGAACGCCGCGTCGACATCGCCGAAGGCCGCGCCGACGCCATGGCGCTGGGCAGCCAGCCCAAGACGCTGGAGGAAGAGATCGCCGAACTCAAGTCGGCCGACAAGGTCGATGCCGATCTCGCCGCGCTCAAGGCCAGCATGAACGCCGGCAAGACCGAGGGAGCCTGATCCATGGAGGACGTGTTTCTGCCGCTGATGATCTGCGGCATGCTGTTCATCGGCATGCCCTGGCTGATCTTCCACTATGTCACCAAATGGAAGCAGGCGCCCAAGATCACCGACGAGGATGAGAAGCTGCTGGACGAGCTTCACCTTCTCGCCCGTCGCCTGGAAGAACGGCTCCAGACGGTCGAACGGATCGTCGCCGCCGACAATCCCGATTTCCGCCCGCAGCGCCCGTCGACCGACGACGCCTACGAATTCGACCGGAGGAACTGACATGACCGCCCGCCGCACCAAATTCTACCTCGACAAGGCCAATGGCAAATGGATGGGCGTCTGTTCCGGCATCGCCGACTATAGCGGGATCGATGTGGTCTGGGTCCGGGTGGGCGCGGTGCTCATCACCCTGATGGGCGCTTTCCCCTGGACGCTGATCGCTTATTTCGCCGCCGCCTATTTCGCCGAGAACAAGCCGCAGGGCCTGTATGCGGACCGCGACGACGAGAAATTCTGGCAGGGCGTGCGCAGTAACCCGGCCCGCTCCACCCGCGACGTCCGCGCCAAGTTCCGCGACATCGACCGGCGCCTGGCCGACATCGAAATCTATTATACCAGCCGCAACACCCGCCTGTCCGACGAGATCGAAAGCCTGCGCTGAACAGCGCGGCCGCCGGAGGGGAATTGAAGGGAGCAAAGGACCATGAATTTCGCAGGACCCAGCTTCATCGTCGCCATCGTCGCCCTGTCCATGGGCGCCTGGGTGATCACCACCTGGCTGCGGGTCAAGCATGGCTATCCGCTGACGGACGACAACGGTAACACCGTTCATCGAACCGATCCCGACGCCGGTCGAAAAATCGAGCTTCTTTCAAACGAAAACGAAATGCTGCTTGGCCGAATCAGCCGCCTTGAGGACCGCATCGCCGTGCTGGAAAGGATCGCCACCGATCCTGCTACCCGCACCGCGCGCGAGATTGACGCGCTGCGCTGACCGGCCAGGCAAGGGGAGTAGATCATGATGTTTCCATTCGAAGCCTTCGCGCCTGTCGCGGCAGGATTGGGCATGCTCGCCATCGCCGGCTGGATCTTCACCACCTGGCTGCGCATCAAGCATGGCTATCCGCTGGAAAACAGCTGGGGGAAGGCGGTCTATCCGCAGAAGAATGAGGAGATGGTCGAACGCATCAGGCTGCTGAGCCAGGAAAATGCGCAGCTCCGCGCCGAGATCGGATCGATGAAGGACCGGCTCGCCGTGGTGGAGCGGATCGTCACCGATGAAAGCCATCAACTAAATCGTGAAATCGAACGGCTGCGCGGCCCAGCCAACTGAGCGCCGCCAGCATAGCAGGGAGTAGTGACCATGGGTCCGTTTGAAATGGTCGTCGCCATCGTCGCGATCACCGCCATCGCCAGTGTCATCCGCGCCAGATATGGCGTCGTGCGCCGGCACAAGGGCGAGGACTTCATCCAGCGCGGCCCGGACCCGGAAGCGGAACGGCTGCGCGCCGAGGTGAAGGCGCTCAAGGATCGCGTGGCCGTGCTGGAACGGCTGGCCACGGACGGCTCCAGCGCGCTGGAGCGGGAATTCGAAAAACTCCGGGATCGCGACTGAAAGCGCGCATCCGGGCAGGGAGGCATTTATGCAGGACCCCTATCTCTACATCATATTGGCGGCGACCAGTCTTGCCGGTCTCACCATCATCGCGGTCGCCGGTTTGCGCGGCTGGAATGGTTGGCTGGAACTGAAGCGGGCCGAACTGGGCCGCCGCATCGAAGACAGCGCCCCGCCGTCGGCGGTGGCGCGGATCGAGGTCGCCGACCTCAAGGAACGCATCCGCAAGCTGGAAGCCATCGCCGCGGGCGTCGATCTGTAGGAGGCAAGCGAGATGGCGGTTTTGGGTGGGAACATGACATTCCCCTCCCGTAAACGGGAGGGGCAGCGAGACTTATTCGCGGAGCGAATTAGTCGCAGCGGGGTGGGCTATAGCACCAAGGTCGCGTAAGCCCACCCCCTAACCCCCTCCCGCAAGCGGGAGGGGGAACTATGTCCGCTCCTGGCCGAAACCGGCCTCTCGAAACGGCCGACGCTAAAGAATCTCAGACCATTTCGCCGGCCAGCAGGCGGGGGAGCGCGCCGGACTGGCCCCGCGCTTCGGCCATGAAGCGGTTCTTGAGCAGGGATGTGCGCTGCACCGTTGCCAGTCCCGCCCGCCGCACCAGCGAGGGCAGCCTGCCCGGCACATCGAACAGGCGGACCAGCCCGTCCATCGCCACGCTGGTCATCATCGCATCCAGCCCGCGCCAGCGCTGATAGCGCGCCAGCAATTGCGCATCGCCCGGATCGAGACCGAGGCGCATCCCCTCCACCAGCACCTCGACCAGCGCGGCGACATCGCGGAAGCCCAGGTTCAGCCCCTGCCCCGCGATCGGATGGATGGCATGGGCGCTGTCGCCGACCAGCGCAAGGCGGGTATCGGTGATGCGTGCGGCATGGTGGAAACCCAGCGGATAGGAGGAACGCGGCCCGGCCAGCCTGATTTCGCCCAGGAAGCCGCCGATCCGTTTCTGCGCTTCGGCCAGCCAGGCGCGCTCGGACAATTTCATCATCGCCGGCGCCTGCCCGGTCGGCACGGTCCAGACCACGGCGGAGCGGGTGCCCGGCAGCATCGGCAGCAGCGCAAAGGGGCCGCCGACGTAGAAAATCTCATAGGCGGTGTTGGCGTGCGGCACCTCATGGTCGATCGCCGTCACCATGGCGGTGTGCTTATACTGCCAGCGCGTCGTGTTGATGCCTGCCGCCTCGCGCGTGGGGCTGTTGCGCCCTTCCGCCGCCACCAGCAGCGCGCCTGCGATCGTCGCCCCGTTCGCCAGCGTCAGCGTGACGCCATCGGCGTTGCGGTCGACATGGACGGCACGATCGGGCTGGAAACGGGTCAGATTCTTCGCCTCGGCCGCCGTCTGCGCCAGCGCGACGCGCAGGTCGCGATTGGGGAACATCGTCCCCATCACCCCGTCATCCGCATCCGGCGCGAAATCGAGCGCGCCCGGCTCCAGCCCGTCGCTGACCCAGATCCGGTCGATCGGGCAACCCTTGCCCTCCAGATGCCGGTCCACGCCGATGGCGCGCAGCATGGCATGGCTGGTCGAACTGATGGCGGAAACGCGGCCGTCGAAACCGGCAGCGGTCGTATCGACCGGATCGGCCGGATCGATCACGGCGGTTTTCACGCCATGGCCGGAAAGAGCGATGCCAAGGGTCAGGCCGACCAGCCCGCCACCCAAAATCACGACGTCGAAGCGTTCCATGAGGGCTATCTAAGCGCTTGACCGGCTCAAGGGAAGCGTTGGCTTTCCCTTAAAGGATAGCGTCATCCCCGCGAAGGCGGGGATCCATCTCCCAATAGATCGTCTGAATGCAAGGTCAGGAGATGGATTACCTGCGGTGCGCTGCGCGTCCCGCCTGCGCGGGAATGACGCAGGTGCAAGTTAAAGGGTGCGCACCCAGCCCGCCGGATCGGCCACGGCGCCGCGCTGGATGCCGGTCAGTTCGGCGCGCAGGCTTTCCGTCACCAGTCCGCCATCGCCATTGCCGACGGTGAAGTCGCCATCGACGCTCTTGACCGTCCCGATCGCCGTCACGACCGCCGCCGTGCCGCAGGCGAAGGCCTCGCGCAGCTTGCCGCTGGCGGCGTCGGCGCGCCACTGGGCGAAGCTGTAGGGTTCCTCGCGCACCTCATGCCCCTTGGCGCGGGCGAGCGAGATGAGGCTGTCGCGGGTGATGCCCGGCAGGATCGTGCCGGAGAGCGGCGGGGTGACGATCGACCCGTCGTCCATCACGAAGAAGACGTTCATGCCGCCCAGTTCCTCGACCCACTTATTCTCCGCGGCGTCGAGGAAGACGACCTGGTCGCAGCCATGGCCGATCGCTTCCTTCTGCGCGACCAGCGACGCGGCATAGTTGCCGCCGCACTTGGCCGCGCCGGTGCCGCCGCGCGCCGCGCGGCTATAATGTTCCGACACCCAAAGGGTCACGGCCTTCTTGCCGCCCTTGAAATAGGCGCCGGCGGGCGAGGCGATGACGCAGAAAATATATTCGTTCGCCGGGCGGACGCCCAGAAAGGCCTCGCTCGCGAACAGGAAGGGGCGCAGATAGAGGCTGCCTTCGCCGCCGGGAATCCAGTCGGCGTCAATCTTCACCAATTGCTCGACGGCTTCCAGGAACAGGTCTTCGGGGATGGCGGGCATCGCCATGCGCTCGGCCGACTCCGCGAAGCGGCGGGCATTTTCCTCCGGGCGGAACATGGCGATGCTGCCGTCCTCGCGCCGGTAGGCCTTCATGCCTTCGAAGATTTCCTGCGCATAATGGAGCACCGCGCAGGCGGGATCGAGCATGAAGGGCGCGCGCGGCTCCACCTTGTGGCTGTGCCAGCCCTGCCCCTCGGTATAGCGGATCGTCACCATATGGTCGGTGAAGAGTCGCCCGAAGCCGGGATCTTCGAGCAATAGAGCGCGCTCGTTCGCCGCCACAGCCTGGCTGTTGCGGATGACGGTGAAGCGCGACGTCTGCTCGGCGGCCATGGTGAGTCTCCTTGTTCTGGCTCGGACGGAGCCGCCTATGTCACAGAGCGGCCGATGAAACAATCGGTCATATATGCTGACCTATTTTCCGCAAAAGGGCCAGCCGGACGGCGCTGGCCTCTTCCCGCTCGCCCGGCGTCCCTGTATCGCTGCGCCATGCATTTCTTCTCGGACAACGCCACACCCGTCAGCCCCGCGATCATGGCCGCCATCGCCGCCGCCGACCGGGCCGATCATGGCTATGACGGCGACGCATGGAGCGCCCGGCTGGACGGCGCCTTTTCGGACCTGTTCGACGCGCCGGTCCAGGCGCTGTGGATTTCCACCGGCACGGCGGCGAACAGCATCGCGCTGGCCACCCTCTGCCCGCCCTATGGCGGCGTGCTCTGCCATGAGGAAGCGCATATCGTTGTCGACGAATGCGGCGCGCCCGGCTTCTTCACCCATGGCGCGACCCTGATGCCACTGCCGGGCGCGGGGGCGAAGCTGATGCCGGAGGTGGTGCGCGATCGGCTGAAGGCGATCCGCCCCGACGTGCATCAGGTGCCGGCGCGGGCGATCAGCATCACCAACGCCACCGAATATGGGCTGGTCTATACGCCGGACGAAGTCGCGGCGCTGGGCGAGGTGGCGAAGGCGCAGGGCCTGGGCTTCCACATGGACGGCGCGCGCTTCGCCAATGCGGTGGCCCATCTGGGCTGCGCGCCGGCCGACGTCACCTGGCGCGCCGGCGTGGACGCGCTGTCCTTCGGCTGCGTCAAGAATGGCGGGATGGTGGGGGAGGCCCTGCTCTTCTTCGGCCCGCAGGCGGCGGCGCGCGCGGCGCAAGCGAAGCGCTGGCGCAAGCGGTCGGGCCATCTCTTTTCCAAGGGCCGCTATCTTGCCGCGCAGATATTGGCGATGGTCGAGGACGGCCTGTGGCTGCGCAATGCCGGGGCCGCCAATGCGGCGGCGCGGACGCTGGCGCAGGGCGCGGCCGGGCGGCTGCTGCACCCGGTCGAGGCGAACGAACTGTTCGTGCGGCTGACGGCGGAGGAAGCGGCCCGCCTGCGCGCGCAGGGCTTCGATTTCTACGACTGGGGCGATGGCGCCGCCAGGCTCGTCACCAACTGGGCGCAGGATGCGGCGAGCGTCGCCCCCCTGGCGGACGCGCTCGGGGCGCTCGACCATGGATGAGGGCAGACGCGGCGGCGTCGCCCTGCCCTTCATCCTCGTCACGCTGATCTGGAGTTCGACCTGGATCGTCATCCGCGACCAGATCGGATCGGTGCCGGCCAGCTGGTCGGTCTGCTATCGCTTCCTGCTCGCCGGCATCGCCATGGCCGTCTTTGCCCGGATACGCGGCGTGTCGTTGCGGATCGGCGGCGCGGGCATGGTCTTCGCCGCGCTGCTGGGCACCGCGCAGTTCGTGCTCAACTTCAACTTCGTCTATCGGGCCGAGCATTTTCTGACCTCCGGCGTGGTCGCGGTGGTTTATGCAATGCTGCTCATCCCCAATTCGATCCTGGCCTGGCTGATCTTCCGCCAGCCGGTCGGACGCGCCTTTATCGCCGGCTCGGTGGTGGCGGTCGCCGGGATCATCCTGATGCTGCTTCACGAATATCATGCCGCGACGGTGCGGCCCGACAAGGTGCTGCTGGGCGCGGCCTTCTCGCTCGCCGGCCTGATGAGCGCGTCGGCCGCCAACATCATGCAGGGGATGGAGATCGCCCGGCGGCTGCCGATGGTGGCTGTGCTGGCCTGGGCGATGCTGATCGGCGCGGCGGTGGACGCCCTCTTCGCCTGGATCAGCGTCGGCCCGCCGCAGTTCGAGCCGCGGCTGGGCTATATATTGGGCATAGGCTGGCTGGGGCTGGCCGGATCGGTCGTGACCTTCCCGCTTTATTTCACCCTGATCCAGCGCATGGGGGCGGGGCGCGCCGCCTATACCAGCGTGCTGATCCCGGTGATCGCGATGCTGATCTCCACCGTGGCGGAGGGCTATCGCTGGTCGGCGCTGGCGATCATCGGCGCATTGCTGGCGGTGGCCGGCATGGCAATCGCGCTGCGATCCAAAGAGGGTTAGCGCATCGCGCCCGGCTGGTAGCGCAGCTTGGCGGCATTCACCTTGTCGAGCAGGCTGGCGATCGATTCGGACGAAGACGCCGCGCGGCCGGGCATGGACACATCGTTCATCCGGTGGCTGAGCGCGGAAAAAGCCCTGTCAATCCGGCTGTCAATCTGAGCGTCGATGCGGGTCATGGGACATCCCTTGTGAAGCGATGTCCTGCTTGTCGGCCGACTCGGTTAACAAGGTGTAAACCATGCGGCGAGCCGCGTCAGAGGCAGGCGCGCAGGCCTTGGCGATAGGTCGGATAGCGGGGCGACCAGCCGAGCAGCCTTTTGGCCCGGCCGTTCGCGACCCGGCGGTTTTCCGCATAGAAGGACCGCGCCATGGGAGAAAGCTGCGCCTCCTCCAGCGTCAGCAGCGGCGGGACGGGGTGGCCCAGGATCGCGCAGGCTTCCTCGATCAGCCGGTTCTGCGCGCAGGGCAGATCATCGGACAGATTATAGACGCCCGGCGGCCCCCGGTGGAGCGAGGCGGCGATGCCCGCGACGATGTCATCCACATGGGCGCGGCTGAATATCTGGTAGGGCAGGTCGATGCGATGCGCCCGCCCCTCCCGCACCCGGTCGAGCGCCGATCGGCCGGGGCCGTAAATGCCGGGCAGGCGGAAACGGCGCATGTCGGGACGCAGCGCCCCCCAGTCGGCGTCGGCCTGCGCCCGCGCGGCGCGGCGGCTGAAACGGACGGGGCTGCCTTCGTCGACCCAGGCGCCCGCGGCATCGCCATAGACGCCGGTGGAGGAGAGATAGCCGGTCCAGATCGCCGACGCTGCGGCTATGGCCGCACCGTAACGGGTCAGGACGGGGTCGGTGTCGCCTTCCGGCGGGACGGAGGAGAGGATGTGCGTGGCCTGCGCCAGGGCGGCGCGGACGGCGCTGTCGTCATCGAAGGCGAGCGCATCGGTGTCGGCGGTGCGGCGGACGCCGGTAATCCGCCAGCCCTCCGCGCGTAGCCGGGTGGCGAGGCGAGAGGCGGTATAGCCCATGCCGAGGATGAGCATGTGCGGCATAGTGAATCCACCTCCGTTCGTTTCGAGCGAAGTCGAGAAACGCTCAGGCTGCGCTACCCGTTTCTCGACACGCTCGAAACGAACGGCTGTCTCATATCAGACCGTGAAGCTCTCGCCGCAGCCGCAACTGCCCTTGGCGTTGGGGTTGTTGAAGACGAAGCCGGCGGTGAAGTCGTCCTCCACCCAGTCCATCGTCGATCCGACCAGATAGAGGACCGACGCCCCGTCGATGTAGAAGGTGCCGCCGGGCGTTTCGATCTTCTCGTCGAACCTGGCTTCCTGCGTCACATAGTCGACCGAATAGGCAAGGCCCGAGCAGCCGCGCTTGGGCGTCGAGAGCTTGACGCCGATCGTGCCTTCGGGCGCCTGGGCCATCAGGTCGGCAATGCGCTGCTCGGCGCTCGGCGTCAGGATGACGGCGGCGGGGCGGGCGCGGGTCTTGATGGTCGTCTCGGTCATTTCAGCGTCTCCATCCGTTCGCCCTGAGCCTGTCGAAGGGCCGCTCTTTCTTGAAAGGAAGAATGGGGCTTCGACAGGCTCAGCCCGAACGGAGATAAATGTCTCTCAATTCCGTGCGTCGCGCTCACAACATTCCCAGTTCGAGCTTGGCCTCGTCCGACATTTTCTGCGGGTCCCATGGCGGGTCCCAGACGAGGTTCACCTGGGCGTCGCCCACGCCCGGCACCGCGCCGACGCGCAGTTCGACCTCGCCCGGCATGGATTCGGCGACCGGGCAATGCGGCGTGGTCAACGTCATGGTCACGACGGCATGGCCGTCCTCGGTCACGTCGACGCCGTAGACGAGGCCCAGATCATAGATGTTGACCGGAATTTCCGGGTCGTAAATTTCCTTGAGCGCATCGATGATGGCGTCATAGAGGCTGCCGCCCGGCTCGCCTTTAGGCGTTTCGGCGGGCCTGGCGCTCAGGAAGCCGTCGAGATAGTCGCGCTGGCGATGGCCAGAATCGGAAGCTTCCTCGACGCGCGCCTTGGGCGGGGTGTCCACCGCCTCGACCTCTTCCACCAAAATCTTGCGTTCCTCAGCCATTCCCGAAGATCTTCCTCACTCGTTCAATGCCTTTGACCAGCGCATCCACATCGCTCTCGTCGCTGTAGAGGCCGAAGCTGGCCCGCGCGGTCGCCTCGACGCCCAGATGGCGCATCAGCGGCTGGGCGCAATGATGCCCGGCTCTGATGGCGACGCCCGTTTCGTCCAATATGGTGCCGACATCGTGCGGATGAACCCCCTGCACCTCGAAAGAGAGGATTCCCGCGCTGTCCTCCGGCCCGAAGACGCGGACGCTGTTGAGGCTCTCCAGCGCCGCCCGCGCCTTGCCCACCAGCGCGCATTCATGGGCGTGGATCGCGTCCAGCCCGATGGCCTGCACATAATCGATCGCCGCCGACAGGCCGACGACGCCGGTGATATGCGGCGTCCCTGCCTCGAACCGGGTCGGCGCGGGGGCATAGGTCGTCTTTTCGAACGTCACCTTGTCGATCATCGAACCACCGCCCTGATAGGGCGGCATGGCGTCGAGCAGTTCCTTGCGGCCCCACAGCGCGCCGATGCCGGTCGGGCCATAGAGTTTGTGCGCCGAAAAGACGTAGAAATCGCAGTCCAGCGCCTGCACATCGACGGTGAGGCGCGGCACGGCCTGGCAACCGTCGATCAATATCTTCGCGCCGACGCCATGTGCGATGTCGGCGGCGCGGCGCACGTCGAGCACGCTGCCCAGCACGTTCGACACATGGGCGAGGGCCACCATCTTATGCGCGGGCGTGATCATCCCGGCCATGGCGTCGAGGTCGATCTTGCCGTCCGCCGTCAGCGGCACGACGTCGATCTGCGCACCGACTTTTTCGGCCACAATCTGCCACGGCACGATATTGCTGTGATGCTCCAGCATCGACAGCAGGATGCGGTCGCCCGCCTTGAGCTGCGTCCCCGCCCAGCATTGGGCGACGAGGTTGATCCCCTCGGTCGCGCCGCGGACATAGACGATCTCGCTGTCCGACTGCGCGCCGATGAAGCCGGCGACCTTGCGGCGGGCAGCTTCATAGGCAAGCGTCATATTGGCCGAGCGTTCATAGACGCCGCGATGCACGGTCGCATAATCAGGACCATAGGCGCGGGCGATCGCTTCGATCACCGCATTCGGCTTCTGCGCGGTGGCGGCGCTATCCAGATAATGCCAGTCGCCGACGCCGGGGAAATCGTCTCTAAGCCTCAAAACCCCGTTCGGGCTGAGCCTGTCGAAGCCCTGCGCGCGCCCTTCGACAGGCTCAGGGCGAACGGAAGTCGGGTTGTTCGTCACACCAGAGCCTCCAGCTTGGCGATCGCCGCCGCTTCGAAGCGGTCCTTCACCGCCTCATCCGCCACATCATCGAACACGCCCGCGACAAAGGCCTTCAGCAGCAATGTCTTGGCCGTCGCCGGGTCCATGCCGCGACTGGCCATGTAGAACAGCGCCTGCTTGTCCAACTCGCCCACGGTCGCGCCATGGGCGCATTTCACGTCGTCGGCGTAGATTTCCAGTTCCGGCTTGGCGTTGGCCGTGGCGGTGCGGTCCAGCAGCATCGCCTTGACCGACTGAAAGGCGTCGGTGCGCTGCGCGTCGCGGGCGACGTTGATGCTGCCCAGATAGCTGCCGGTCGCGCGCTGGCCCAGGATCGACCGGATCGTCTGGCCGCTGGTCGAATCCGGCTTGGCATGGGTGACGGCGGTGATGATCTCCAGCACCTGGTCGCCGCCGCCGATGATCGCGCCGTTCAGTTCGAAATGCGCATTGCTGCCGAGCGTGACGGTGAAGGTCACGCGGCCGAATTTGCCGCCGATGTTGAGGACATGGAAGTCGAGCCGGGCGCCGTCCGCGATGCTGATGACATAATCATGCACCGCCGCCGTGCCGTCTGCGGCATCCTGCAACAGATGATGGTGCGCGCTTTCCCCGGCCGCCACATTGATCCGCGTCGGCGCGGGCAAGGGCCAGATGGAGGCGACAGCCTCCAGATCGCTATAACGCCATTCCTCCTGTTTCCGGGTCGGCAGAGCAAGGGCAGTCATGCGCACGCCTCCTCCGCGTTTCCGCGTCTCCGCGTGAGAAAAATTTGTTCACGCAGAGGCGCGGAGGCGCGGAAAGAAAGAAATTTGCCTGCGGCGCTCATGCGGCAACGACCTCCGCATAGCCTTCGCGCTCCAGTTCCAGCGCGAGTTCGGGGCCGCCCGACTTCACGATCCGGCCCGCCGCCAGGACATGCACATAGTCCGGCTTCACATAGTCGAGCAGCCGCTGATAATGGGTGATGAGCAGCACCGCCTTGTCCGGCTGCCGCATGATCGCGTTGATCCCGGCGCCCACGGTCTTGAGCGCGTCGATGTCGAGGCCGGAGTCGGTTTCGTCCAGGATCGCCAGCCGGGGGTCGAGAATCCCCATTTGCACCATTTCGGCGCGTTTCTTCTCGCCGCCGGAAAAGCCGACATTCACCGGACGCTTCAGCATCTCCATGTCGAGGCCGAGCAGCGCGGCCTTTTCCTTGGCGAGCTTGATGAACTCGCCGCCGTTCAGCTCCTTCTCGCCGCGGGCGCGGCGCTGCGAATTGAGGCTTTCGCGCAGGAATTGCAGGTTGGACACACCGGGAATCTCGACCGGATACTGAAAGCCCAGGAACAGCCCGGCGGCAGCGCGCTCATGCGGCTCCATCTCGAACAGGTCCGCGCCCTCGAAGGTCGCGGTGCCGCCCGTCACCTCATAGCCCGGACGGCCGCCCAGCGTATAGGCCAGCGTCGACTTGCCCGCGCCGTTCGGCCCCATGATCGCGTGGATCTCGCCCGCGTTGATGGAGAGCGACAGGCCCTTGAGGATCGCCTTGCCGTCGATTTCGTTGGTCAGATTGTCGATCGTCAGCATATCTTATCCCTTATGCGCGCGCTGGAGCGTGCGCGCGGTCCAGAACGCCATGTCCCGCACGTCGCCCGGCGCGGGAAACAGCGTGTCGATATGGCGCTTGATCGGCATATAGGGCCACCAGTCGGCGCCCGGTTCCGGCGCGCCCTTTTCCAGCACGCCGGTCACGAACTCCGTCACCGGCCCCATGCGGGCGAGGTTGGGGGCCTTGGCCTTGTGGAAGGCCTTGTCGGATTTCAGCTTCTCGGTGAAGGCGAGATCGCCCTTCTCCAGCGCGGCGCGGCATTCGGCCTGATAGGCGTCGAGATCACCGAAATCCTTGGCGGCGCGGGCGGCAAGCTCGCCCTCTTCCAGCTCATAATCCTCGGTCAGGATGCGGATCGCGGCGGTCCATGCCTGGCCATTGCCGACATCCTCCGCGAAATCGGCGAGGGCATCCTGAATATCGTCTTCGTCGCTCAAAATTCTCGGTCCTCTTAATCATCACGTCCGGGCAGAAACGAAATCGCCCGCACGACATACCCTACAAGCCCCACCAGCAAGGCAATCCAGAACAGCGCGTTCGCCATGCGCAAAGACGCGGCGAATAGCATATCGAGGTCGGTCGATGGGGAGATCGCGCCTCGTCCACCCAACAGAGCGATAACCGCAAAAATAACAGCGGCTACGCCTAGCCCTTTGCACCAAGCCAAAGCAGTTGAGCCATCAGGTCTGCCGACGAGCGACGTCATTGACGCTAAAAGATTTGGTGAAGTTCCATCCGAACGGGCAACAAAACTGAACAACCTGCCGCAAGACACGCAGGCTGGAACGTCGTCCGTCGCTTCCAAACCACATTGAGTGCAAGACTTCATCCTACTCTCCCTGCTTCGCTACGATCATCCCAAACATATCGTCACCCCGGACTTGATCCGGGGTCCCGCTGCCTTCGACTATCGCGCCAAAAGAAGCGGGATGCCGGATCAAGTCCGGCATGACGGAGGAGGCGAGGGCGAAGGTCAACCGACCGAACCCTCCAGCGAAATCCCCAGCAGCTTCTGCGCTTCGACGGCAAATTCCATCGGCAGTTGTTGCAGCACTTCCTTGGCGAAGCCGTTCACGATCAGCGACACGGCGCTTTCCTGATCCAGCCCGCGCTGCATTGCATAGAAAAGCTGATCGTCGCTGATCTTGCTCGTCGTCGCCTCATGCTCGATCTGCGCCGACGGGTTGCGCACCTCGATATAGGGCACGGTATGCGCGCCGCACTGGTCGCCCAGCAGCAGGCTGTCGCACTGGGTGAAGTTGCGCACGCCCTCCGCGCCCGGCGCCACGCGCACCAGCCCGCGATAGGTGTTGTTAGACCGCCCGGCGCTGATCCCCTTGGACACGATGGTCGATCGCGACCCCTTGCCATTGTGGATCATCTTGGTGCCGGTATCGGCCTGTTGCAGATTGTTCGTCAGCGCCACCGAGTAGAATTCGCCGACGCTGTTCTCGCCGTTCAGCACGCAGCTCGGATATTTCCAGGTGATGGCGGAGCCGGTTTCCACCTGCGTCCATGAAACCTTGCTGTTGCGCCCCTGGCAGAGCGCCCGCTTGGTCACGAAATTATAGATGCCGCCCTTGCCATTCTCGTCGCCGGGATACCAGTTCTGGACGGTGGAATATTTGATCTCCGCATCGTCCAGCGCGACCAGTTCCACGACAGCGGCGTGCAGCTGATTCTCGTCGCGCATCGGCGCGGTGCAGCCTTCGAGATAGGAGACATAGCTCCCCTCGTCCGCGACGATCAAAGTCCGCTCGAACTGCCCGGTATTCTCCGCATTGATGCGGAAATAGGTGCTAAGCTCCATCGGGCAGCGCACGCCCTTGGGGATGTAGACGAAGGTGCCGTCGGAAAAGACCGCGCAGTTCAATGTGGCGAAATAATTGTCGTGCATCGGCACGACCTTGCCGAGCCACTTCTTCACCAGATCGGGATATTCGCGCACCGCCTCGCTGATCGAGCGGAAGATGACGCCCGCTTCCTCCAGCTCCTTGCGGAAGGTGGTGGCGACCGAGACACTGTCGAACACCGCATCGACCGCAACCTTGCGGCTGCCCTTCACCCCGGCCAGCACTTCCTGCTCGGCAATGGGGATGCCCAGCTTCTGATAGGTCGCGCGGATTTCGGGATCGAGTTCGTCCAGCGACTCCAGCTCCGCCTTCTTCTTCGGCTCGGCATAATAATAGGCGTCCTGATAGTCGATCGGCGGGATGTTGAGTTTGGCCCAGTCCGGCGCTTCCATCTTCTGCCACAGGGCAAAGGCCTTCAGCCGCCATTCCAGCAGCCATTCAGGCTCCTTCTTCTTGGCCGAAATGAAGCGGACCGTATCCTCGTTCAGCCCCTTGGGCGCGAAATCCTGCTCGATGGCCGATGACCAGCCATGCTCATAGGTGGAGGCGCGCTCGGCGGCCTCCTGCGCTTCGAGGTTGCGAACAGTGGTTGCTTCTTCGGTCATGCCATTTCTCGTGTCAGGCTGGCGATCGTCACGCCCGCGAGCGCTTCGCGGATCGCATTGTTCGCCACATTCATGTGTGGGCGGATGCGGCAATCGCTTTCCAGATTGCAGTCATGCGCGCCCATTTCCGCGCAGGCGGTCATGGCGATGGGGCCCTCCACCGCTTCCACCACGTCCGCAAGGGTGATGGCGGCGGGCGGGCGCGACAGGCGCACGCCGCCGCCCGTGCCCCGGCTCGATTCGAGCAGGCCCGCGGCGGACAGGCGGCTCACCAGCTTTTGCGCGGTGGGCAGCGGGATGCCGGTTTCGGCGCTCAGCGTGGTCGCGTTCATGCGGGTGGCGCCGCAATGGCGCGCGGCGGCGGACATCAGCACGACCGCATAATCGGCGAAGCTCGACAGTCTCATGGCCTGATGACACGTCCCAAGTTGCGAACCATTCTCAAATCGGACCGATTCCATCCGATTGGGGGCATGTGGTCGCAAGCGGGTCGTTAATCAAGGAATTTCTGATTGGGAGGGGTCAACTCAATCGATTGAGCACCGCCACGTCGCCGCCCAGCGAGCGGCGCAGCAGGGTCAGCTGCGCCACGGCGGTCGGCTCGGTCTGCAACTGGTGCGGGGTCAGGCCGATGAAATGCTTGATCTCCCGAATGAAATGCGACTGGTCGTAGAAGCCGGCTTCCTCGCATAATTGCTGCCAGCTGTCGCCGTCGAGCGCGATCCGCGCCGAACAGCGCAGCGCGCGATATTTGCGCGCCAGCAATTTGGGCGGTGCGCCATAATATTTGTTGGTGAGCCGCGCGAGCTGGCGCGGCGACAATTGGGTGGTTTCCACCAGCGTCTCGATCCGGGGCGACCCTTCGCCGATCAGCCAGGCGTCGACCGTCCCCAGCAATTCCCAGATCGCCTTGCGCACCGGCTTCACCAGCCGCCCCAATATCTTCCAGCACAAGTCGGCCATCTCTTCGGCCTGGCTGTCCTCCAGGTCCTGCAACTGGCTCAGCAGCGCGCCATAGGCCGGCCCGCGCTCCGCCACCAGATCGCACAGGCGATCGGCCAGCCCGCTCGCATCCCCACCATGGAGCGAAATCCAGCCAGCCGGCAGCAGCGAAATGCCCAGCACGCGCACCGGCCCTTCCAGCGCGAAGCGGGTCGCACCCATGGTCGGTCCCAGCAGGCAGACCTGCGGTGTCGCCATGACGGCTCCGTCCTGAAAATGATAATCCCCGGCGCCTGCCATCATGAAGCGCAGTTGCGGCACGTCGGCGCGGGTCGCATCGGCATAATGGTCGGACGACACGCTGAAGAAATAGAGCGATCCGAAATAGGCGCGCAGATGCTCGGGCGGCGCGAAATAGCGCAGCCGGACCGGACCTTGCGCGGCCGCAACGGTATAGGAAAGCGGTCCCCCCTGATCCGGCAGAGCGACGTTGCTCCCCGGCGCATTCTTGCGATGCAACCCCATTTTCTTCACCCCAGGCGGGAACTATGCGCGAATTACGTTCGGACGCAAGCCATGGCGCTGAAAAAGAGCATTTTTTATGCCTCTTTTTGAGGAGAAAGGCTGAGAGTCTGTTTGGAAAATGCGCGAAAGAGCGCATTTTCGATGTGGATGCGCCAAAGGCGCATTTCCAAACCGACTCTGAGACAAAAATGACCCGGCGGTTCATCACCGCCGGGTCAGGAAAAGGTCTCGTTCGGCCATGGGCCTTGGAGCCTTCGGGTCGCAAGCCGGCTTTACGCCCGAATCAGTGAAATTTTATTGGATGGATCGGACATTTTTCCGTCCGAAACAGTCTCATTCATGACGTTTCCTGTCATGAAATGTCATAGGTGGCCCGATGTGATGCTTCTGCCACAGTGACTCGACGGGCGCGCGCGCCGCTGGCATAGCGCCGCCCCATGCCATACCGCCTGATCCGCCCCCTGCTTTTCGCCCTCGATGCCGAGCGCGCCCATAATCTGTCGATCGCCGCGCTGCGGATGATGCCGACGCTCCGGCCGCTGGCGGCGGACCCGATGCTGGAAACGACCGTGGCGGGCATCCGCTTTCCCAACCCGGTGGGGCTTGCGGCGGGCTATGACAAGGATGGGCGCGTCGCGCACAAGATGCATGGCCTGGGCTTCGGCTTTGCCGAGCTGGGCACGCTGACCCCGCTCGCCCAGCCGGGCAATCCCCAGCCGCGCCTGTTCCGCCTGGTGGAGGATCGCGCCGTCATCAACCGTTTCGGCTTCAACAATGGCGGGCAGGGCGCGGCCGCCGATCGCATCGCCCGTTATCGCCGCCCGTCGGGCGAACGGCCGGTGATCGGCATCAACATCGGCGCCAACAAGGACGCGACGGCGGCTGGACGCGGCATCGCCGACTATGTGACCGGCGTCACCTGCATGGCGCCGCTGGCCGACTATCTGACGGTCAACATCTCCTCCCCCAATACGCCCGGCCTGCGCGCCTTGCAGGGGCGGGCGGCGCTGGACGACCTGCTGGGCGCGGTCATGGCCGCGCGCGGCAGCGGCGCCACACCAAATGGGAGTCGCGTGCCTCCCATTTTCCTGAAGGTCGCGCCCGACCTGGAGCCGGCCGATGTCGAGGATATCGCCGCCGCCTGCATCGATCATCGGGTCGACGCACTGATCGTGTCCAACACCACCATCACGCGCCCGGCGCTGCGATCGGCCCATGCGGGCGAGGCGGGCGGCCTGTCCGGTGCGCCGCTGACCGATTTGTCGCACGCCCGGCTCAAGGATTTCCGCCGCCTTCTGGGCGATCGCCTGCCGCTGATCGGCGTCGGCGGCATCGCCAACGGCGCGCAGGCCTATGCCCGCATCCGCGCCGGCGCCTCGCTGGTGCAGCTCTACAGCGCTTTGGTCTATGAAGGCCCCTGGCTGGCGAAACGCATCAATGCCGATCTGAAGGCGCTGATGGCGCGCGACGGCGTGCGCAACATCGCCGATCTGGTCGGGGTGGATGCCCTGGATTGAGAAGCGGCCGGTTTGGCCGATCATAACCCCCGTCTATCATGGGGTTGCGAAGCGCGGTCGCGGCGATAGGGTGCCGGCCATGACTTCCCGCCTGACCGGCCTGCTGGCCCCCTTCGCCCTTATTGCCCTGATCCCCGCCGCCACCGCCCTGGCGCGCGAACCGGTGTCCACCAACGCCACCGTCTCCGCCGCCGATCCGCGCGCCGCACAGGCGGGGCAGGAAATCCTGCGCCGGGGCGGCAGCGCCACCGACGCCGCGATCGCCATGATGCTGGCGCTCAACGTGGTCGAGCCGCACAATAGCGGCATCGGCGGCGGCGGCTTCCTGATGCACCATGACGGTCGCACCGGCCTGCTGGAATCGATCGACGGGCGCGAAACCGCGCCCGCCGCCGCCCGCCCCGACCGTTTCATCGGCCCCGACGGCAAGGTCATGTCCTTCCGCAATGCCTGGCCGGGCGGCTATTCGGTCGGCGTGCCGGGCAATCTGCGCCTTGCCTGGGACGCGCACAGGAAATGGGGCAAGCTGCCCTGGGCCGACCTGTTCCAGCCCGCCATACGCTATGCGCAGGATGGGTTCGAGGTGCGCGAGCGGCTCGATACCGCGATGCGGGCGGTCGCGCCGATCTGGGCGGACTTCCCCGAGATCCAGAAATATTTCTGGATCGACGGCAAGCCAGCGCCCAAGGGCACGATCCTCAAGAACCCGCCGCTCGCCGCCCTGTTCAAACGGGTGGCGGCGGAAGGGCCGGACGCCTTCTACACCGGCGAGAATGCGAAGCTGCTCGCCGCCGCCGTCACCAACGCGCCGAAGAATCCGGTGCCGATGACCGAAGCGGACATCGCCGCCTATCAGGCCAGGCCGCGCAAGCCCGTCTGCGGCAAATATCGTGTCTATACCGTCTGCGGCATGGGGCCGGCCTCGTCGGGCGGCGTCACCGTGCTGGAAATATTGGGCATGGTGGAGCGCTTCCCGCTGGCGCAATGGGGCAAGGACGATCCGCGCTCCTGGCATGTCATCGGCGAAGCGATGCAACTTGCCTATGCCGATCGCGACACCTGGCTGGGCGATCCCGATTTCGTGTCGGTGCCGATCAGCGGCATGATCGACCCCGCTTATCTCAGGCAGCGCTCCGCGTTGATCCGCCTCAACAAGGCGCTCACCGCCTATAATCCCGGCACGCCGCCCGGCGCGCAGCCGCGCACGACATCGCTGCCCCAGCCCGAAAGCGGCACCAGCCACTTCGTCGCGGTGGACCATGATGGCGACATCGCCGCCTGGACCTCCACCATCGAAAGCTTTTTCGGCAGCCAGCTGGTGGCGAACGGCGTCATCCTCAACAATGAGCTGACCGATTTCAGCCTGACCCCGGAAAAGGACGGCAAGCCCGTCGCCAACCGCGTGGAGGCAGGCAAGCGGCCGCTCTCCTCCATGTCGCCGACGATCGTCTATGACGACAGGGGCACGCCCGTCTTCACCGTCGGCGCGGCGGGCGGCAAGACCATCATCATGCAGGTGGCGAAAGCGCTGATCGCCCATTTCGACTGGGGCCTGTCGGCGCAGGATTCGATCGCCCACGGCCTTCTCTTCTTCAACGGCGACGGGCTGGTGCTGGAACAGGGGACGTCGCTGGAGGCGATGAAGGCCCCGCTGGAGAAGTTGGGCCACCGCGTGACCATCAGCCGCCTCGGCCTCAAGGCCAATGCGGCGGAGAGGATGCCCGACGGCCACTGGGTCGGCGCTGCCGATCCCCGCAGCCCCGGCGTGTCCTTGCAGGAATGAGGTTGGCGGCTGGAATTTACTAAAAATCCTCTCCTGTAAGGGGAGGGGGACCGGCGAAGCCGGTGGAGGGGGGCATCCTATCGAGAGCAGAACACCCCGCGTCAGCCCTTCGGGCTGCCACCTCCCCTTATAGGGGCGGATGAAAAGCAGGCCTCCCAATCCACCAACCAAAAAGGGCGGCCTTTCGAGCCGCCCTTTCCTTTTGCCGCTTATTTCTTCCCCGCAAACCACGCCGCAGTCGGCGCCTTCAACCGCCCGCGCGTCTCGATCCGCGTCTTGATCGCGGCGATGGCGCGATCCACCACCTTGCGCGAATCCGGCGTCAGATATTGGGTCGCATAGGCGTCCAGCTTCGTCACCATCGCCGGGTCGGCCGATCCGCCGCCGAGCCTTGCAAGCGCCTGGCTGCGCGCCGACACGTCGATCAGCGCCTCATATTGCGCCCTGTGCGCCAGCACATAGTCGACCGCCAGCATCGGATGCGCCGCGCCGACCTGCCCGATGATCGCCGCGCTGGTGGTCTTGCCCGGCTCGTCGGTCAGGGCGAGGTCCAGCGCCTGCGCGCCCAGCTTCTGATCCTTCGCCTTGCCCAGCAGCGCGTAGACGGTGCTCTTTTCAAGGTCGCTCTTCGCGCCCTTGGCAAGTCCGCGCAGCCTGTCCCAGGTCGCCTGATCGGCATTTTCCGCGATGATGCCCAGCCATATGTTGCGCAGCGGCCCGTCGAGCGCCGCCGGGTCGCTTGCCAGCGCGGCGAAGCGCCTGTTCGCCTCCGCCACCACGGCCTTGTCGCCCATGCTGCCCAAGGTCGCCACCAGGCTGGAGCGCAGCACCGGCACCTGCGGTCCTTCGCCCGCCTTCGCATCATAACCGATGCCGGCCAGCACCGGGGTCAGCTTCCTTGACGCATAGGCCGCAACCTTCGCCTGTGCGGCGGCGTCACCCTCCAGCATGTCATAGCTGCCCTTGAGATAGCCCGGCACCTCGGCCAGCACGGCGGGACTGCCATTGGCCGGCACCGCGTCCACCAGGTCCAGCGCCAGCCCGATCGGCTGATATCCGCCCAGCGCGAGCTGGAAATTGTCCGCCAGCAGGCCGGTCTGGTCGATGCTCGCCAACCGGCTGAAATCCTTGGCCAGCGCCTTCACATTCTCCGCCGGATAGAGCGAGCGATAATAGCCCGTCTGCCCCGCATTGACGATATAGGCGCCGCAGCCCGGCAGCGTGACCTGCCCCTTGCCGCCGGTCAGGATCAGGCGCTGCGCCTCGCCGCCCAGCGTCTGCGCCTTCACCGGCACGTTCCAGCGTTGCGGCGTCTTGTCCTTCGCGTCGCGGCTATATTCGCCCTGGCTCAACGTCAGCAGCGTGTTGCCGCCCTGGCACAGGGCGCTCTCCACCGTGACCAGCGGAATGCCCGGCAGCGACGTGAAATCATGCGCAATGGACACCAGCCCCTTCGCCCCCGCGCCCTCGACGGCCTTCCACAGATCGTCGGTCACGGTGTTCCCATAGGCGTGGGCCTTCATATAGGACTGGATGCCCGCCTTCCACACATCCTCGCCGGCATAGCCTTCCAGCATGGTGATGACGGCTTCGCCCTTCTGGTAGGTGATGGCGTCGAACGCCTGGTTCACCTCATCCACCGTATGGATTTTCTGCACCACCGGATGCGTGGTCCTGAGCGCGTCGAGGCTCATCGCCCGCTCGCGCCCGTCGACGCGCGACAGCAGGGTTTCCCATTCCGGGTTCAGTCTGTCCGTGACCTTGGTCGCCATCCAGCTCGCGAAACCTTCGTTCAGCCACAGATCGTCCCACCAGGCCATGGTGACGAGGTCGCCGAACCATTGATGCGCCATTTCATGGGCGACGATCTCGTAGATGGTGCGCCGCGTTTCTTCCGAGGTGAAGCGCGGATCGACCAGCAGCGCCCGCTCGAAGGTGAAGATCGCGCCCCAATTTTCCATCGCGCTGAAAAACTGGCTCTGGCCCGGCCCGGCGACATTGTCGAGCTTGGGCAGGGGGAAGGGCACGCCGAAATAGTCGTTATAATAGGGCAGGATCGCCGCTGACGCATCGAGCGCGAGCTGCGCCTTGCCGGTATTGCCCCTGCCGGTGATGACGCCGACTTCGGTCTGGCCTGCCATCTTGGTCGCGCGGTCCAGTTCGCCCAGCCCGAAGAACAGCAGGTAGGACGACATTTTGGGGCTGGTGCCGAACGTCACCAGCTTCTTGCCGCCGCCGACATCCTTGCTCGCCTTGACCGGCATGTTGCCGACCGCGAGCTGGTCCGCCGGGACCACGGCCGACAGGTCGAAGGTCGCCTTGTAGCTCGGCTCGTCGAAGCTCGGCACGAAGCGGCGGGCATCGGGCGCCTCGAACTGGGTGAAGAGCGCGCGCTTCGCCGCCCCCGCATTGTCGGTATAGTCGAGCGCGAACAGGCCATTGGCCTGCTGGTTGATGACGCCGGCATAGGTGATGGCGAGCGTGTATCTGCCCGGCGCGACCGGCTTGCCGAAGTCGAGGCTGACGGTCTGCGCCTCGGCATCGATCTTGGCCGTGCCGGTGATCGGCTTGCCCCTTACGGGGGTCAGGGTGACGGTCGAGACGGTCAGGTCCGCCGCATTCAGCACCAGCGTCGGCATGGTGGTCGCGACGGTGACGTCGATCGACACCTTGCCGGTGAATGTCAGCTTCGCCGCATCGGGCGTCACCTCGATCGCATAATGGCTAGGGGCAGCGCCGCGCGGCAGCTGGGTGGTGATCCCGGCGGCGGGGCCGGCAGGGGCTGCGCTCTGGGCCAGGGCGGGCGTCGCCAATGCGACCGGGGCGGCCGCGATCAGCAGCGGCAGGATTTTCTGGAAGGACATAGGGTTTCAGACTCCGACACGTCTTGAAGCGCGCGATGTGACACTATCACGCGCCGTCATGCAATGCGGGATCCGTCCTTTCGCCGCGAGGGTCAAGTGAACTATCCGCAAGCCTATGTCGTTGGTCGAAGTCTGTTGCGCGTTCGTCAAACAGGAAGTGTGTAGCACTTCACGTCCGTTCGCTTCGAGCGAAGTCGAGAAGCGGATAGCACCACGCTTCCCGTTTCTCGACACGCTCGAAACGAACGGAGGTCGGCGTCAGCCCCGCCCTCTATACCCCGGCACATCCTGCGCCGGCAGCCACAGTCCGGCCGGCGGCTCGTCCGACTGCCAGAAGACGTCGATCGGGATGCCGCCGCGCGGATACCAGTAGCCGCCGATGCGCAGCCACAGCGGCTTCATCTCGTCGAACAGCCGCTGGCCGATGCCGACAGTGCAATCCTCGTGAAAGGCGGCATGGTTGCGGAAGGAGCCGAGAAACAGCTTGAGCGACTTGGATTCGACGATCATGTCCGCGGGCGCATAATCGATCACCAGATGGGCGAAGTCGGGCTGGCCCGTCACCGGGCAGAGCGACGTGAACTCCGGCGCGGTGAAGCGCACCAGATAGGGTTTGCCGGGACGCGGATTGGGGACATAATCCAGCACGGCCTCTTCCGGCCGGGCAGGAAGCGCACTGGTCTGGCCCAGGTGCAGCGGGTGTGTGGGAAGGTCAGTCATGCCGCGCCGTCTACGCCATCGCACGCCTGATGTCATCGCCCCGCATTGTTCACTTGCGGTTCAGCCATTCTTGTGCCTTGGCGACGTCATGGGGTCCTTCGTTCGTTCGTTGCTTTTCGCCGCGCTGCTGCTGCTGGTTGCGCCTCTCCATGCCCAGCAGCCGCAGAAGCCGGCCCCGACCTTTTCCCTGCCGCCTGCCAGCACGGCACCCGTGCCCGATCCCAACCGTCAGGGGCCGGAACTGGACGTCTATCGCGACCAGCCGCGCACCGCGCCGCCCATCGTCGCGCCGACGGTCGTGCCCCCGCCCGTGCCTGTTCAGGCCGCGCCAAGACCGCAGCCGACGCCGGTGCGTCCCGCGCCTACGCAGCCCGCGCAGCCGCGTGCTACCCCTCCGGCCGATCGCGCATCGCCCGCCCCCGCGCAGCCGACGCCAACCCCGGCCGAGCCGGTGCAAAGCGCCGAACCAGCCAATGAAAGCGCGCCCGTCGCTGCCCCTTCGCAACTGCCCGCGCCAGCGACCAACGCGGTGGAAACGCCCGAACCCGCTGCGCCCGCGCCGGTCGTTGCGGAAGCGGACAACAACCTGCCCTGGATCATCGGCGGCGCACTGGCGCTCGTCGCGCTGGCCGCCTTCCTGCTGCTCCGTCGCCGCCGTCCGGTGGAGGAGGCGGAAGAGGAGCTGTTGGTCGAATCGGCTTCGCCGCCGGCAGACGTAACGCCGCCCGAACCGGCCGCCGCGCCCGTCCCGACGCCCGAACCAGTGGCGGCGCCCGAACCGCCCGCTGCCGAACCCGCCGCCGAGCGCCCCTGGCTCGACATGGACATGGCGGTCAGCCAGGCGCGCTATTCGCTGATCGGCGTGACCATCGCCTACAGCCTCATCCTCCACAATCGCGGCGACCGGCCGGCGCAGGATATCCTGATCCGCGGCATCGTCGGCAATGCCGGCGCGTCGCAGCAGGCGCTGCTTCAGGGCTTCTTCTCCGGCCAGGACGGCTTGCCGCTGCACAGCGCAGTGTCGATCGCGCCGGGCGAGACGCGGCAGCTTGCCGGCGAACTGCGCCTGTCGCCCGATCAGATCGTGCCGGTCGCGATGGGCCAGCGCAGCCTGCTGATCCCGCTTGCCGCCTTCGACATGGCCTATCGCTGGGAGGATGCCGAGGGCGAGCCGCAAGGCCATGGCCGCACCGCGCGCGCCTTCATCGTCGGGCAGGAGCAGGAGCCGCCCGCCGACCGCCTCGCCCCGCTGCGTCTGGATCAGGGGCCGCGCCAATATCGCCGCCCGGCCGCGCGCGCCGCGGCGGAGCTTGCCCCGGCGTGACGCCTCTTCCCAGCATCGGTTCAGCATCCTACTACTGGCCCGTTCGTTTCGAGCGCAGTCGAGAAACGAGAAGGATGCGCTATCCGCTTCTCGACTGGGCTCGAAGCGAACGGGGGTGGCATCGGACGGCCAAGGAACGAGGTTGAAAGGAGCCGCATGACCATATTCGTTTCCACCGACTGGCTCGCGGGCGAACTGGGCGCGCCCGATCTCGTCATCCTCGACGCCAGCCTGTTCCTGCCCGGCACCCCGCGCGATCCGCGTGCCGAATATGAGGCCGCCCATATCCCCGGCGCCGCCTTCATGGACCTGCCGGGCCTCAACGATCCCGACGATCCGACCCCCGGCATGTTGCCCTCCGACGCGATGATGACCCAGCACATGCAGGCGCTCGGCGTCAACGCCGACAGCCGCATCATCGTCTATGACAACAGCCCGACCCACAGCGCCGCGCGCGGTTGGTGGATGATGCGCGTCTACGGCCTGGGCGTGTCCGCCGCGATCCTCGACGGCGGCCTCATCAAATGGATCGCGGAGGGCCGCCCGGTCGAAAGCGGTTTCCCGACACCGACCCCCGGACACGCCATCGCCCGGCTCGACCGGACACAGGTGCGCACCAAGGCCGACATTCTCGCCAATCTGGACAGCGGCGCGGCGCAACTGCTCGACGCGCGCGGGGCCGGGCGCTTCACCGGCGCGGAGGCGGAACCGCGCCCCGGCATGGCGTCGGGCCATATCCCCGGCAGCCGCAACATTCCCTCCACCGCCTTCTTCGCTGCCGACAACCGCATGAAACAAGGGGAGGAACTGCGCCGCTTGTTCATCGACGCCGACACCGACCTGGACAGACCCATCATTACCACCTGCGGCAGCGGCGTGACCGCGGCGATCATCCTCGCCGGCCTCGAATCGCTCGGCAAGAGCGACGTCAGCCTCTATGACGGCAGCTGGTCCGAATGGGGCTTCGACCCCGCCACGCCCAAGGCGACGGGTCCGGCCGCATGAGCGATCGGGACGACCGCAAACCGCTGACGAAACTCGCCCAGGCCGGCCGCAGGCCCGAATGGACGGGGATGCCCGGCCAGCCCGGCGGCATCGTCAGCCCGCCGGTCTGGCGCGCGTCGACCATCCTCTATGACGATGTCGCCCATCTGCGGAAGGCGGCGGGCAGCAGCACGCATGAACGCCTCTTCTACGGGCGCAAGGGCACGCCGACCGCCTGGAGCCTCGCCGACGCGCTCACCGAAATGGAGCCGGGGGCGGAAGGGACGATGCTCTACCCTTCGGGCGTCGCCGCGATCGCCTGCGCGTTGATGGCGGTGTTGAAGCCGGGCGACCGGCTGCTGATGGTCGACAGCGCCTATGACCCGACCCGCAATTTCTGCGCGCAAATGCTAAAAAGTTACGGTATCGAAACGATATATTATGATCCGCTGACTGTCCAGTTCGATGTCCATCTTGCAGGCGGCCCGATCCGCGCCATCTTCCTCGAAAGCCCCGGCAGCCTGACTTTCGAGGTGCAGGATATTCCCGCCATCACCGCCTGGGCGCGGGCGAACGGGGTCGTCACTTTGCTCGACAATACCTGGGCGACGCCGCTCTATTTCCCGGCCATGGCGCATGGCGTGGATATTTCCATCCTCGCCTGCACCAAATATATCGTCGGCCATAGCGATGTGATGATCGGCAGCGTCACCGCCAATGCCGACTGGTTCGCGAAGATCCGCCAGACCGCCTATCTGTTCGGCCAGATGACCAGCCCCGACGACGCCTGGCTCGCCTCGCGCGGGCTGCGCACGCTCGGCGTCCGGCTCAAGCAGCATCAGGACAGCGCGCTCGCCATTGCCCATTGGCTCAAGGACCAGCCCGACGTCGCCCGCGTCCTCCACCCCGCGTTCCCGGACTGCCCCGGCCACGCCCATTGGCGGCGCGATTTCACCGGCTCCACGGGCCTGTTCAGCTTCATCCTGAAGGGCGGGGACGAAGCGGCGCGCGCCGCGCTGATCGACGGCCTCGCCCATTTCGGCATCGGCTATAGCTGGGGCGGGTTCGAAAGCCTCGCGCTCCCGGTCGACCCGGCCCGCTATCGCAGCGCTACCATCTGGGAAGCCGAAGGCCCCGTCGTCCGCCTCCATATCGGCCTCGAAGACCCGGTCGACCTGATCGCGGACCTCGACGCCGGCCTCGCCCGCTTCCGCGCGATCCGCGACGGAGCCTGAACGGATGACGCCGGGCCTGACCGACCTGATCGGCCGCCTGCCCGGCGACCCGGATCTGGTCCAGCCCGCCGCCGCGCTGGCGCTGGCGATCCTGCTCTACGCCGCCGCCTGGGGCCTCGCCCGGCTGATCGCGCCGCGCCTGCGCCGCAGCCTGCCGCCGCTCGGCGATGCGCTGGCGGGCCATGTCCGCGCCATCACCCGCCATGGGCTGGCCGCCTGCCTGCTGACGCTGGGCCTTGCCTTCTTTCCCACCGGATCGCTCGGTCATCTGGTCATGGGCATCGCGCTGGGCGGCGCGGTCGCGCTGCTCGCCACCCATGTGCTGCGCGGCCTCGCCATACCGCGCTGGGCGGTGGTGCCGCTGGCGCTCATCCTCTTCATCCTGATCGTGTCGGGCAGCGGCGGGGGTATCGCGCCGGTGGGCGAGATGCTCGACCGGGTCGGCGTCAACCTCGGCAAGCGGCGCATCACCCTGCTCGGCCTGCTTTCGATCGCCGCGACCTGCGTCGCCCTCTTCGCCGCCGTCCGCCTCGCCAACCGGGTGATCGGCCGCTCGATCCAGAAGGCCGCCGGCTTCGACCCGACGCAGAAGCTGCTCGCGCAGAAGCTCGCTGCCATCATCGTGGTGGTCGCCGCCTTCTTCATCGGCGTCGACCTGCTGTCGATCGACCTCACCGCCTTCGCCGTCTTCTCCGGCGCGCTCGGTCTCGCCATCGGTTTCGGTTTGCAGAAGACCTTCGGCAACCTGATCGCGGGCATCATCCTGCTGATGGACCGATCGATCAAGCCGGGCGACGTGATCGTCGTGGGCGACAGCTTCGGCTGGGTGAACAAGATCGGCGTGCGCGCCGTCAGCGTCATCACCCGCGACGGCAAGGAACATCTGATTCCCAACGAGAATCTGATGACGCAGGAAGTGGAGAACTGGTCCTATTCCGATCGCAACGTCCGCGTCCGCATTCCGATCGGCATCGCCTTCGACTCCGACCTGAAACTTGCCCAGCAACTGATGCTCCAGGCCGCGCAGGAAAGCCCGCGCGTGCTCCGCAACCCCAAGCCCAATGTCTGGCTCACCGGCTTCGGGGAAAGCCGGGTGGAACATGACATTCTCGTCTGGATCAGCGATCCCGAAGGCGGCGTTGGCAATGTGAAATCGGACGTGCTGTTCCGCGTCTGGCAGTTGTTCCGCGATCATGGCATCGCCATCCCCTATCCGCAGCGCGTCATTCACCACGTCCCGGATACAGAACAGCAATAACGGCTTTCCGTAAGGAAATTCGCCATCTGCCTGGCTTTGAGCCAGCGCGGCCGCCTCTTTGTTGCCCGATTTTGTTGCAGTCTAGCAACATTCAGGCAGTAAAAGACACCATTTAGCAATAAATTCTTGTGCGCCGCAGCGCAGGCAGGCATTTCCATTCTCGTTGAGGCAGCCGACCCGTCCCGAGGGGGAAGATAGAGGCAGGCGCCTGGACGCAGGCGGGACGATCGCAGACCACCATCAAGGGGAATCCCATGCGTAAGTCCATCATCGGCCTCTCGGCCGCTCCCATTGTCCTTGGCGCTCTCATGGCGCTGTCGGCGCCGGCCATGGCGCAGGACGAGCCGACCCCCGCAATCACCGTCACCGGCAATGCGGCGGTCGTCACCGACTATCGCTTCCGCGGCATTTCGCAGACCAACAAGAAGTTCGCGTTGCAGGGCGGCCTCACCGTCTCCCATGCGTCGGGCTTCTACGCCTCGGTCTGGGGCAGTTCGATCGACGATTATGTCGCCAACGGTTCGGACCAGGAACTCGACCTGATCGGCGGCTATTCGACCACGATCGGCGCGGCGACGATCGATGTCGGCGTCCTTTATTATTATTATCCGGGCAATGCGGAGGCGAATACCGATTTCGTCGAGCCCTATGCCTCGATCAAGGGCACGTTCGGCCCGGCCACCGCCAAGCTGACCGTCAATTACGCGCCCAAGGCGAAGGCGCTGACCGTCGGCAACGGCAAAGAGGATAATCTCTACGTCGCGGGCGACCTGTCGGCTTCCATCCCCAACACGCCGCTGGGCGTGTCGGCGCATCTGGGCCACAGCTTCGGCCCCAGCTATCTGACGATCGGCGACGAATATACCGACTGGAATATCGGCGCGACCTACACCTGGAGCCACCTGACCTTCGGCGTCTCCTATGTCGACACCGACAAGTCGCTTTATTCGCCGGCCGGCCACAATATCAGCAAGGCGGGCGTCGTCGGATCGATCACCGCCTCCTTCTGACCTGCATTGCTTTCGGGGGTGAGCGGGGCCGCGATGTCCGCAAGGGGATCGCGGCCTTTTCGCGTTCCGGGGGCTATTACGGGTCGCACCGCCGCCCGCGCCCCCCTATAATGGTCCCATGTCGCCCATTGCCCTGCTGCTGGTCTTCGCCGTCACCGTTGCCGCGATGGAGGGGTTCGCCTATGTCATGCACCGCTGGGTGATGCACGGCCCCGGCTGGTTTCTGCACGCCAGCCATCACCGGCCACGGACTGGCTGGTTCGAGGCGAACGATCTCTATTTCGTGATCTTCGCCATGCCCTCCATCCTGCTGCTGCTGGGCGGTGTGCAATGGGGCTGGGGCTGCTGGGCGACCGCCTGTGGCGCCGGGATCGCCGCCTATGGCGCCATCTATCTGGGCTTCCACGACGTCATCGTCCACCAGCGGGTCAGGCACCGCTATGTCGCGCGCTCGCGCTACATGAAGCGCATCGTCCAGGCCCATCGCCTCCATCATGCGGTGGAGACGAAGGAGGGCACGGTCAGCTTCGGCTTTCTGGTCGCGCCGCATCCGGCCGCGCTCAAGCGCGCGCTGGCGCGCCGCAACCGTACCGGGGTGCGCGCGCCCGCTATTTCGGCAGATCCAGCCCCGCGACATTGAACTGGAAGGCCGTGGTTTCGTCCTTCGGTCCGGTCGCCAGATCGACCTTCACCGCCTTGGACGCCGCGATCACCTCATAGGCTTTTTGCGACGGCGCGATCTCGATCCCGTCGTCGGTCGTCGTCAGCCGTCCTTTCCAGCGGTGCGTCTTGCCGTCGTCGCCGGTCGCGCTGACCGCGCAGTCGGACATATCGCAGCGGAAGGGCGCGCCGACCAGCTTCACGGTGACGATTTTCTCGCCATTGCTCATCGGCTGGACCAGCAGGACGGAGAAGGTGTCGGACGCCGTCATGGTCTGCACGGCGTTGGCGCTGCCGATATAGGCGAGCTTGGCCCTGGCGCCTTGCCCGCCCTCATATTTCCAGACCTGGCCGATCTCCTCGCGTTGGGTCGGTCCTTGGGTCTTATCGCCGGAGGAGCAGGCGGCCAACAGGCCTGTCGCGGCTAAAGCGATCGAGGCCGGGGCGATGATGTGACGCATATCTTGTCTCCTTGAAGGGAAACAACGCGCCGGCCTTGATCCAGGTTGCAGCGTCAGCCGCGGTAGCGGCCGGCCGTCTCGCGGATCAGGGCGATCATGTTGGGAATGCCCTGGGTCCGGTTGGAGCTGAGCTGGTTTTTCAGGTCGAAGGGCGCCAGCGCGCCCTCGATATCGGTTGCGCCGATATCGGCCGGCGCGCGGTCCTGCACCGTCAGCAGCACCAGCGCGATGATCCCCTTGGTGATGGCGGCATTGCTGTCCGCCAGGAAATGCAGCCGCCCATCCTCCAGCATGGTGGGATAGACCCACACCGCCGCCGAACAGCCGCGCACCAGGGTCGCGTCGGTCTTGAGCGCATCGGGCATCGCGTCCAGCTTGCGACCCAGGTCGATCAGCAGGCGATAGCGGTCGTCCGCGTCCAGAAATTCATATTCTTCCTGTAGGTCAGCGAGTAGCGGCATGTCGGTCATGCCGCTCATATAGGCGGATATGCGCGCTGCGAAAGCCCCAAGCTATCCCAGCATCCGCCGCAATATATCGTCCTTCAGCACGAAATGATGGCGCAGCGCCGCGCCGACATGCAACAGGATCAGCGCCGCCCAGAGCCAGGGCAGCAGCTCATGCGCCCCGCGCGACAGGCCGACGATCGCATCGCCCTTGGCCACGGCGAATTTCGGCACGTCGAACAGGAAGAACCAGTTCAGCGGACGCGGGACCGCCGAAGACATGATCCATCCCGACAGCGGCAGGATCAGCATCAGCGCATAGAAGGCGAAGTGCGTCAGATGCGCCGCGCCCTTTTCCCAGGCCGGCATGGCGGCGGGCAGGGGCGGCGCGCGATGGGTCAACCGCCAGATAATCCGCACCAGCGTCAGCGCCAGCACGGTCAGGCCGATCGACTTGTGCACCGGTATGACCGCCCAGTCCCTGGGCAGCGCATCATGGGTGAAACCGATGCACAAATTCGTCAGGATCAGGACGGCGATCGCCCAGTGCAGGGCGCGGGCGACACGGGTGTAACGGGCCATGGGCTCTCCTTTTCGGATGTCTTTCGCAAGGCCACGACCATCCTGCCCGACGGCCGCGGCTTGCCCATCAACGGATCGCCAGCGCCTGCGATCCATCAACCCTGACGATTGGCGACCAGATTATCCACCACCGACGGATCGGCCAGCGTGCTGGTGTCGCCCAGCGCCTGGGCCGACACCTCGCCCTCGGCGATCTTGCGCAGGATGCGGCGCATGATCTTGCCCGACCGGGTCTTGGGCAGGCCCGGCGCGAACTGGATGACGTCGGGCGTGGCGATCGGGCCGATCTCGGTCCGCACCCATTGCACCAGCGTCTTGCGCAGCGCGTCGTTCGCCTCCTCGCCGCTGTTCAGCGTCACATAGGCGTAGATGCCCTGGCCCTTGATGTCGTGGGGGAAGCCGACCACCGCCGCCTCGGCCACGCTTTCATGCAGCACCAGCGCGCTTTCGACCTCGGCCGTGCCCATGCGGTGGCCCGACACGTTGATGACGTCGTCGACCCGGCCGGTGATCCAGTAATAGCCGTCCGCGTCGCGCCGCGCCCCGTCGCCGGTCGTATATTTGCCGGGGAAGGTGGTGAAATAGGTCTGGAAGAAACGCTCATGGTCGCCCCAGACGGTCCGCATCTGCCCCGGCCAGCTCTGCGCGATGACCAGATTGCCCTCGGTCGCGCCCTCCAGAACATGGCCCTCGCCATCGACGATCTGTGGCACGACGCCGGGCATGGGGAAGGTGGCGGAACCCGGCTTCAGGTCGGTGGCGCCCGGTGTCGGCGCGATCATCGCCGCGCCCGTCTCGGTCTGCCACCAGGTGTCGATGATGGGGCAGCGGTCCTCGCCCACGACATGATGATACCAGCGCCACGCCTCGGGATTGATCGGTTCGCCCACCGTGCCCAGCAGGCGCAGCGACTTGCGGCTGGTGGAGCGCACGAAATCGTCGCCCTCCTTCATCAGCGCACGCAGCGCCGTGGGGGCGGTGAAGATGGTCTGCACCTGATGCCGGTCGACCACTTCCCAGATGCGGCTCGGCGTCGGATAGTTGGGGACGCCTTCATACATCAGCGTCGTCGCGCCATTGGCCAGCGGGCCATAGACGATATAGCTGTGCCCCGTGACCCAGCCGATGTCGGCCGCGCACCAGTAGATGTCGCCCGGCCGATAGTCGAAGCAGAGTTCATGCGTCAGGCTGGCCCAGAGCAGATAGCCGCCGGTCGTATGCAGCACGCCCTTGGGCTTGCCGGTGGAGCCGGAGGTGTAGAGGATGAACAGTGGGTCTTCGGCGTTCATCGGCTCGGGCGCGCAGTCGGCGGATACCTTCGCCGCTTCCTCATGCAGCCAGTGGTCGCGGCCGTCCTTCATCGTCACCGCGCCGCCGGTGGCCTTGACCACGATCACCTGCTTCACGCTCGTGCACTGCTGGAGCGCGGCGTCGACATTGGCCTTGAGCGGGACGCTCTTGCCCGCCCGGCGGCCTTCGTCGGCGGTGATGACCAGGGTCGAATCGCAATCCTGGATGCGCCCGGCCAGCGCGTCGGGCGAAAAGCCGCCGAACACGACGCTGTGGATCGCCCCGATCCGCGCGCAGGCGAGCAGGGCGAAGGCCGCTTGCGGGATCATCGGCAGGTAGATGGTGATGCGGTCGCCCTTCTTCGCGCCCGCCGCCTTCAGTACATTGGCGAGGCGGCACACCTCTTCATGCACCTGGGCATAGGTGTAGCGGCGCGGCTGCGCATCCGGCGAATCGGGTTCCCAGATGATCGCGGTCTGGTCGGCCCTTTCGGCCAGGTGCCGGTCGATGCAGTTGGCGCTGACGTTCAGCACCCCGTCGCTGAACCATTTCACCCCGAAATCGGCTTCGGCGAAGCTGCTTTCATTGGTCTTCGTGGGAAAATTCACCCAGTCCAGCCGCTGCGCCCGCTCCAGCCAATAGGCATGGGAATCCTCGATCGAGCGGGCATAATCAGCTTCCCGGCCGGCACGGTCCATCAGCGAGCCATTGGCCCAGCCGTCCGGCACCGGGAAGAAATCGTCAGACATCAGGCATCCTTTCCGTAGCGAAACTGTTGGTGCAGCCTCTTCCCTTTCAACTTAGCGCGATCGGGCGCGAGGTCCATGCCGTTTGACGTCCTTCTTTTGAAGAATATCGCCGAAGCCGGTGTGTCTCATTTCCGCAATTTGCCGCTTTCCCCTTTGCCTGGTCGCGCCTAACAGGAATCCTCTATGTGGCTTCTTTATCAATTCCCGCTTTGTCCCTTTTCCCGCAAGGTCCGGCTTCTCCTGGGCGAAAAGGGGATCGGCTATGATCTGGTGCGCGAATCCCCCTGGACGATGCGCGACGAGTTTCTCGACCTCAATCCGGCCGGCACGACGCCGGTGATGGTCGATCAGGAACGCGGCATCACCCTGATCGACAGCCAGGCGATGTGCGAATATTTCGAGGAGACGGTGGAGAAATTCCCGCTCATCTCCGGCACGGCGGCGGGCCGGGCGGAGGTGCGGCGCCTGACCGCCTTCTTCGACCAGAATTTCTACGGCGATGTCGTCGGCCCCCTGCTGCACGAGCGGATGAAGAAGCGGCTGGTCGAGCGTGCCTCGCCCGACGCGCGCGTCCTGCGTGAGGCGATGAAGCGCGCCAACGTCCATATGGACTATATGGATTATCTGCTTGACCATCGCAGCTGGATGGCGGGCGCGACGCTCAGCCTGGCCGATATCGCGGCGGCGGCGCATCTGTCGGTGGCGGACTATCTGGGCGGCATCGACTGGGCCGGGCATGAGCCGGTGCGGCGCTGGTATGCCGGCTTCAAGTCGCGCCCGTCCTTCCGGCCCCTGCTGTCGGAACGGATGGAGGTCATCACGCCTCCGCCTCATTATGAAAAGCCCGATTTCTAAGGCGAACCCGTCTCGCTTGCAGGAGGGGTTCTATGCCGCCCTTCAATCCGTCTCCGCCGCCAGATAGACCCGGTTGCGGCCATGCTCCTTGGCCAGATAGAGCGCGCGGTCGGCGGCTTTGAGCGCGGCGCGCGGATCGTCATAGGCCAGCACATTGGCGACGCCGGCGGAAAAGCTCACCCGCTCCATCCGTTCGCCATTGGTGCGGTTGACCAGGGTCCGGTTGGCTAGGTCCTCGCGCACGCCGTCCACCGCTTCGCATGTCTCGGCCGCCGTCTTGCCGCGGAACAGCATCACGAACTCCTCGCCGCCATGGCGGGCGACATGGCAATGGTCGTCCGATATCTTGGCCAGCAGCCCGGCGACGAACTTCAGCACCCGGTCGCCGGTATCATGGCCGTGGGTGTCATTGATGCGCTTGAAATGGTCGATGTCGCAGAAGGCGACCGACAGCGCTTCCTGCTGTTCCTGCGCCAGCGCCAGTTCGTCGCGCAGCACGCCCTCGAAGGCGCGGCGGTTGGGCAGGCCTGTCAGATGGTCGTGCTCGGCCGCGCGGCGCGCGCTTTCCAGGCTCGATTTCAGCGCCTGGGTCTGCTTCTGATTCTCGCGCAGTTGGCTTTCCACCTGCCGCGTCTTTTCCACCATCGACCGGGTCAGGCCGACCAGACGGGACAAAATGGATTCGCTGTCGCCCCCGGCGGCCAGATCCTTCGCCTGCTCTTGCAGCGCGGCGCCATAATCCTTGGCGGAATTGCGCGATTCATGCATCAGGCCGGTGAACTGGTCCAGATTTTCCTCGACCTTGTCGAGCATTGAGGAGAGCGATTCAGGCGTGATCTCGTCGGTGCGCTGCTCGGCGGCGATCGATTCGATCCAGCTGTTGGTGATCGTGCCGCGCTCCATCATCACCGCGCGGATCGCCTTTTCCACGCCGATATTGGCGCCGGTCAGATAGTCGAGCGCCACGCTGAAGTTGATCGGCGTCAGGTCCAGATCATGGGCGAAGAGGAAATCGCCGATATCGGCATAGAGCTGGCGGCGGCGGTTGACCTCGCGATTGGCGGCGCCGCCGCTGCGCGGGCGCTGCTCCGTCCCTGGCTCGTCTTCCTCGTCGCCCTTGCCCGAAAAACCCCTGGCCCAGCGTGCCAGACGGTCGGTCAGTCCGTGTTGCGAACTTGCGGATGAAGACATTGCCCCGGTCATGTCCGCTATAACGACGGCAGCGAAACAAGGTTAAGGCCGCGCCTGTAAAGAATCGCGAGCGCCCCGCCGTTCATATGTCGGCCGCCACCAGCCAGTCGCGGAAGATG
Source organism: Sphingobium sp. WR1 (assembly GCF_059693745.1). NCBI lineage: Bacteria > Pseudomonadati > Pseudomonadota > Alphaproteobacteria > Sphingomonadales > Sphingobiaceae > Sphingobium > Sphingobium sp. WR1. Next base: position 107,441 of record NZ_JCATID010000011.1, on the reverse strand, counting down.
CGCACCGCCCGCGTCTGAAGCGCGCGCGGGCGGCAGACGAAGAAATAGCGATAGGGGCTGTCGACGTGGATCGGGAACAGCCGCACCAGACGCGGGTCGTTGGCCTGTTCGAAATGGCTGGCGTGCATCACCGCCACGCCCAGCCCCTGCGCCGCCGCCTCCAGCATCAACTGGCCCGAATCATAATTGTCGATGGCGAGCGGCTGGAGGTCCGGCAGGCCCGCGGCCTCCTTCCACGCATCGAAGGACAGGGCCATGTCGCGGTGGAGCAGAATGGTATGCTGTGTCAGTTCCTCGGGCGCGTTGAGCGCGTGCGGTCCCTCCAGCAACTGGCGCCGGCCGATCAGATAGACTTCCTCATGGTCCAGCTCATGCGCATAGAGCGTCGAATCGATGTCCTTGGCCATCAGCACGATCGCCGCGTCCAGCCCTTCGCCCAGGCGCGCCACCGCATAGGGCGTCGTTTCGATATCGATATGGAGTTGCGGATGCTGTTGCCGCAGCTGGCCCAGATGCGGAAAGAGGCGCTGGGTTGCGAACAGCGGCATGACCGCCAGCCGCAGCCGCAGCTGGTTGCCGCCGCTCTGAATATTCTCCAGCGCCTGGCTCAGAGAATCGAGGGCCGGGGCGATGTCGTCGAGCAGCCGCTGGCCGTCGGCGTTGATCTCCAACGCCTGATGCTTGCGGTCGAACAGGGGCCGGCCGATGAAGCGTTCCAGCGCCTGAACGCGGCGGCTGAGCGCCGGAGTCGAAAGCGCGAGTTCTTCCGCGGCGGCCTTGACCGAGCCAAGGCGGGCAACCTGAACAAAGGCCTCCAGGGCCGTTAGGGGCGGCAATCTGCGCATAATATGTCAAAAATCCGAAGCCGATCCGCTGCGCCGCGTCAATTCTATTTATCGAACGGTGTGCGTTCCGGTTCCAAGCATCCTGAGCGTAATGAGCAGGAAAAAGCCGGAATTGGCAAGATGCAATTTTTGCAACGCGCCGAATCATTTCGCACTTGCAAAAAATTGCGCCGCAGCGCACATAGAAGGGGCCTTTCAGGCATCCTCTCCTAAAAACTTTCGGGCTGGCCTTCGGGCCGGCCCTTTTTTTGTCCCGGCCGATCGTTGCCGCGGGGTCTTTCCGTCGGCGGCTGCGTTCCCTATCTCGTTACGGAGTGATAAAGACGGGGACATCTCGTGACCGATCAGGAAAAGACAGGACGCAGGATACAGGTCGCCAACGCGCGGCCCGAGGATGCAGGGCGCGGTCTTGCGCGATTACCGCTGGCGGTGATGGCCGAACTGCACCTCAGCGAGGGCGATGTGGTCGAGATTGTGGGCAAGCGGCCCACCCCCGCGCGGGTGGTGCGCCCCTATAAGGAAGATGAGGGGCTGGATGTGCTGCGCCTAGACGGTTTGCAGCGCGCCAATGCCGGCGTGGGGTCCGGCGATTTCGTCCAGATCGCCAGGGTAGAGACACGCGCGGCCCAGCGCGTCGTGTTCGCACCTGCACAAAACAACCTGCGGCTTCAGGGCAATCCCGATGCGTTGAAGCGCGTTTTCTTCCAGCGGCCGCTTACGTCGGGCGATGTTGTGGCCACCGCAGGGCAGCAACAGGTGCCGCCCGGCGACATGCCGCCCCAATTGCGCCAGATGCTCGCCGCGCCCGCCTATGCGCTTCAGGAAATCCGCCTCATCGTCGTGTCGACCACGCCCAAGGGCATCGTCCATATCGATGCCGAGACCGAGGTGGAGCTGCGCGCCGAATATGAGGAACCGCGCGAGGCGCGCCGCGCCGACGTCACCTATGACGATGTCGGCGGCATGGCCGACACGATCGACCAGCTGCGCGAGATGGTGGAACTGCCGCTGCGCTATCCCGAACTGTTCGAGCGGCTGGGCGTCGATCCGCCCAAGGGCGTGCTGCTCCATGGCCCGCCGGGCACCGGCAAGACCCGCCTTGCCCGCGCCGTCGCCAATGAATCAGAGGCTGAATTCTTTCTGATCAACGGCCCCGAAATCATGGGATCGGCCTATGGCGAGTCGGAAAAGAAGCTGCGCGAGATTTTCGAGGAAGCCGCCAAGGCCGCGCCGTCGATCCTCTTCATCGACGAGATCGACTCGATCGCGCCCAAGCGCGGCAATGTGACCGGCGAGACGGAAAAGCGCCTCGTCGCGCAGTTGCTGACCTTGATGGACGGGCTGGAGCCGCGCACCAACCTGGTCGTCATCGCCGCGACCAACCGACCCGAGGCCCTCGACGAGGCGCTGCGCCGGCCCGGCCGCTTCGACCGCGAGATCGTCGTCGGCGTCCCCGACGAGCGCGGCCGGCGCGAGATACTGGGCATCCACACCCGCGGTATGCCGCTGGGCGACCGGGTCGACCTTAGCGAACTGGCGCGCATGACCTATGGTTTCGTCGGCGCGGACCTGGCGGCGCTCACCCGTGAGGCGGCGATCGAGTCGGTCCGCCGCTTCATGCCGCGCCTCAACCTGGAGGAAGGAACGATCCCGCCCGACGTGCTGGAGGAACTCTCCGTCACGCGCGAGGATTTCATGGCCGCGATCAAGCGCGTCCAGCCTTCGGCCATGCGTGAGGTGATGGTGCAGGCGCCCAATATCGGCTGGTCCGATATCGGCGGCCTGGACGATGCGCAGATGCGTCTCAAGGAAGGGGTGGAACTGCCGCTCAAGGACCCCGACGCCTTCCGCCGCATCGGCATCCGCCCGGCCAAGGGCTTTCTGCTCTATGGCCCGCCGGGCACCGGCAAGACCTTGCTGGCCAAGGCGGTCGCGCGCGAGGCGCAGGCCAATTTCATCGCCACCAAGTCGAGCGACCTCCTGTCCAAATGGTATGGCGAGAGCGAGCAGCAGATCGCCCGCCTCTTCGCCCGCGCACGGCAGGTGGCGCCGACCGTCATCTTCATCGACGAACTGGACAGCCTGGTTCCCGCGCGCGGCGGGGGTCTGGGCGAGCCGGCGGTGACGGAGCGGGTGGTGAACACCATCCTCGCCGAGATGGACGGGCTGGAGGAACTGCAATCGGTGGTCGTGATCGGCGCGACCAACCGGCCGACGCTGGTCGATCCGGCGCTGCTGCGTCCGGGCCGCTTCGACGAGCTGATCTATGTCCCCGTTCCCGACCAGGGCGGACGCAGGCGCATCCTTGCGATCCATACGAAGAAGATGCCGCTCGCCGACGATGTCGACCTGGATGCGCTGGCGGAACGGACCGAGCGTTTCACCGGCGCCGATCTGGAGGACCTGTCGCGTCGCGCCGGTCTGCTCGCGCTGCGCCAGTCGCTCAATGTCGAGGCCGTCACCATGGCGCATTTCGACGCGGCGCTGGAGGAAACCCGCGCCTCCGTCACGCCGGAGATGGAGCGCGAATATGAGCAGATCCAGGCGACGCTGAAGCAGAGTGCGTTGCAGGTCGATCCGATCGGCTTCGTGTCGCCCGGCATGTTGCGCAAGCGCGACTGATCGGGACGCGCGGGCGGCGGATTGAACCCATCCGCCGTCCGCGCGTTCCTGTCCTATGGCGCGCAAAGCCGCTTGCCAGCAGGCGCCAATTTTGCGACGCCGAAACGGACAGTCACACAGGCGGAAATTGATGGCCTCTACTCCATTCAAAAATAAGAAGAAAATACTTCCGACGCACGCCACGGGCGCTTCCTTCCTCAGCCAGTGGAATATGTTCTTCCGCCAGTTCGTGAAGCATCCGGGGATGATCGGCTCGATCATCCCCTCGTCGCAGGCGCTGGTGGATGCGATGCTGGAACAGGTCGATTGGAACCGCACCCGCCTGTTCGTCGAATATGGGCCGGGCGTCGGCACCTTCACCCGCCCGATCCTGGAACGGCTGCGTCCCGACGCCACGCTGCTCGCGATCGACCTCAATCTCGACTTCGTCGCCTGGCTGGAAGCGCAGATCGACGATCCGCGGCTGCGCGTGGTCCATGGCTCGGCCGTGGACGTGCGCCGCTTCGTGCGGGAAGCGGGCCATCGTCAGGCCGACTATGTCCTTTCGGGCATTCCCTTCTCGACCCTGCCCGATGGCGTGGGAACCGCGATCTGCGCCGAAACCCGTGCGGCGCTGCGGCCGGGCGGCGAGTTTCTGATCTACCAATATTCGCGCTATGTCCGCCGTCTGCTCGATCCGGTCTTCGGCGATGTCAGCGACCGACTCGAATGGCGCAACATCCCGCCCTGCCGCATGGTGCGCGCCGTGAAGGAGGAAATTCTGGCCCAGGCGGCCTGATTTCTGATTCAGATTAACCTTTCGGTTGAATTAACCTTCTGAAACCTCTCTTCATTTGACTCCTTCCCCCAGTTGCGCGACCCATGGGTCGGGGATTGGGGGGATCGGCGATGGCATCATCAGCCATGAAAAATGACGCATGGGCGGACCTGTTCCTGTCCGCTGCGCTGGAACCGCATCTATGGGGCGATGCGATCCAGGCGATGGCCCGGGCCACCGGCTCGCGTCACGGCCAGTTGATCGGATTCGGGCCGGGCGCGGCCGCGTTCAACTGGATCAGCGACATAGATGAGAGCGTCATCGCGCGCTCGGCGGCCATCGACCAGCACACGCCGGACCTCAATTTCCGCATCGCCGCCGACCTTGTCCCCGGAAGGCCCGACATCGTCCATGAAGCCCATTATGACATTGCCCGGAAAAACCTGCGCGCGGACGACTATCTGGACCTCTGCTCGGACTTAGACATTTTCGACGGCTGCCATACCCGTCTGGTGGCCGATCGCGCGTCGATGATCGGTCTCGCCCTGCTGCGCGACAGCAAGGATGGCCGGACCGGCGAAGAGGAGCGCGCCGTCTTCGCCGCCATCGCCGGCCATGCCCGCACGGCGGTGCGGTTGCAGAAGGCGATCGAGGAACAGGGTTTCGCCCTGCTGGCTGGCACTTTCGAGGCGATGGACCGGGCCTGCTGGCTGCTCGACGCCACCGGTCGGGTCGGCGGCATGACCCCGCGCGCCGACGCCCTGCTGACCTCCAGCCGGATCCGCATCGTCGATGGCTGGCTGGCCAGCGACCGGCCGAACGAAAGCCGCGCCATCCTCCGTTCGGTGCGCAGCGTCATCGAACGGCCCGGCCAGCCCGCCGATCCTGTCGCGCTGGCCGATGAAGGCGGCGGCGTCGCCATCATGCTGGAATTCCATCCCTTGCCCGCGCGGCCCTGGTCGCTGCCCTTCGCCCCCCGCGCGATCGCCATCGCGCGGGTCGGCGCGCCGACCGACCGGCATGTGCAACTGCTGATGCGCAGCTTCCGCCTGACCCCGGCGGAGGCGGACATCGCCATCCGGCTGGCGATGGGCCAGACCCGGCCGGAAATCGCGGCGGCGCGCGGCGTGTCCGTCGGAACGCTCAAGGTGCAGCTGCGCAGCGTCTATGAAAAAACCGGCTGCAATCGGGAATCGCAACTGGTCCGGCTGGTCGGCCTGCTCAGTCATTGACCCTGTCCCTTGGAACAGGGGCGACATCGACGCGAAAACGCCACGCGAATCAGGGATTTCCGGCCGGAATTTTTTTCACCTTACCTCGATTGGGGTATGCGCGCCGCGCGCCGTTCGATTAGCGGTGAGCGAGGCGGCATCGGCCGCTTGCCGGCGGCCGGATCATATGCGACCCGTGGTTCGGCCGCTGGCACAAACCGGCGCTGGGCGCTTCCGGTCGCACCCCTTTGGCTTCCCCCGCTTTCATGCTAAGCCGCCGCCCGATTGGATGGCGAGACCCTTGATGAACGACCTGACCCAGACCCCCGAAATGCTGATCGCGGCGCTGGGCGCGCGCGCGCGCCGCGCCGCCGCCCTGATCGCGCGGGCGAGCGACGCGCAGAAGGCCGACGCCCTGCGCCGCGCCGCGCAGGCGCTGCGGGATCAGGCGCCGGCGATCATCGCCGCCAATGCCCGCGATATGGACAATGCCGCCGCCAATGGCCTGTCGCCCGCCATGCTCGACCGGCTGAAGCTGGACGAGGGCCGGATCGCCGCCGCCGCCGCGGGCGCGGAGCAGGTCGCCAGCCTCGACAATCCGCTGGGCAGCGTGATCGATCGGCAAGTCCGCCCCAACGGGATGGAACTCTCGCGCGTGCGCGTGCCGCTGGGGGTGATCGGCATCATCTATGAAAGCCGCCCCAATGTGACGGCCGACGCCGCCGCCCTCTGCCTGCGCGCGGGCAATGCCGTGATCCTGCGCGGCGGCAGCGAGGCGAAGGAAAGCAACCGCGCCATCCACGCCGCCATGGTCGAGGGGATCGTCGCCGCCGGCCTGCCCGCCGAGGTGGTGCAACTGGTCCCCACCACCGATCGCGCGGCGGTCGGCGCGCTGCTCAGGGCGGCCGAGTTTGTCGACCTGATCGTGCCGCGCGGCGGCAAGAGCCTGGTTGCGCGCGTGCAGGAAGAGGCGCGCGTGCCCGTGCTCGCCCATCTCGACGGCATCAACCACAGCTATGTCGATGGCGCGGCCGACCCCGCCATGGCGCAGACGCTGGTGGTCAACGCCAAGATGCGCCGGACCGGCATTTGCGGCGCGACCGAAACCGTGCTGATCGACCGCGCTTTTCCCGACGCGCCCGCGCTGGTGCAGGCGCTGCTCGACGCGCAGTGCGAAGTGCGCGGCGACGCGGCGGTGCAGGCGATGGACGCGCGCGTGACTGCCGCATCGGACGAGGATTGGGACACCGAATATCTCGACGCCATCGTGTCGATCCGGCTGGTCGACGGCATGGAGGACGCGATCGCCCATATCGCCGCCCATGCCAGCCATCATACCGACGCGATCATCACCCAGGACGTGGACAGGGCCGAGCATTTTCTCAATGCCGTCGACAGCGCGATCGTGATGTGGAACGCCTCCACCCAGTTCGCCGATGGCGGCGAATTCGGGCTAGGCGCGGAAATCGGCATCTCCACCGGCCGCCTCCACGCCCGCGGCCCGGTCGCGCTCGAAGGGCTGACGACCTACAAGTGGATCGTGCGCGGCACCGGCCAGACGCGGCCCTGATTTACAACCTCCGTTCGCTTCGAGCGCAGTCGAGAAGCCCTGGAGTATGATGACTTCACATTGATCCAGCCGTCATTGCGAGCGAAGCGAAGCAATCCATTGGCGCTCCCATGGATTGCTTCGCTTCGCTCGCAATGACGATTCAAACAAATGTCATCCGACTATAGCGCGATACCTGCGTGTCTCGACTGCGCTCGAAACGAACGGAAGCAGTTACCCTTTCACCACACCGTCGATCGCCACCAGCTTTTCCAGCATCGGCCCGACCCATTCCAGCGGCAGCATCACCGGCCCGTCCGACGGCGCATTGTCGGGATCGTCATGCGCCTCGGCGAAGATCGCGGCGACGCCCGCCGCCACGGCGCTGCGCGCCAGCAGCGGCGCATATTCGCGCTGCCCGCCCGAAGCGGACCCCAGCCCGCCGGGCTGCTGCACCGAATGGGTGGCGTCGAACACCACTGGATAGCCGGTCTGCGCCATGGTCGGCAGCGCGCGCATGTCGCTGACCAGCGTGTTATAGCCGAAGCTCGCCCCGCGCTCGGTCAGCAATATGCGTTCATTGCCGGTGGAGGCGACCTTCTGCGCCACTGCCGCCATGTCCCAGGGCGCGAGAAACTGGCCCTTCTTGACGTTGATCACCGCGCCGGTCTTTCCCGCCGCCAGCAGCAGGTCGGTCTGGCGGCACAGAAAAGCCGGGATCTGGAGGATGTCCACCGCCTGCGCCGCCGCCTCCACCTGTTCCGGCCCATGGATGTCGGTCAGCACCGGGCAGCCCAGCGTCGCCTTCACCTCCGCCAGGATCGCCAGCCCGGCATCGATGCCGACGCCGCGCTTGCCCGACACCGATGTCCGGTTCGCCTTGTCGAAACTGCTCTTGAAGATGAAGGGCACACCCGCTTTGCCCGCCGCCCTGGCCAGCGCCTCGGCCATGAACAGCGCATGGTCGCGGCTTTCGATCTGGCAGGGGCCGGAAATCAGGACGAAGGGCAGGTCGTTGCCGATCGTCACCGGACCGACCTTTACATGTTTGGACTCAGTCATGCCGCTCACTTGGGCGCTTTGGCGAAACGGCGCAACAATTGTCCGCGCCACAGCCCCTTGCCGGGGTGGTAGTTCCAGCAGAACCAGCCGAACGCCAGGCAGGCGAGCAGGGACGGCAGCGCCATCGGATCGCCATTGGCCTTCATGTGGCGGTAGAAGATCATGTCCGCGCGCCAGCGGTCGCGCTCGCTGCCGCCGCCATTGATGCCGTACATATTGTCATGTTTGCGGCAACCGACATTGCGGTTGTATTTGCGGTGGTCGATGAAATAGCAGTAATCGCGTTCGGGCGTGCTCATGCGCGTGATTAGGGCGATGCTATTGGAAAAGTTCAAGCGTAAAGTCTTTTATCTCGGCGGTTTCGACCCACGCGGCGTTCGTTTCTACCACCAGCTCTATCGCGAGCAGGCGGCGCGCCATGCCGCGTTGACGGGGGAGCCGCTGTCCGTGGGCGGTCGGCAGGCGGGGCCGGACGGCGCGGCCGTGTCCGCGCTCTGGACGGTCGAGAACCCCGAAGGCGGGGTCGCGACCGCCTATGAATATCTTCGCTGGGAGGATCTGGTCGGCAAGGTCTGGATTCGCAATCCGCTCAGCCTCGCCCTGCGCGCGGCCCGCGCCTATGCCGGCCATGCCCGGCACATGGACTTCCTGCGGATGCGCCGTCTGCGCAAGGGGCCGGTCATCACCATCCTCTATCCGCCGATATTGGCGGTGCTGATCCCGCTGCTGCTGGCGCTGGCGCCCGCGCTGCTGCTGTCGCTGCTGCTGCCCTTCTGGGCCGCAGCGCTCGCCGGCATCGCGGTCAGCGCCTTCTTTTCGGGCCGCCTCCTCGCCAAGCTGGTCGTGCCCTGGCTGCTGCGCTTCATGACCTATCATGGCGCGCTGGCGGCGGAGGGGCCGGGGGAGGCGCTGGACGATCGGCTCGACCGCTTCGCCGCCCGCATCGCGCAGGAACTGGACGGCGACTGGGACGAGGTGCAGTTCGTCACCCACAGCGCGGGCACGATCCTCGGTATGCGCCTGATGCGCCGCCTCCTCGTCCTGCGCGGCGGCAGCCTGCCCGATCATTTCGTGATGCTGGGCCTGGGGCAGGTGGTGCCGGTCATCGGCCTGCGTCGCGACGCCGCCTGGTATCATGACGATCTGCGCGCGCTCGCCGACAAGCGCTTCCGCTATGTCGACATCAGCTCCCCACCCGACGGCGCGGCCTATTATAACGTCAATCCGTTCCGGCTCGTCGCGGATCATCATGCCGCCCGCGTCGACATGCTCTCGCCGCGCTTCCACCTCTTCTACGCACCGGAAAATTATCATGGCGGCTGGTCGAATAAATATGAGGCGCATTTCGATTATCTGCGCGTGGGCGACCGCCTCTCCCCGCTCGACTTTATCAGCCTGACCGCAGGCCGCCGCATCGTGGACGACGCCGTCGCCGCCTTCAGGACGATCCCGTGACCGACCGCTTCACTCCGCCCTATCCGCAGCCGCCCAAGACGAAGCGCGGCCTCCTCAAGCGCTTCCTGCGCGGCTGGCATAGCTGGATTCATGTGCTCTTCGACAAGAGCTACACGATGAAGATGGGTGAGATTCGCCTGCCCGGCCGCACCATGTATATCGCCAACGAACTCTCGCTGGTCGATCAGATATTGCGCGGCGGCACCGCCTATCCCAAGCATAGCGAACTGGTCCGCAACCTCGATCCGCTGATCGGCAATTCGGTCTTCTCCGCCAATGGCGCGGACTGGGAAAGCCAGCGCGCCATGGTGAACCCCGCCTTCGCCCATACTGCGCTCGGCCGGTCGATGCCGTTGATGGTGGCGGCCGCCGATGACCTGCTCGCCCGGCTCGACGCGGCGGACCGCGGCAAGCCCGTCGACATCGACCCGATGATGACCCATGTCGCGGCCGACATCATCTTCCGCACCCTGTTCAGCCAGACGCTGGACGAGCAGCGCTCCAACATCATCCACACCGCCTTCGGCCAGTTTCAGCGGCTCGCCCACAGCGCCTCCATGCTGCGCCTCTACGGCCTGCCCGCAGGCTGGTTCGAAAAACGGTCGCACAAACCCGCCCGCGCCATCCACGACGTCTTTCGCCCCATCGTCGAGGCCCGCTACGAAGCCTATCACGCACGTGGCGAGACGCAGCAGCGCGACATCCTCCAGTCGCTGATCGAGGCGAAGCATCCCGACACGGCCACGCATTTCACTTGCGAACAGGTGATGGAGCAGGTGTCGACCATCTTCCTCGCCGGTCATGAGACATCGGCCAGCACCATGACCTGGGCGCTCTACATGCTCGCCGAATGCGCCCATATTCAGGACCGGGTCCGCGCCGAAGTGGCGGACGTGGCGGGCGACGCCGCGCTGACCGCCGCAATGCTCAAGGATATGGGGCAGGTCCGCAACATCTTTAAGGAAACGCTGCGCCTCTATCCGCCCGTCTCCTTCCTGCCGCGCGAAGTCACCTGCCCGATGCCGATGCGCGACAAGCAGCTGGAGGCCGGCGCGATGCTGGTCGTCGCCCCCTGGCTGACCCAGCGCAACAAGGATAATTGGGCCTGCCCGCATAGCTTCGATCCCGACCGGTTTGACGATCCGGCCAATGCCGACATGGCGAAACAGGCCTGGTTCCCCTTCGGCCGCGGTCCGCGCGTCTGCGTCGGCGCGGGTTTCGCCCAGCAGGAAGTGATGACGGTGATCGCCTCGGTCGTCCGCCGCTATCGTCTGACGGTGCCGACAGGGTTCAAGCCCGAACCTATCAGCCGCCTCACCATCCGCCCGAGGACGGGTATGCCGTTGATGTTCAAGCGGGTGAATTGACACCAACCACCGTTCGTTTCGAGCGAAGTCGAGAAACGAGGCAGGGATTGCTCTATCCGTTTCTCGACTACGCTCGAAACGAACGGAAGTAGTTATAAATCAAAGATAAGCTACTCCCTTATCGCACTGCCCCCGCCGGCACATCCACACGCACCTGCGTCGGGATCGGCGCGGCCATGATCGCGATCCCCGCCGCGATGCCCATCGCGCCCCAGACCCAGCGCTTCGCCCGCAAGTCCATGACGCCGCGCGCCAAACAGTAAAGGCCCGCCAGGACCAGAATCACGGCGGCGATCATGCGACTTCTTCCTCTTCTTCCGGCGCGACATCGACCATCGCCGACAGGCTCTGGCCCGCGCCGCCGACGAACAGCCCGTCCATCGGCGCGACGTCGGCATAGTCGCGCCCCATCGCCACGAACAGATGCCCGTCGCCGGTGATGCAACCATTGGTGGGGTCAAAGCCGATCCATCCCCGCGTCGGCCCGCACCACAGCATCACCCAGGCGTGCATCGCGTCCGCCCCCACCAGCCGCGGCATCCCCGGCGGCGGCAATGTGCGCAGATAGCCGCTGACATAGGCGGCGGGCAGCCCCGCCAGCCGTAACGCCACCACCATCACATGGGCGAAATCCTGACACACGCCATGCCGCGCGGCGAAGGCGTCGGCCACCGGCGTCCCCGCATCGGTGACGCCCGACTGATAGGCGAACTCCGCCTGTATCCGCAGCGCCAGCGCCAGCGCGGCAGCGACGATCGGCCGGTCGGGGGCCAGCCCCGCGCCGACCCACTCCCCGATCGCCGCCAGCATCGGCGTGCGCGCCGAGGCGTAGAGATAATGGGCGGGCGCGGCCGGTCCCATGTCCCGGTCGACCAGCGCCGCCTGCGCCACCGCCTCGATCGTCGGATCGTCATCTTGCGGCGCGATCACGCCGCCCTGCACGCCCATGCGAAAGCGGCTTTCGATCGTCAGTTGCCGGATCGGGCTTTCGATCACTAGCCGCGCGACATGGACCGGCCAGCCGCCGGGCCGCGATTCGACGATGGTGGGTACGGGATCGACCTTCAGCACATAGTCGGACGTCCATTGCCCCGGCCATGGCGCGGGTTTCAGCCGCAGGTTGAAGCGCGCCAGCCGCACCGGCGCGGCATAATGGAGCAGGGTGCGATGCCGGACATGGTAGATCATGCGAGAATATCCGCATCCTGCGTCTTGCGGACCTGAAGGAAGTAGCGCTGGCCGATCGCGTCGGACAAGGCGAGCAGCCGGCTTTCGGCATCGGCCATATCCGCCATGGTCAGCATATCCCCGGTCAGCGGCGCCAGCCGCGCCGCCAGCGCATCGGCCAGTCGCCTCGGCTCCTCCGGCATCCCGTCGGCGCGCAGGGTCGGCAGCGCGGCGACATGCTCGGCCATGCGCAACGCCTGCCAGGCGACGGCGCGCGGGTTGATCGGCTCCAGCGCCAGCAGGTCGCGTACCGGGGCCAGCGCCGGCCCGGCCAGATAGCGGGTGCGATAGCTGATCTGGCTGTCCATCAGGTCGAGCAGCACGGTCAGATCGTCGTCCGACGCCTGATCCCCGCCGAACAGGCCGATCAGGCGGCAACCATTGATCGCCCGCTCCATCCGCCGTCCCATGTCGTGGAAGCGCCAGCCGTCGCTCCGCCCCATATTTTCCGCCGCCAGCCCCGCCAGCGCCGAAATCCGCTCGATCATCCGCGAAGAGGCGTCGAGCAACGTCTCTGTCACCGCTCCGTCGAAGGGGGGCAAAGGCAGGCGCACCAGCCGCCAGAAATCGCTCGCCAGCCGGTCGCGCAGCCCCTCGCCGATATTGGCGACCACGCCCATCAGCGCGCGCACGCTGCCCGGCTGGCGCGCGTCACCCAGCGCCGTCGCGCAGAGCGGCCCGACCGCCGCGCCATTACTGGGCACCGCGCCCCAGGCGGCAAGTTGCCCGACCAGCCGCGCCATGGTCGGGCTGGCGAGCGAGGGGCCAAGGTCGGCCTCGATCGATCCGCCGGCAATGGCGCGGATCAGGCGCAGGGTCATTTCCGCCCGCTCGATATAGCGGCCCAGCCAGAAGAGATTGTCCGCCGCCTTGGCCGGCAGCATCCCGCCGATCCGGCGGATGGCGGGCGCACCGCCGCCTAAAAGGCTGTCGGGCGGCACCGGCCTGCTGTCGATCACGCACATGTCGGCCGACATGTCGCCCCGGCCCATCAGCGCCGCGCGAATATCGCCATGCCCCGCCAGCCGCGCGAAGGCGCCCGGCATCACCCGCCACTGGCCCGCGCCGTCGCGCGCGACGAAGATGCGCAGGGTGAAGGGCAGGGGGGTGAGCCGTCCGTCGATCACCGCCGGGGTGGTGGACAATTTCACCAGCTCCTGCCCCACATAGTCCATCGGCCGCCGCGCGATCGCGGCCTTGAGCGCCGCGCGCTGCGCCGCATCCAGCGATGCGCCGGGCGTGAAATGCGTGTCCGACAGGCCCGCCACATCCTGGTCGAAGGCGGACCCGACGACGAGATTGTCCATCCGCGCCTCGACATGCGCGCGCTCGCGCGGCTGGCCGCACCACCAGGTCGCGATATTGGGCAGGATCAGCTCCGTCCCCAGCACCGCCTTGGCCAGTTGCGGCAGGAAGGCGGCGAAGGCGCGCGATTCGATCACCCCCGCGCCCGGCCAGTTGCTGACCATCAGCCCGCCGCGCGCGCAGGCGTCATACAGGTCGGGCACGCCGATCCGCGACTTGCCGTCGAACGCCAGCGGATCGAGGAAGCGGCTGTCCATCCAGCGCCAGAGGCCATCGACCCGCTTCAGTCCCTGAATCGTCCGCACGAACAGCCGCCCGTCCGACACGATCAGGTCGTCGCCCTCGACCAGCATCAGGCCCAGATAGCGGGCGAGATGCGCCTGTTCGGCATAGCTCTGGTTGAAGCGGCCCGGCGTCAGCAGCCCGATGCGCGGGTCCGACCGGGCGCAATCGGCCGCCAGCCCCCGGCGCAGGTCGGCGAAGAAGGGCGCGAGCCGCCGCGTATTCATCGCGCCCAGCAGGTCGCCGGTCGCGCGCGACAGCGCCAGCCGGTTTTCCAGCGCATAGCCGACGCCCACCGGCGTCCGCACCCGGTCCGCCAGCACCCGCCACTCGCCACCCGGACCGCGCCCGATATCGGCGGCATAGAAATGCAGGAAATGGCCATGGGGAGGCGGCGTGCCGGTCACGACCCGCCAATAATGGGGGCTGCCGGTCACGATGCTGGCGGGCAGCTTGCCCTCGCGCACCAGCGACTGGGTGGAATAAATGTCGGCGATCACCCGTTCCAGCAGCTGCGCGCGCTGGGTCAGGCCGCTTTCGATATGGCTCCATTCCTTGGCCCCGATCAGCAGCGGCACCGGGCCGAGCGGCCAGGCGCGCTCCTCCTCGTCGCCGGTCAGGCGGAAGGCCAGGCCCAGATCCGCCGCCTGCCGCCCGACATGATCGGCCAGGGTCGCCGGATCGCCCTTCGCCTGAGAGGACAGCCGCTCCAGCATCGCCCGCCAGCGCGCCGCCATCTCGGGCGAGGCGCCCGCAAACAGGTCGCCCTTGGGCGCGGTGGCCAGATAGGCGTCCGCCCAGTCTAGTCGGGTTTCGGTATCCACCGGATCATCCTTACCCGCCCGGATGCCGGAACCGCAAATCGAGCGTCATCGGAAACTCGCCGGGCAGTTCGGCGGGCGGCATGTCGACCGGGCCGGGCGTATGGCCATGATCCTGAAACCGCGCCTTGCGCCGCGCTTCCGCTTCATAGCCGTTGATCGGCAGCGTGTCGTAACTGCGCCCGCCCGGATGCGCGACATGATAGACGCAGCCGCCCAGCGACCGCCCGCTCCAGCTATCCAGCACGTCGAAGGTCAGCGGCGCATTGACCGGCAGATTGGGATGCAGGCAATTGGCCGGCGCCCACGCCTTGTAGCGCACGCCGCCCACGCCCTCGCCCGGCACGGCGATCGGCGTCATCGGCACCTGCCGCCCGTTGCAGGCGACGATGTGCCGCCCCGCGATCAGCCCGGTGGCGCGCACCTGCAACCGCTCGGTCGAACTGTCGACATAGCGCACCGTGCCGCCGATCGCGCCCGTCTCGCCCAGCACGTTCCACGGCTCCAGCGCATGGGTGAGTTCCAGCCCCACGCCGCCCGCATCCACCTGCCCATGGACGGGGAAGCGGAACTGGCGCTGCGCCTCGAACCAGTTCGGATCGAACGTGTAGCCCGCTCCTTTCAAGTCGCCCAGCACCTCCAGGAAATCGGCCCAGACGAAATGAGGCAGCATGAATCGGTCGTGCAGCGCCGTCCCCCATCGCACCAGCCCGCCCTGCTGCGGCTGGCGCCAGAACCACGCGGTCAGCGCCCGGATCAGCAATATCTGGGCCAGGCTCATCCGCGCTTCGGGCGGCATCTCGAACCCGCGAAACTCCAGCAGGCCCAGCCGCCCGGTCGGCCCATCGGGCGAGAACATCTTGTCGATGCAGATTTCGGTGCGATGGGTATTGCCGGTCACGTCGACCAGCAGATTGCGGAACAGCCGGTCGACCAGCCAGGGCGGCGGCAATCTGTCGACACCTTCGGCAATCGGATCGGGCACCTGCGCCAGCGCGATCTCCAGCTCGTATAGCCCGTCATGCCGCGCCTCGTCGATACGCGGCGCCTGGCTCGTCGGCCCGATGACGAGGCCGGAGAAGAGATAGGAGAGGGAAGGATGCCGCTGCCAGTAGAGGATGAAGCTCTTGAGCAGATCGGGCCGCCGGATGAAGGGCGAATCCTCCAGGCTCGGCCCGCCCAGCACGATATGATTGCCACCGCCGGTGCCGACCGACCGGCCGTCGA
The DNA here is from genome assembly GCF_059693745.1 of Sphingobium sp. WR1. Taxonomy (NCBI): domain Bacteria; kingdom Pseudomonadati; phylum Pseudomonadota; class Alphaproteobacteria; order Sphingomonadales; family Sphingobiaceae; genus Sphingobium; species Sphingobium sp. WR1. The sequence continues at coordinate 91,711 of NZ_JCATID010000011.1, read as the reverse complement.
CCATGAACTTGTCGGCGGTCAGGTCGCATTCGCGGGCGAGCGCATAGAGGCGCTCAGTGATCCGCACCGTCTCGTCCCAGCTCGCGGCGGGCTGGACATTGACCTCGATCACGCCGGGGTCGGGCGTGGCCTTCAGCACGTCCAGACGCGGGTCGGGCGGCGGGGCATAGCCTTCGATCCGCACCGGAATGCGCGTCGCCTCGGCGACCCTTTCCACCTGCGCGATCAGTTCCAGATAATCTTCCAGCGTCTGCACCGGCGGCAGGAAGACCGACAGATAATGGCCATGCGGCTCGACCGTGATGGCGGTGCGCACCGCCCCCTCGATGATCACCTGCTCGACCCGCTCCTGCGCCGCCGCGCCGCCCTCCACCTCGCCGACGCGCTGGACGCGCTGGGCCTGCACCTCCTCGCGCGTCGCCGCCTCGCTCACCTGCGCGCGATAGTCGCCCAGCGGCCCGCGCGGTTCGCTGGTGTCGCGCGGATGGATATAGGGATAGGCCGATTCCGGTACATGGGGCAGCGATCCCAGCGGCAGGCGATAGCCCAGCGCCGAATCCCCCGGCACCGCGAACAGCTTGCCCCGGCGCAACTGCCAGATCTCGCTCTGCCAGCGCGGCGTCGCTTGCTGCGTCTGCCAGCGCTGCACCGGCAGCACATAGCCGACCGGCTGGTCGAGGCCACGCTCGAACGCCTTCACCATCCGCGCCCGCGCTTCGGGATCGCTGATCTCGGGCGCTTCCGGCGACGTGTTGACCGGCAGTTCCGCTTCTTTCACCGCCCACACCGCCGGGTCTTCATACACGGCATGGATATGGTCGGCGGAAAAGCCCATGTCGCCCGCCATCGCGCCCAGAAAGGCCTGCGCGTCCGCCGCCGTCACCGCCCGCGCGCCCTCGGGCGCCTCGTCATGGGCGATCAGGTCCGCGTCGCGCCACAGCGGCACGCCATCCTTGCGCCAGTACACCGCATAGGCCCAGCGCGGCAGGCTCTCGCCCGGATACCATTTGCCCTGGCCATGGTGCAGCAGGCCCCCAGGGGCGAACTCGGCGCGCAGCTTGCGGATCAGCCGGTCGGCATAGCCCGCCTTGGTCGGTCCCACCGCATCGCCATTCCACTCGCCCGCCTCGCCGCCATTTTCCGCGACGAAGGTCGGCTCGCCGCCGGTGGTCAGGCGCACGTCCTGACTGTCCAGATCGCTGTCCACCTTGGCGCCCAGCGCCATCACCGCGTCCCAGCGCGCATCGGTGAAGGGCTTGGTGATCCGCACCGCCTCGGCGATGCGCGACACGCCCATGGCAAAGTGGAAATCCACCTCAGCGGGTTCCGCCATGCCGCTGATCGGCGCGGCGGAACGATAATGGGGCGTGGCGCAAAGCGGGATATGGCCCTCGCCCGCGAACATGCCGCTGGTCGCGTCCAGCGCCACCCAGCCCGCGCCGGGCACATAGGCCTCCGCCCAGGCGTGCAGGTCGACCACGTCCTGCGTCACGCCCTTCGGCCCTTCCAACGGCTCGACATCGGCGACCAGTTGGATCGAATAGCCCGACACGAAGCGCGCGGCGAAACCCAGCCGCCGCAGCAACTGCACCAGCAGCCAGGCGGAATCGCGACACGACCCCGTGCCGATGTCCAGCGTCTCCTCGGGGCTTTGCACGCCCGTCTCCATGCGGATGACATAGCCGACCCGCTGTTGCAGCCGCCGGTTCACCTCGACCAGAAAATCGACCGTGCGCCCCCGATGCCCGTCATATTCGGCGACCAGCGCATCGAACAACGGCCCCTGATCCTCCAGGTCGAAATAGGCGGCGAGGTCGGTCTTCAACTGATCGTCATAGGCGAAGGGATAATCCTCCGCATAGGGCTCGACGAAGAAGTCGAAGGGATTGATGATGTCGAGATCGGCGAGCAGGTCGACCTCGATCGAGAAATGATCGACTGGCTCTGGAAAGACGATCCGCGCCAGCCAGTTGCCGTGCGGGTCCTGCTGCCAGTTAAGGAAATGGCCCGACGGTTCGATCTTCAGCGCATAATTGGGCACTTTGGTCCGGCTATGCGGCGCGGGCCGTAATCTTATCACCTGTGGACCAAGCCGGATCGGGCGGCTGTAGCGGTAGGACGTCAGGTGATGGAGCGCGGCCTTGAGCATATATGGATCAAACGCCACGCTTTGCTGCAATGCAATGCGAAACTGTCGCGCGAGGGAAGATTCTCGCAACTTCCATTCGCCGCAGCGTCATGCCGGCTGGGAAAGAGCCGGGTGGACGAAAGTCGCCGATGGCGACAGGATCGCCCAAGATCCAGACAATAGCGGAGAGAGATGATGCGCAAAGCAAGGTGGATGATGGCGGCGGCAGGCGCGTTCAGCCTGGCCGCCTGCTCCGTGGAGAAGGAGCAGGCGGCATCGAATGAGGCGGCGGGCGTCGCGCGGCAGGCGGCAGCGCCGTCCCCCGCGCCTTCGCCTTCGCCGCCGCCATCCGCTCCGCCGGCGACAACGCCCATCCAGACGCAGCCGGGGCCGGAAGGCCGATATGTCGACCTGCTTCGGGCCAATGTCACGGGCGATGTTCTGAGCGTCACCCTGACCTATCGCGCCGCGCCGGGAACACGCTCGAACGGAAGACGGTGGCACGACAGCACGGATTTCAAGATCGATGAGGTCAGCGCGGTCGATGACGCCACGTCGCAGCGGCTCGGCGTGCTCAAGGATGACCGCGGGAAGTGGATGGCCGCGCCGCTCGGTGGCAGCCAACCGGACGAGGTCCGTATCGAGGCAGGGGACGAGGATGTGCAGGCCTGGTTCAAATTTCCCGCTCCCTCCGCCAATGCCAAGACCGTCTCGATCAACATCCCTGGCGCCGGGTCGTTCGACGCGGTGCCGCTCGCGCGATGAAGCGCGCGCCGGGATTCGCGCTGCTGATGCTCGCGGCCGCCTGCGATGGCGGCGCATCCGGGCCGCAGGCGTCGCGGGAAGCCGCAGCCGGGGCCGATCGCTCCGGGCCGGATGACCCCGCGCCCGCGCCTGCGCGACCGGTTGCGCGCCAGACCGGCGCGGCCAGCAGGCTCACGGGGCATAGCAGCGCGCTCAGCGGCATCGTCAGCGATTTCGCGGTCGAGCGCACGGATTTCGGCACCCGCGTCCAGATCGCCGCCGACACGCTGTTCGCATTCGACAAGGCGGTCCTGACGGCGGCGGCGCAGGCGAACCTGCAACGCACGGCCGATCTCGTGCGGCAGGGCGCTCGCGGCACGGTGACGGTCACGGGACATACCGATTCGAAGGGTGAAGAGGCCTATAATCTGCGCTTGTCCACGCAAAGGGCGCAGGCGGTCGCCGACTGGCTTCGCGCCCAGCCCGGCATGGACGGGCGCGCTTTCGGGGTCCAGGGCCGCGGGGAGGCGGAACCCGTCGCTGCGAACGCCAGGGCGGACGGCGGCGACGACCCGCAGGGACGGGCGCGCAATCGCCGCGTGACCGTCGACATTCCCGGCGACATTCCCGGCTAGTCCGGTCAATGGCTCCCGAACCACCGCGCCGCTCGCAGGCGGCGCGGCCGAAGGGGAAGGGGCGTCACTCCCCCTCCAGCCTCTGGCTGAAATAGACCATCTGCATCGCCTGCAACCGCGCGCCCTGCTCGATGTCCGCGTCGCCCGAATGGCCGCCGGCGGTGTCCTCGTAGAAATGATAGGGCAGGCCATAATCCTTCAGCCGCGCCGCGAACTTGCGGGCATGTTGTGGCCCGACGCGATCGTCCTTGGTCGTGGTCCAGATATAGGGGGTGGGATATTTCACCCCCTTGCGGATATTCGCATAGGGCGAAATCTTCTCCAGAAACGCCTTCTCCGCCGGCACGGACACGCTGCCATATTCGTCGACCCACGAAGCGCCCGCCGCGATCTGCTCGTAACGGATCATGTCGAGCAGCGGCACCTGGATCACCACCCCGTTCCACAGGTCGGGATGCTGGTTGAACTCGACCCCCATCAGCAGCCCGCCATTAGACCCGCCATAGATGCCGAACTTCGCCGGCGAAGACAGTTTGCGCGCGAAGATATCCCGCGCCACCGCCGCGAAATCATCATAGATGATCTGGCGTTTGGTCTTCAGCCCCGCCTCATGCCAGGCCGGGCCGAACTCGCCGCCGCCGCGGATGTTGGCGAGTACGAAGCTGTTGCCCCGCTCCAGCCACAGCTTGCCGGTGATCGCGGCATAGCTGGGCGTCATCGGCACCTCGAAGCCGCCATAGGCGGTCATGATCGTAGGGGTCGATCCGTCCTTCTTCAAATCCTTGCGATGGACGATGAAATAGGGGACTTTCGTCCCGTCGCTGGAGGTCGCCTCATATTGCTCGACCACCAGCCCCGCCGCATCGAAGCGCGCGGGCATCGCCTTCACCTGCACCGGCTTCGGATCGCCCGCATCCATCGCCCAGAGCGTCGTCGGCGCCAGGAATCCCGCGACGCTCAGATAGGCCTTGTCGCCCTTGTCGGTCGCGCTCGCGATGGAGATGGTGGCATTGTCGGGCAGCGCCACCGGCTTGCTGGTCCATCCCGCTGTCCCCGGAGTCAGAACCTGTACCCGGCCGCGCACATTGTCGTTGATCGCCAGGATCACATGCCCCCTGCTCGCCGCCACGCCGTCGATCGACTGGCGCGCCGTGGGCGCGAACAATATTTGCGGTTTCAACGCTTCGCCCGATTGCAGCGCTTTCAGCGGCACCGCCGCCAGCGCGCCCGCAGGCACGGTCACGCCACCGCTGGTCCAGGCCTCGCTGGTCTGGATCAGCACCTGCCCCTCGACCATGCCCTGCAACTGGCTCTTGGCGGGCAGCGGCAATTTCTTCACGCCACCCGGCTCGACCAGATAGGTCTCGCTGCCGAAGAAGGTCACGCCGCGATAGAGGAAGGCGGCGCGGTTGCCCGACCCGTCGGACAGGATCATCGGAAAGGTGCCGACCTGATCGCTGGCCTCGCCGCGATAGACCTCCTGCGCCGCCGACAGCGGCTCGTCGCGCTTCAGCCGCTTCACGACGAAGGGATAGCCCGACTTGGTCATCGTGCCCTCTCCCCAATCGCGCGCGATCAGGAGCGTGTCCTTGTCCAGCCAGTCCACATTCTGCTTGGAGGTCGGAATGTCGAACCCGCCCTTCACGAACCGCCCCATCTCCAGGTCGAATTCGCGCAGCGTCACGGCATCCTCGCCGCCGTCGGACAGGTTGATCAGCGCCAGCCTTTCCTCGGGGTCGAGGATGGTCGCGCCCTTCCACACCCATTTCCTGCCTTCCGCCTTCGACAGCGCATCCAGGTCCAGCACCGTCGTCCAGTGCGGCGCGTCGGTCGCATAATCGGCTTGCGACGTGTAGCGCCAGACGCCTTGCGGATGGTCGGCGTCGCGCCAGAAATTATAGATGCGGCCATGGATCATCATCGGCATGGCGATCCGGTCCTTGGCCGACGCGATGGCCAGCGCATCCCTGTAATAGCCCGCATAGCGCGGGTCGTTCTGGAAGGCGGCGACCGTGGCCTCATTCTCCGCCTCCACCCACTGCATCGCGCGCGGGCCGGTCCAGTCCTCCAGCCAGACGAACGGATCGTCGGCCGGAGCGGCCGGGCCGGAAACCGTGGAGGAGGGCGGCGCACCGGCGCCGGTCAAAAGGGCAGCGGAAACCAAGCTCATCATCCTTTTCTTCATGTTCGTTCACTTCCCCCCGTTTTCAGGCCCGTCATCAGGAGCCCTCGTCGATAGCGCCGCCGCAGCACTGCGCCCGCGATCAGCAGAGGCAGCGCGGCAAGGCAGGCGATCAGCCCCAGCCAGACCGGCGACCAGCCGAACAGGCTGTGGATGCCCAGCGCGGACGGCGAGACCAGCAGCAGCGCGCCGGCCGTCAGCAGCCACAATCCCCAGCGCCGCGGCCGCACCGCCACCATCCGCATCTCATGCCGCAACGCCCTGCGCCCGGCTTTGGTCGACGGATCGGGCGGCGCGTCTGGAGTCACGCCGCCTCCGCCTGGCGCGCGGCATAATCGCCGCGCGCCTGCACCACGGCGCCATGATGATCCTCGATCCAGCGGAACAGCGGCCCCAGCGCATCGCCCAGCGACACGCCCAGCGGCGTCAGTTCATATTCCACATGCGGCGGCACGGTCGCGAAATCATGCCGCGCCACCAGCCCATGCGCCTCCAGCGCGCGCAGCGTCTGGGTCAGCATCTTCTGGCTGATGCCGCCGATCCGCCGTTTCAGCTCCCCGTTGCGGCGCACGCCCCGGCCGACCACCAGTAGGATCAGCAGGCTCCATCGGTCGCCGATCAGGTCCAATATCTCGCGCGACGGGCAATTGGCTTCGCACGGATCGATCCGTGCGGCCCATTCCGGCAGGGCGCTGGCTGTCCCGCTCATCGATAGTTACTCCAAGGTGCGTACTTCACTTCCAGTACCTATGCTCTCATCTTGTCCTTCGCAAGCCGGCTGCACCCTTCTGACAGCAATAAAGGACCGACCATGAGCAAGGTTGCCATCATCTATCATTCGGGCTTCGGCCACACCGATGTTCTGGCGCGCGACGTCGCGCAGGGCGTCACCGACGCGGGCGCGACCGCCGATCTGCTGCGGATCGAAGGCGGGCAGGCGGAGTTCGGCGAATTTTTCGACCGGATCGCCGACGCCGACGCCATCATCTTCGGCTCGCCCACCTATATGGGCACCGTCTCCGCGCCGATGAAGGCGTTCATGGACGCCAGCGCGCGGGTCTATTTCACCAAGCAATGGAAGGACAAGCTCGGCGCGGCCTTCACCGTCTCCGGCTCTCCTTCGGGCGACAAGCTCAACACGCTGACCAGCCTCGCCATCTTCGCCGCCCAGCATGGGATGCTCTGGATCGGTACGGGGCAGAATCCGGGCAATAATGACGACCTGTCCGCCGCGACCGACGCGGAAAACCGCCTCGGCAGCTTCATCGGCGCGATGGCGCAGGCCGCCAATGACGCCCCCGACGTGACACCGCGGACCGGCGACCGCGCCACCGCCCGTTCGCTCGGCCATCGCGTCGCGCTGGCGGCGGCGCGCTGGCGGACGGGGGCGATCGAACCGGCCATGGCGGGCTGACGACCGGGGTCATAACCCGATCTTAAACACCAGCCCGCTACGCTACGCGCCTCCTCGGCTATCCAGGCAGGCGCGTTTCGTGGCGATCATCGTCTTCACCCAGCCCGTTCCCTTCCCTATCGCGCCGCTGCGTCAGGTGCTGAACGCACAATTGCCGCTCTACAAATGGCAGATCGGGGAGGCGGACGATGGCGGGGCCAAGACCATGGCGCAGTGGAGCGACCATCAACTGATCGCCGGGCGCACCGATGCCACCGTCCTTTTCTGCGAGCTGTTCGCCCGCCCGGAACCGCTGGCCGGTGACGCGCCGGTGTATAGCTGGCATCTGGAAATCCGCCGCCCGACGACCGACAATGACATGATCGCCCATCGCGTCCTGCTGCTCATCGCCTCGGTGGTGATGGTGCCGGACGACGCCGCGCTCTGCCAGTTGCTGCCCGGCGGCGGCTGGCTCTCGCGCGAGGAGACGCTGCGCGCCGCCAAGGCGCTGCTGGCGGGCGAATCGCTGGAGAAACTCGCGCATTTCGGCCGCCCCGCCAGCGCCTTCGCGGGCAGCCGCGCGGTCGCGCCCGCCGCGACGGCCTCGCCGCGCGGGGAGGGGCGCTATAGCGGCCTCAGCCAGGAACAGGCGCTGCGCCTGGGCGACATGGACGAAACCATGGCCCGCATCCTGCACGAAAAGGGCATGGGCGAGATCGCCGACGGCATGGGCCTGACCAAACCGCCCGCCTTCGCCCATGAGCTGCCGCAAGCCGACCGGCTGCCGACCATGGTGCTGCTGGCGCGCGAGCCTTTGATCCTCGACTGGGGGCAGGTGGGCGATGGGCTGCGCGCGATCGATCCGGCGGGCGACTGGCAGGTCGGCCAGACCGGGATCAGCCATGGCGCGCTGCTCGGGCGCGGCGCGACGATCCGCTTCGACACCGGCCAGGCGCCGCTTCCCGCCTATCTCCTCGCCCAGGCGCAGGCGCGCAGCCATGGCCTGACCGAGGAGGACAAGCGCACGATCGCTACCCACCGGCTGCATCACAGCGTCACCGTCGACCTCGACACCCGCGCCGCCGACTTCCTCGCCGTGCGTCAGGTGGCCAAGGTCGCGACCCTGCTGATCGGCCTCGCCGCCAAGCGCCATGGCTGCGTCGGCCTGTTCAACGCCGGGGTCGGCACGGTCATGCCGGTCGATCGCGTCTACCAGCAGATCGGCATCCTCGGCAGCGACGAAGTGCCGATCACGCTCTGGACCTGGGCCGCCTTCCATTCGATCGAAGCCGACGCCATTTCCATCTCGACCGGCGGGATGCTGCCCTTCACCGGCTATGAGGTGGAATTGTGGAATGCGCCCGGCACGCTGGAGCAGGTCGCGGAGCGGCTGAACGGCGTGCTGCGCTACCTGCTGATCAACGGCCCGGTCATTATCCATGGCGACACGATCGGCGATCATGCCAGCGACCGGTCGACCCGCTGCTTCCTGGGCGACAGCCGCGCCGACCGTGGCGAGCGTACGGTGCCCGCGATGCTGCTGGAATTCGATGCGCCAGAGGTCCCCAGGCCCAAAGCCGACATGCCCCGCCCCGACTCGCCGCCACCGGCCCCGCCATTGGTTCCGCCGCCGGTTCCGGCCCGCACCGCCCCCACCGGCCTGGTCCGCCGCCCGCCCGGCAGCTTCGGCCGCAAGGGGCTTTAACTCTCCCCCCGCATCGTCTATGTCCGCCTGACCCCGGGGGACCGTCCGCAGACGGTTGAGAGGCGGCTTGGTGGCCGCGACCCGTTGAACCTGATCCGGTTGACACCGGCGGAGGGAGGGAAGCGCCTGTCTGAACCGCAGTCCGCACCCGCTTTCCGCCCATAGAGGAGGAGAGACGGCCATGGACACGATTTCGATCCTGACCCTGCGCCTGGCGGAGGCGATGGGCCTCTACATGACCCTCATCGGCATTGGCGGCCTCGCCAATCCCGCCCGCTGGCGTGCGGTGATGGACGACCTCAACGCCTCGCCCGCCCTGGTCGTGGCGCTGGGCTTCACCGTCTTCGCTGTTGGCGTCACGCTGGTCATGATCCACAGCCGCTGGACCGATCCGCTGGCCGTGATCGTCAGCCTCATCTCCTATGTCGCCCTGATCGAGGGCGCGCTTCTCCTCGCCGTGCCGGGACCGCTCATCCGCATCGGCCACTGGTCCACCGGCTTCATCCGCGCCTGGGCGACCATCGCGCTTCTGCTCGGCATTTTTCTCTTCCTCGCCGGCCTCACCGGCCGCGCCACCATTTCCGTCTGAAAGGTACCCTCATGGCAGATGTTCCCGCTCGCACCGAAATGCGCGTAACAACAGGCCCCATCCGCGGCTCCCGCAAAATCCATGTCGGCCCCCTGAAGGTCGCCATGCGCGAGATCGACCTGGAACCCGGCAGCGGCGAGCCGCCGGTCCGCGTCTACGACACGTCCGGCCCCTATACGGACCCCGATGCGCGGATCGACATCATGGCGGGCCTCCCCGCGCTGCGCCGCGACTGGATCATGGCGCGCGGCGATGTCGAAGAATATGACGCCCGTGCGATCAAGCCGGAGGATAACGGCCTCAAGGGGCCGGGCCGTTCGGCCACCGGCACAGTCTCGACTGTGGCGGAATCCAGAAATGGACGCGTGCAGCCCTTCCCCAATGTCGTGCAGCGCCCGCTCCGTGCCAAGGCGGGCATGAACGTCTCCCAGATGCACTATGCCCGCCGCGGCATCATCACGCCGGAGATGGAATATGTCGCTGAACGCGAGAATCTGGGCCGCGCGCGCCTCAAGGAATATATCCGCGACGGCCATGACTGGGGCGCGGACATCCCCGACTATGTGACCCCCGAATTCGTGCGCGACGAAGTGGCGCGCGGTCGCGCCATCATTCCGTCGAACATCAACCACCCGGAAAGCGAGCCGATGGCGATCGGCCGCAATTTCCTGGTGAAGATCAACGCCAATATCGGCAACAGCGCCGTCGCCTCCGACGTCGCCAGCGAAGTCGACAAGCTGGTCTGGTCGATCCGCTGGGGCGCGGACACGGTGATGGACCTGTCGACCGGCCGCAACATCCACGACACCCGCGAATGGATCATGCGCAACTCGCCCGTTCCGATCGGCACCGTGCCCATTTATCAGGCGCTGGAGAAGGTCGGCGGCATTGCCGAAGACCTCAACTGGGACATTTTCCGCGACACGCTGATCGAGCAGGCGGAGCAGGGCGTCGACTATTTCACCATCCATGCCGGTGTGCGCCTGCCCTATATCCCGATGACGGCGAAGCGCGTTACCGGCATCGTCTCGCGCGGCGGGTCGATCATGGCGAAATGGTGCCTCGCCCATCACAAAGAAAGCTTCCTCTACGAGCATTTCGACGAGATCACCGAGATCATGAAGGCCTATGACATCGCCTATTCGCTGGGCGACGGCCTGCGCCCCGGCTCGATCGCGGACGCCAATGACGAGGCGCAGTTCGCCGAACTCTATACGCTGGGCGAACTCACCAAGCGCGCCTGGGAACAGGATGTGCAGGTAATGATCGAAGGGCCGGGCCATGTCCCGATGCACAAGATCAAGCAGAATATGGACAAGCAGCTGGAGGCGTGCGGCGAAGCGCCCTTCTACACGCTTGGGCCGCTCACCACCGACATCGCGCCCGGCTACGACCATATCACCAGCGGCATCGGCGCCGCAATGATCGGCTGGTATGGCACGGCGATGCTCTGCTATGTCACGCCCAAGGAGCATCTGGGCCTGCCAGACCGCGACGATGTGAAGGTCGGCGTCGTCACCTACAAGCTCGCCGCCCACGCCGCCGACCTCGCCAAGGGCCATCCCGCCGCCAAGGTCCGCGACGATGCGCTCAGCCGCGCCCGCTTCGAATTTCGCTGGCGCGACCAGTTCAACCTGTCGCTCGATCCCGACACGGCGGAAAAATATCACGACCAGACACTCCCGGCCGAAGGCGCCAAGAGCGCGCATTTCTGCTCCATGTGCGGCCCCAAATTCTGCTCGATGAAGATTACCCAAGAGGTCAGGGACTTCGCGGCGAAGCAGAATCAGCCCGCCGACGCCTTCATTGCGGCCACCACCGAGGAGGAAGCGGAAAAGGGCATGGCGCAGATGAGCGCCCTCTATCATGAAACCGGCCGCGAACTATACATGGGCGCCGGCGATCGGGAGCATGATTGAGATGCTGTCGTGATGATCCGCGTCTGGTTGGGTGAATGGCTTCGGCGGTTCACCCGACAGTCTTCTATAATCTCGGCTTACAAGCCCCGGCCACCACATCCAGCCAATGTGCCGGGCACCTTTTACGTGGAGGATGGATGCTGCATTTCCTGCGGTGTCTGGGAGGATGTGGCGCCCGATCTGTTGGCGTGGCTGCCAGACGGCAGTTATTCCCACTGCTACGTCGCCCGTCAGCCGGAAACCGATGAGGAATTGTCGCGGATGATGGAGGCGATGCATGTCGGCGAGGCGGACTGTATTCGCGTTCGTCAATGTCGGCCCGATTGGGCGGAGCGGCTGCGTCGAGCGAGGCTGGGGCATCAGATCGATCCAGATTGATCGGGGCATTTGATACCGCGCTCCAGCCATGTTATAACCCCTGTATGAACATGCCCCTCAAAATCACGAAGATCGGCAACAGCGCCGGGGTGATCCTGCCCAAGGAATTGTTGGCGCATCTGCACGCCGTCGCAGGCGACAGCCTGTCGGTCGTGCTCACGCCGCGCGGCATTGAGCTGTCCGCCGCCGAACCGGATTTCGATGCCCAGATGGCCGCCGCGCGCGAAGTGATGGCGCGGCGCAAGCGGGCGCTGCGCGAACTCGCCAAATAATGGCGCAGGAAAGTTGGGTCTGGGTCACGCTCGCCGTGGCGGAGGCCGCTCATGCCGAACAGATGGCCGAACATGGCGGCGGTGGCGACGCGCTGCGCGATCGCGGCCTGTTCGAAAGCGCCATGGCCCGGCCGCAACAGATCGCCCATTATGGCGAGCCGGATGCTGCGACGCTTGCGGCCGCCTATGCCTATGGCCTTGCGCGCAATCATCCCTTCATCGACGGTAACAAGCGGATCGCGGCGGTCGTCAGCGAAACCTTCCTGCTGCTCAACGGCTATGGCTTGACGGCTACGGACGCCGAACTGGTGGTCGCCTTTCTGGAACTCGCCGCCGGCACGCTCTCGGAACACGACCTCGCCGACTGGTTCCGCCAGCATCTCGCCGGCTGAAACGCCTTTCCTATTCGCGTCGCCTCTGATCTATCCTGTTGGATGGAACAGACTCCTTCCCCCAATCCGCCCGCTCGTCCCACCCCCAGGCGCCGCGCCCGCTGGACGCCGGCATTGCAGGCGCGCTTTCTCGCCATGCTGCTTCAGACCGGCAGCGTCCGCCACGCCGCACGCGCGGTAAGCATGTCGCCGTCCAGCGCACATCGCCTGCGCCATCGTCTCACCGGCACGCAATTCGACCGCGACTGGGATGAGGCGCTGGCGCTGCATGGCCAGTTGATGACCCGTCCGCTTGCCCTCGATCATGGCGCCCACGCTGCCCCGACGGCGACAGGGCGGTGAAGGCGTGCGGTATCCGGGTGACGCATCGGAGACGCATCGGAGACGCTTCGGGGGCGCTTTGCAGGCGCTTCACGAGCGCTTCGGGCCGAAAAGCCCGACGACAGCGTGAACTTCGCCCATCCGTCAGATCGCGCCCGGAAACGCCGCGCCTTACTCCTCCAGCGCCACGACGCTGCGCCGCTTCTTCCAGTCCAGCGCCACGCCGATCCGCTGGCCAAGACTGCCGTCCCAGTCGGTGGCCAGCCCATGGGCCTCCAGTTGCTCGACGATGCGATGGCCGATCGCGATCGCGGCCGCCTCGCCATCCTCGCAGGCGCCGTAATTCAGGTAGAGGCCATGGCCCTCGATCGCGCTTTCCGTGTCCTGCATGTGGAAAAAGGCATAGCCATCCGCCGGTTCGCCGGCCTTCTGCGCCGCCTCGACCTCGTCCCAGATTTCGGATGCGCCGCAGGTGCCGCAACAGGTGAAATTCTGCCGTGCGATCACGCCCTCGGCCTCCAGCGCGGCAAAGGCGGCGTCCAGCCGGTCGCAATCGGTGGCGTGGGTCCAGCCCTGCTCGGCGGCGCGATGCTCGGCCAGCGCGACCCGCAACGCCGCCGACGCCTCGCGGCGCAGCGCCGGCATCGGCAATTCCTCCTCGAACACCTCATGCGCGTTGGTCAGGATGGCGTCCTCGTCATAAAAGCCGCCGGACACGTCGCGCCGCACCTGATCGCGCAGCGCCGCGATCGGATCATAGGGGGGAATATGGGTCTGCGGCTCTGTGGTGGTCGCCCTGGTTCCGAAAATCCGATTCCACAAAGTCCCGAACATGCGCCCGTCCTGCCTCCCGCACTGCGTCGCGTCGATCCTACCATGCCCCGCTCCGCCGGAAAGGGAAAGGGGGAAGCGCACGACCCGCCGCATCGATCGGCGTTTCGGGGCATCGCTTTTCCGCCCCGCCTCTTGCCTCCGCGCCGCGAAAACCGCACCATATCCGCTCGCTGAACCGCAAAGGATCGTTCATGGCCTCCCGTCCGCTTGTGACATCTCCGCTTATGATATCGATGCTGATCGCGCCGCTCGCTTTGGCCGCTTGCACCGGCGGGGAGAAAGCCGGGAACAAGACGGCGGCGAACGCGACCGATGCGACGACCGACGCCGCGGTGCCCGCCAATGCGGCCAACGGGGCGGCGTCCGCGCCCGCCCCGGACGCATTTTCCCGTTATGTCGGCCATTACCCCTTCGACAAGGTCGGGGCGTTCGGCTGGCATGACGATCCCGCGGTGGTAAAGGCGGTGGAAACGGCCGTCACCGACAAGGCGGTGCGCAAATGGGTGCTGGAGGATGCGGGGCCCGCCACGCCCATTGCCATGGTGGACGGCCGGGTCGCCTCCTGGGCCTGCGAGGCGCATAATTGCGGCCCGCATCAATGGGTGACTCTGGTCGACCCGAAGAACGGTGTGGCGGAAATCTGCTATTTTGACGAAAGCGTCGCCGCCGACCGGACGCGCTGGTTCAGCGGCGGCAAGGAGGAGGCGCGTCCCGGCAAATGTCCCGAGGTGGAAGGCTGATCGCCGCATCCTTGGATCGGACCGCCTCTGCCACTAAATAAGCCCAAATGCCGCCATCCACGCCCGATTCCTTGCCGATCCCGCCCGTCTGGGCCACCTTGCGGCGTTTTCTGCCCTATCTCTGGCCGGCCGACGCGCCCGCGCTGCGCCGCCGCGTCGTCCTCGCCATGGCGCTGGTGCTGCTGGCCAAGGCGGTCAGCCTCGCCATGCCCTTCGCCTACAAGGCAGCGATCGACCGCATGGCGCCGGGCCTGGAACCCGCCGCCGGCCTCGCCATCGCTCTGGTCGCCGCCTATGCTGGCGCGCGTTTCGGCAGCGTGCTGTTCGACAATCTGCGCAACGCCGTCTTCGAAAGCGTGGGGCAGGAGGCCGGTCGTCGCCTGTCGGACGATGTCTTCGTCCATCTCCATCGCCTGTCGCTGCGCTTCCATCTCGACCGCCGCACCGGCGCCGTCACCAAGATCGTCGAGCGCGGCACCAAGAGCATCGACACGATGCTCTATTTCCTGCTGTTCAACATCGCGCCCACCATCATCGAACTGGTCGCGGTCTGCGCCATTTTCTTCGTCAAGTTCGGCCCCGGACTGGTCCTTGCGACGCTGATCATGGTCGGCGCCTATATCTGGTTCACCCGCACCGTCACCGAATGGCGCAACCAGTTGCGCCGCGACATGGTGGACATGGACACCAGCGCGGTCGCCCATGCCGTCGACAGCCTGCTGAATTTCGAGACGGTCAAATATTTCGGCGCGGAGGATCGCGAAGCGAAGCGCTACGGCAGCGCCATGCGCCGCTACGCCCAGGCGGCGGTGAAGTCGGAAAACAGCCTCGCCTGGCTCAATATCGGCCAGTCGCTGATCACCAATCTGATGATGGCCGGGGCCATGGGCTATACCGTCTGGGGCTGGAGCCGCGGCCAGTTCACCACCGGCGACGTGGTGCTGGTGAACACGCTGCTTTCCCAGCTGTTCCGCCCGCTCGACCTGCTCGGCATGGTCTATCGCACCATTCGCCAGGGGCTGATCGACATGGAGGCGATGTACCAGCTGATCGACACAAGGACCGAGGTCGCCGATGCGCCGGGCGCGCCCGCGCTCCATGTGGCGGGCGGCGAGGTCCGCTTCGACCATGTCCGCTTCGGCTATGACCCCGAACGCGAAATCCTCCACGGTGTCAGCTTCGCGGTGCCGGCGGGCCGGACGCTGGCGATCGTCGGCCCGTCGGGCGCGGGCAAGTCCACCATCGCCCGCATCCTCTTCCGCTTCTACGATATTCAGGGCGGCAAAGTGACGATCGACGGGCAGGATATCGCCGGGATCGCCCAGCAGTCGCTGCGCGCCGCGATCGGCATCGTGCCGCAGGACATGGTCCTGTTCAACGATACGGTCGGCTATAATATCGGCTATGGCCGCGAGGGTGCGACCCAGGCGGAGATAGAGGCGGCGGCGAAGGCGGCGTCGATCCACGACTTCATCATGGGCCTGCCGCTGGGCTATGACACACGCGTCGGCGAACGGGGTCTCAAGCTCTCCGGCGGCGAAAAGCAGCGCGTCGCCATCGCCCGCACGCTGCTGAAAGACCCGCCGGTGCTGGTGCTGGACGAAGCGACCAGCGCGCTCGACAGCCGCACCGAAACCGAGATCCAGACCGTGCTGCGCGATATCAGCCGCAAGCGCACCACTTTGGTGGTGGCGCACCGCCTCTCGACCGTGGTCGATGCCGACGAGATCATCGTGCTGGATCAGGGCCGCATCGTCGAGCGCGGCCGCCATGCCGACCTGGTCCGCGCCGATGGCCTCTACGCCACCATGTGGGCACGCCAGGCCGCCGAGCGGGAAGTCGCCCCCGCCGAGCCGGGCATCGAGGATGTTTTTGAGGTGGTGCGGCCGCTGTCTTGATGCGGACTTTGGTCGCGTGATTTATCTCTTCATCCGTTCGCTTCGAGCCCTTCGACTGCCTGTCAAGGCAGGCGCTCAGGACAGGCCAAGGTCGAGAAACGTCGCGGACAGGTGTCTCGACTATGCTCGACACGAACGGCTGCCATTGGGTTCTGCTTAAGGCTCGCCGGTGCTTTGCTGCATCCGCCGTTCGGCGAACCATTGCGACAGCATCTGGGCGGTGCAGCCGGTAAAGCCGGCCGCGCCGTTGACCGAGCAGCTATTGGGCAGATTCTGCCGCTGCGTCGCCTCCATCGTCGCCACCTGACTGCCCCAGCCAGGGCCGCCGGACGGCGCAGGCTTCTCCCGCAGCTTCTTGGGGATGCGATAGCGTTCGGCTTCGGGCCGTCTGGCGCACACGACGATCTCGTCGCCCTTGCCCTGCGGACAGGGATCGTCGCCATAGACCAGCAGGTTGATGGTCCGCTCGGGCGGCGGCGCCGGCTGCGCCATCGTGGGAACGGGGAGAAGGGCGATCAGCGAAAGGCCAAGCAGGGGAATTGCGCCATGGCGTGGCATAGAAACGGGTCCTTCATTCCCCTCTGGTGAACGTCGCGGGCCTCCCTCAAGTCCCGGTTGTGCATATAGGGACGGCACGCAGCCATCCCAACCGTCATTGCGGCGGCGAAGTGGTGTCCTGCGGCGCCGGCTGCTGCTGGCCCTTGGCTTCGGCCTCTTCCTCGGCCTTCACCCGCGCCTCGATCGCCTTGCTGTCGGCGTCGATGGTCGACAGGCGCTTGGCGCGCTCGGCCGCGACCAGATCCTTCCAGCTCGCATTGTCCGCCTGCTGCCGCTCGGCCTTGGCGAGGCGGGCGAGCTGCGCGAAGCAGCCGGTCGCGCCGCCCGCGCCCGATGGCGAGCAGCTTTCGGTGCCGGACCGGCCGACATATTCCATCGACCGCACCCGTTCGCCCCAGGCCTGGTTGCTCGGCTTGTTGGGATCGCCGCGCAGCGGTTCGGGAATGCGATAGCGTTCCTCCTCGCCCTTGCGCGCGCAGACGACGATGTCGCCGCCCTGGCTCTGCGGGCAACTGTCGTCGCCATAGACGATGACGATATTGACCTTCTCCGTGCCGCTGCTGGTGGCGGCCGTGGGGGCGCTGTCCTGCTGGGCCAGCGCGGGGACGGCGACGCCCGTCAGGGCGAGGGCGGTGGCGATCATCACTGTCTTCATCATCTGTCGTCCTTATCAGATGCGCTTCGACAGCGCGATGGCGGCGCGGCAGCCCAGGCGGATGGCGCCGGACAGGAGCGGGTAGGCCGGCGCCTGCTCCGCGCCATGGGCGATGGCGGCGTCGCGATGCTCCACCTCCTCCGCCTGAAAATCCGCGATGGCGATGGAGAGTTCCGCATCTTCGCCGCCCAGCGCTTCGAGCTGCTCGGCATAATGTTTGTCGATCTCGGTTTCGATCGCGGCGGTGCAGGCCATGGCGGCCTTCGGTCCGATCGCGGCGGTGACGGCGCCCAGGGCAAAGCCGGCGGCGCTCCAGATCGGCGCCAACGCGGTCGGGCGTACCCCGCGCCGGGCGATCATCGCGTCGAACGCTTCGCGATGCCGCTCCTCCTGCGCCGCCATCCCGGCGATCAGGCGCCCATAGGGATGCCGATCGCCCATGACCGCCAATTGTCCGGCATAGATACGGGTGGCGCCGAACTCGCCCGCCTGGTCGACGCGCAGCATCGAGGCGCGGCCGGCATCGGTCAGCCTTTTGCCCGGTCGCGGGAAATCCCTGGGAGCACTCATGCCTTCCTCGCTTTCAACAGCAAGGCCAAGATGGCGAGCGCGACCGCGCCCGACAAGAGGCCGTTATAGCCCGCCAGCGAAATGCCGAAGAGGCTCCATGGCGCGACGTCGCAGCGGGTGATGGGGCTGGCCATAATCTGGTTGAGCAGATCGGTCGCGCTGCCCCCGGCCGGCGAGGTGGAGCAGGTGGTGAGCCCTTCCCACCAGCCATATTCGACCCCGGCATGGAACAGGCCGATAAGGCCGCTGATGCCGATGGCGAGGCCCGCCAGCCCCGCGAACAGGCCGCTGGCACAGGCCCGGTTCCGCACGCCATAGGCGACCAGCGCCAGCGGGATCGCCACCATATGCGGATAACGCTGCCACCAGCACATTTCGCAGGGATGCAGGCCGCCGACATATTGCGAGGCATAGGCGCCGCCCAGCAGCAGCATCGGAGTCAGCAGCGCAAGGGCGCGGGCCTTGGCGAGGGACGGGGACAGGCTGTTCATAGTGCCCGCTTAAACCCTCGCCATGCTTTCGTCATGCTGAACTTGCAGGGACTTAACGCCCGGACGGGGGATTATTTCGCCCCCGGCTTGCGCGCCGCCAATTGTGTCTGGGCGATCGTCGCGCCGGGCGTGCCGGCCAGGCGCGAAATCGTCTTGAGCGCATAGTCGAGCTGGAAATCCTCGACACCCTTCTTCTTCAGATCCTCGGCCGACATGGCGAAGCGCGGATCGTCCTTCGCATCCTCTTCCAGCGCCTTGTCGTCGGTCTTGATCTCGTTGATCAGGTGACGGCGCAGGTCGCTTTCGCGGAACCGGGGCCGGTTTTTGTAATCGGGGTCCGACAGTTGCGGCACGCGGATGTCGGGCTGGATGCCGCCTTCCTGCACGCTGCGGCCCGACGGCGTATAATAGCGCGCGGTGGTCAGCTTGAGCGCGGTCGTGTTGGACAGCGGCAACATGGTCTGGACGCTGCCCTTGCCGAAGCTGCGCTCGCCCATCACCAGCGCACGATGCTGGTCCTGAAGCGCGCCCGCGACGATTTCCGACGCCGACGCGGAGCCTGCGTCGACCAGCACGATCACCGGCAGACCCTTCGCATCGTCGCCCGGCTTGGCATAATAACGCTCGACATCGCCCTTGGCCCGGCCACGCTGCGACACGATCTCGCCGCGCTCCAGGAAGCTGTCGCTGACCGACACGGCTTCATCCAGCAGTCCGCCGGGGTTGGAGCGCAGGTCGAGAATATAGCCGGTGGGCTTGTGGCCCAGGCTCTTGTCGATGCTGCGGATCGCCGACCGCACGTCCGCCCCGGTATTGGCCGAGAAGCTGACGATGTTGATGACGCCGATATTATTCTTCACTTCCCATTTGACGGGCTTCAATTGAATGATCTCGCGCGTCAGCGTCAGTTCGATCGGCTTGTCGCGGCCGGCGCGGACCAGGGTCAGCTTGAGGCTGGTGCCCGGAGCGCCGCGCATCTTGTCCACAGCCTCGTCCAGCGTGCCGCCATAGATGAGCTGCCCGTCGATATGGGTGATATAGTCGCCCGCCTTGATCCCCGCGCGCCAGGCCGGGGTATCCTGCGTCGGCGCGATCACCTTGACCGCGCCATCCTCCTGCGTGACCGACAGGCCGAGGCCGCCATAGCTGCCCTCGGTCTGGGTGCGCAGATTCTGGAAGTCGCGTGCGTCGAGGAAGCTGCTGTGCGGGTCGAGGCTGGCGAGCATACCGTCGATCGCGCCCTTGATCAGCTTCTCGTCGTCGACCTTTTCGACATAGTCGCTGCGGACCTTCTGGAACACGTCCATGAATTCATCGAGCGCCTTGTAGCTCGATGCCTCCCCATCGGCGAGCGCGGCAGTGGTGGCAGGAATGAGCGCAAGCGCCCCGAGCGCAACCGCGCCCTGGAGGAAGGTGGATTTCATGGCTGTCCTTGGAGTCCGCATCAATGCTCCGATATAGGCCGATTCGCGACGCAACGCAAAAGCGCGCTTCGATGGAGTGTCGCTGAGCGGCGATGAGCGTCGGGTTAATGGGGGCGGTCACAAGCCGACGCCCGTTCGTTTCGAGCGAAGTCGAGAAACGCAAGCGTCACGCTGGTCGCTTCTCGACACGCTCGAAGCGAACGGAACACAGCGCTTTCTTCAGCCCAATCCCACCAGCGGCACGATGTCGACCGGGCGGCCGTTGCGGCGCAGTTCCACCGTAACGTTCGGCCGGTCCGCGCCGGTGATGCCGACAGGGTCGCCCTGGCGCACGCTGTCGCCCACCTGTGCGGTCACGCGATGCAGACCGGTGATGAGGGTCGTCCAGCCCTGACCATGGTCGATGATCAGGATCTGGCCATAGTCGCGATAGGGACCGGCGAAGGCGACGCGGCCGGCAGTGGGCGCGATGGCCTGCGCGCCCGGCTGCGTCACCAGCGTCAGGCCGCGCGATCGCACGCCGCTGTCATTGACCTCGCCCATGCCGGTGACGAGCTGGCCGATCACGGGGAGGCGATAGGGCGGCGGACCCCCGGCGGAGACTTCGCGTTCCGGCGCGGGGGCGCCGGCCCGGTCGGGGCGGGCGGGGCGCGGCAGCGGGCCGGACAGGGTGGCGAGACGGTCGCGGAGATCCCCCGCTTCCTCCAGCCGGTCCATCAGGTCGACAATGTCGCGCGCCCGCTCGCCCAGCGCAAGCGCGCGCTCGCCCTCCAGTCCCGCATTGGCGCGATAGTCGCGCGCGGCGACCCGCTTCTGCGCCTCCAGTGCGGCGAGTGCAGTTTGCTGCCGCCTGCGGTCGGCCTGCGCCTGGGTGAGGGCGTCGGCGGCCTGCTGGGCGGTGGCGCGCAGTTTGCGGCTCTGCTCCAGTTCGGCGCGCAGGCCGGCGGTGCGCTGCTGGATCACGGGCAGCACCTGCCCCAGCACCGCACGCATATGGACGGCGTCGGCGACCGATCCGGGCTGCACCAGCGCCAGCGCCAGCGGCCGGCGCGCCATCATCTGGAGCGCGGCGGTCAGGCGGACGACCGGCTCCTGCCTGGCGGCAAGCCGGGCCGCCTGGGCGCGCTGCATCCGGTTGATGATGGCGATGCGGGCCTGCGCCGCCTGAATGTCCGCCTCCGCCTGCTGGATGCGCGCGGCGACGGCGGCGGCGCGGCGGCGCGCCTGTTCGGCCTCGTCGCGGGCGGCGGTCGCCTGCTGCTCCAGCCGGGCGGAACGGTCGCGCGCCTCGTCCGACTGGCGGCGAGCATTTTTGAGCGCCTGCTGCTCCTGCGCCAGTGTCGTGCCGGCGGTGCCCGGCAGGATGATCGCGTCCCCGTCCGCGGCGGGCAGGCGCGTCGCGGCAAGGGCCATCAGCCCCGCCAGTCCGCCTGCAATGAGGATATTGCGCTTCACCCGATGCCCCGCCCGTGACACGTCACTGACTAGGCACAAGCGTCGCCCATGTCGAGGCAGGGAAAGGAAAGGCGCCTCACCCTTCCCGATGATAGGGATGGTTGGCGAGGATCGAACAGGCCCGCCACAATTGTTCGGCCAGCATCGCGCGGGCCATCATGTGCGGCCAGGTCATGGCGCCGAAGGCGATCAGCAGGTCGGCATTGGCCCGCTCCGCATCGTCAAACCCGTCCGCCGCGCCGATCAGGAAGCGGCATTCGCGCGTGCCCGCGTTGCGCCAGGCTTCGACCCGGCGAGCAAAGTCCATGGAGGATAATTGCCTGCCCTTTTCGTCCAGCATGACCGTGACGGTGCCGGGACCGACAGGGGGCAGCTTGCCGCCCCGATCAGGCATTTCGGTAATCCTGTACGGCATGGTCAGCCGCCTGACATAGCGGTCGACCAGATCCGCTTCGGGCGAACGCCCGATCTTTCCGCGCGCGATGATGTGGAGCAGCATGGCCGCTCCCTAGCCTCTCATCGCGCGCCTGTCGAAGGGCGCGTCAGGCGTTGCCCGCGATCGGCGCGTCGACGAAGCCCCACATCCGTTCCAGATTGTAGAAGCTGCGCACTTCGGGCTTGAACAGATGGACGATCACGTCGCCGGCATCGATCAGCACCCAGTCGGCGACCGGAAGGCCCTCGACCCGCGCGGAGCGGCCGGTTTCCTTCTTGATCTTCTCGGCCAGATGCTGGGCCATCGCCGCGACCTGGCGCGACGAACGGCCGCTTGCGATCACCATATGATCGGCGATGCTGCTCTTGCCTTCGAGGGGAATGGAGATGGTTTCCTGCGCCTGGTCGTCGTCGAGCGACTGCATGACAAGGGCGTGCAGGGCGGCCACGGAATCGGCGCTCAGCACCGTATCGTTGGCAGGGGCGAGGTTAGTCAAATATACTCCAATCTGTTTCTGCTGGCCGCATTTCCGAGCCGGATGCCCGCCTCCGGCGGTCCTCCTCGAAATGCGTCATACGATCACCCGGCGCGTGAGCGGATCGCGCGCACACGTTGCTTCATATTCGCGATGCCAGAGGGGGTCCGCCTGCCGCAGCAGGGTCGCCGATCTTGGATCAGGGCGAAAGCGCAATAGCACGAGCGCCGGTGGTCTCCAATTCGTCCAGTCTGCACTCTGGCGCGCGGACCGGACGAAGCGCCGCAGCCAGCTCATGGCCGCAGAGCCACGGGCATCATCATCATAGCCGGGACGGGCGATCACGGCAATGGGCATCTGTCGCGCAATGCCGCGCCAATTCCTCCATTGGCCGAACTGGGCCAGATTATCTTCGCCCATCAGCCAGATGAAGCGGCGTCGCGGATAGCGGCGGACGAGCGCGCGCACCGTGTCGATCGTATAGCGGGTGCGCAGCTGCTGCTCGATAGCGGTGACGCGGATCGGAGCGCGACGGGCGATTTTCTGCGCGTGGGCGACGCGCGTGGGCAGCGGCGCCATGCCCTTGGCGGGCTTGAGCGGATTGCCGGGTGACACCAGCCACCAGACCTCGTCCAGGTCCAATGCGTCCTTGGCGAAGAGGGAAATGGCGCGGTGCCCGCCATGCGCCGGATTGAAGGAGCCGCCGAGCAGGCCGATACGTGTCATGGAACTGCCATGCCAGCAGGCGGGCGTGGCCGCAAATGGGAAATGCGTCACCCAATTTCGGATATTTCCCGCTGATTTTGACATTGATGCGGGAGGGGATGTCCGCCCCTGACCGCTCGCTGCCGTCGTCTTACTCTGCAGCCGGCAAGGCTCGGGCTTCATCCGCCTGGGCGTCGCGGGCCAGCAGGTCGAGCGGTTCCATCGCCTCGATCTCCTTGCCGCCGGTCTCGATATCGAGGTCGCGGAACTTGCGGCCGGTGGAGAGGACGCGGCTTTCGAAGCTGCCGATGAAGCTGTTGTAATTGGAGACGGCGCTGTTGAGGCCGGAGCCGAGACGCTTCAAGTGCGTCGCCGCGACCGACAGGCGCTCATAGAGTTCCTTGCCGAGCTGGCCGACCTGCTGCGCCTGCTCCTGCATTTTGGCCTGGCGCCAGTGGCCCGCGAGCGTGCGGGCGAGGGGAAGGAAGGTCGCCGGGCCGCAGAGGATGACGCGATTGCGCGCGGCGCGCTCCCACAATTCCATGTCCGCCTCCAGTGCGGCGGTGACGAAATTGTCGCCGGGGACATACATGATCACGAAATCGGGCGCCTTGGCGAACTGCTCCCAATAGGCCTTGCGCCCCAGCGTGTCGGCATGGGTGCGCACGGCGCGGGCATGGTCGGCCAGATAGCGTTCGCGCATCGCCGCGTCGACCTGATCGACGGCGTTCAGATAGGCTTCCAGCGAGCATTTGACGTCGACCACCAGCTGCTGGTCGCCGGGCAGGCGGATGATGAAGTCGGGACGCAGGCGGCCGTCCTCGACGGCGACGGACACTTCCTCCTGAAAGTCGACGAAGGGGGAGAGGCCGGCGGTCTCGATCAGATTCTTGAACTGCTGCTCGCCCCAGCGGCCGCGCGTCTTGGGCGCGGCGCGCAGCGCGTTGACCAGCTTGGCGGTTTCCTCGCGCACCTGCCCCTGTCCGGCATGGACCATCGCAATCGCCTCGCGCAGTTCGGCATAGCTGCCGACCCGGTCCTTCTCGACGCGGGCCAGGCCTTCCTCATAGCGTTTGAGCGTGGTTTCTACGGGCGAGAGCAGCGTCTTGAGCTGGGCCTCGCTCTTCTCGCTCGCCTGGGCGAAGCGCTGGTCGGCGCGGGTCAGGAACTGGGTCTGGGCCTGATCGAGCAGCTTGCCGCCAATCTCGCTGAACTGGGCGGACAACTGTTCCTTCGCCTCCTTGAGCGCCGCGATCTGCTGTTCGAAGGCCTGGGTGCGGGCCTGGGTGTCGGACTGGAGCGCAGCGAGGTCGCGCAGCGCCGCCTCGCGTTCGGTCTGGACGGCTTCGAGGCGCTGGACGGCGGCCGATTGCGCCGTCTCCAGCCGTTGGTCGGCGGCGATTTGTGCGGACTCGAGCCGGGCGATCTGGCTCGCCGCCTGCGCCACCCGTTCCTTTTCCACCGCCAATTCGGCGATCGCGCCGTTGCGCTGGGCGGTCGCCATGTCGAGTTTCGCGGCAAGATCGGCCTTTTCGGCGATGAGCGGCAGGGTCGACCGGGTTCGCAGCAGCCAGCCGACGGCGAGGCCGACCAGCAGGGCGACGAGAAGGAGAAGGGCGGCCGGGCTGTCCATCATGGGTCCTTGCTGGGAACGAAACGGGAACCTAGCGGCTCGGGCGGCGGGCTGCAAGTCCGACAGCGATCTGGACAATCAAATCGATATCAGCGCATTTCAATAGTTAGCTAACTATTGGAAAAGGGCCGCCTGCGTGCTGGCGCGGCGGTCGTTCGTCAGCCCAGCGTCGCGCGGAAGGCGCCCAGCCGTTCGATCGCCTGATCCAATGTCTCGTGCGTCTTCGAAAAGCAGAGGCGGACGAGATGTGTGACAGGGTCCTCCGGGTAGAAGGCGGAGATCGGGATCGCCGCCACCCCGGCCTCCTCGATGATCCGGTTGCAGAAGGTCACATCGTCCAGCGCGATGCCCGAAGCCGGAAGGTCGATCGAGAGGAACCAGGTCGCGCCGCTTGGGCAGACGACATAGCCTGCATGTCGCAACCCTTCCGCCAGCCGGTCGCGCGACGCCTGATAGGCGGCGCGCTGCGCGCTAAACCAGCTGTCGGGATAGCCCAGCCCTTCCGCCACCGCCCATTGCAGGTTAGGCGGGGTGGTGAAGGTCAGGAACTGATGGGCGCGGGCAAGCAGCGTGGCGACCGGCGGGGACGCGCACATCCAGCCGACCTTCCAGCCGGTGACGGAGAAGATCTTGCCCGCCGACCCGATCTTGACCGTCCGGTCGCGCATCCCCGGAAAGGCCATCAGCGGGCGGTGGGGCAGGCCGTCATAGACCGTCTGCTCCCAGACCTCGTCGCAAATGGCGATCAGGTCATGGGCGACGCAAAGCTCGGCAAGCAGCGCCAGTTCCTCGTCGCGCAGCACGACGCCGGTCGGGTTCACCGGATTGTTCATCAGCAGGAGGCGGGTTCGCGGGCCGATCGCCGCCTCCAGCGCCGCGCGGGTGATGCGCCAGTCGGGCGGAGCCAGCTTCACCACTTTCGCCACGCCGCCGGCGCGCGCCACCAGCGGCAGATAGGCGTCGTAGAGCGGGGCGAGCATCAGCACTTCGTCGCCCGGCCTGACCAAAGCCAGCAGGCTTGCCGCGATCGCTTCGGTCGCGCCGGAGGTGACGATGACCTCCTGTGGCGACAGGTCCAGCCGCTGGTGCCGGGCATAATGATCCGCCACCGCCGCGCGCAGTTCGGCAAGGCCCGCCATCGGCGGATATTGGCTGGAGCGGTCGAGCAGCGCATCGGCCGCCGCCTGCAGCACCGCGCGCGGGCCGGCCCCCTCCGGGAAACCCTGTCCCAGGTTGATTGCGCCGGTTTCCCGCGCACGCGTCGACATATGCTCGAAGATGGTGGTCGGCATGTCCCGGTAGACGGGATGGCCAAGGGGCATGGCGTCGGTCATGCGACAGGATGTTCCCCAAGGCTGGGACTGGGTCAAGCGCGCCTCTCCCGTTCCGTCGCCCGATGCGATAAGAGGGATGCGTCCAAACAGATGAGCGAGCGGCGATGATCGACCAACTCTTCCTGAAGCACCCGCGCGAGGTGAATGAGAGCTATCCGCACCATATGGGCGTGGCGATGCGCTTCGGCTTTCTGATGGTGCGGTCGGGGCTGGCCTGCATGATACACGGAATCGTTCCGGCATTGTTCGAACGGACGGGCAGTAGCATGGTGAAACGCCTCTATGGCGAGATGCGCCGGCGCCAGCCCGATCTGGAGGAGCGGACGCCGGCCTATCTCAGCCCGCAATGGCGGCCGGAATATGAGATTTAGGGCGTCTTTCAACACTGCGCTATCGGCCCGTTTGTCCCGGTCCGGTCTGCCTTGCGGTGCGCATGTCTTTCGCTGTCGGGTTTAAAGAGGGATAAGGCGCCGCGACGGCGTCGGCATCGATTTTCGGATTGTCATGTCTGCTTCACGGAGGCGGCCTAGCGGGAGCGGCGGGTCGTCAGCGATTCGTGGGGAGCGGGCAATGAGCAGGATGATATTATCGCGATCGCCGCGCATCGTTCGGGCGATGGTTGGCGTCGCGTGAATCAGATTGCGCCGATCCTGACCCGCCGCGAAGCGCAGGCCGAGGAGGTTGCGCTGCGCCAGGCGCTGCACCGATTCGTCACCGGCCGGTTGCGCGACGGGATAGCGGGCGAGGACATCGTCCAGGAAACCTATGTCCGGCTCTATGACTATCGCCGCAAGCGTCCCATCGCGGACACCGCCGCCTTCTGCTTCGCCGTCGCGCGCAATCTGGTGCATGATCATTTCCGTCGCCTGCGTGCCCAGCCGCCCGCCGCCGAACTGGCCGAGGACATCATCTGTCCGCTGCCGCGGGTCGACGAGGTGCTGGACTATCGCCAGCGTGTCGAGGTACTGGTGCGCGCGCTCAACGTCATGCCGCCGCTGCGCCGCGAGATATTCCTCCGGCGCCGGCTCGACGGGGTGCCCGGTGCGGTGGTCGCCGCCGATCTCGGCATGACCCAGGCCGCAATCGACAAGCATTGCACGCGCGCGCTTGCGGACCTGCGCTACGCGCTCGAACGGCGCGGTCTCGGTATAGGAGGTGACGCATGAGCCGCCACGGCATACTCCGCAAGGCCGCGCATTGGGCGATGCGCGAGGACGAGGCGGTGCTCGCCGAGCGTCCTCCGGCGGCGGCCGCCGACATTCAGGCGATGCTCGACGATCCGGCGCTGACCGAGGCGCTTTCCGAAGTCGCGGCGGTGCGCCGCCTCTCCGACGAAGAGGTGCGCGCGATGCGCCAGGGCCGCCGCCGCGCGATCGGTGGGGGGCTGGCGGTGGCGCTGGTGGCCATGGTGGGAGTCGGCGCCTGGCAGAGCGGGGCGTTCCTGCCCGCCGCGCCCGTCGTGCAGCACATTGAAACCACGCGCGGCGAACAGCGCAGCGTGCAGCTCGCCGACGGGTCCAGGGTCGAGCTTGATGGCGCAACCAGCCTTGACGTCACCATGGACGGCGCGGCCCGCATGGTCGAGTTGCGGCGCGGCGAGGCCTATTTCGACATCGTGCATGAAGCGGCCCGCCCGTTCGTCGTGCGCGCCGCCGGGTCGAGCACGCGCGTGCTCGGCACGGCCTTCTCGATCGATCTCAGTCAGCGGGCCGTGAAGTTGGCCGTCTATCGCGGCAAGGTGCAGTTCGGCGGCGCCGGCAGCGGCAAGGCCGGGGTCGTGGTGCCGGCCGGCTGGCGGTCGAGCTTCACCGGCGGCGCCGCGATGACGCCGACGCGCTTCGATACGGCGCAGCAGGATTGGCGCCAGGCCTGGGTCGACACCGACGGCATGGAACTGGGCGAGCTTGTCGAGGCGCTCAACCGGCGCAGCGGCCCGGTGATCGCATCGCCGCCATCGGCTCTCGCGCATCTTCCCCTGGCCGGCCGGGTCAAGCTCGACGATGCAGAGGAACTGCTCGGTGCGATGGGGGAGGTTTACGGCTTCCGGGTCGCCCGCGAGCGCGATCAGCTCCGTCTCGTTCCTGATGCCGGGAGCGACGCAAAAATGTCATCGAATTGACGCTGCACCGCAACAAAATTCTTTTGTCCTGATGGAGCCACGCTCTCGTCTTCCGGTCAGAGGCGCATTTGCGTCGGAGCGGAGGAAGTCATGAGTCATATCAAGGGGGTATCGTTGTTCTCGCTGGCGATCGCGCTGGCAATGCCGGCCATCGCCCATGCGCAGCCGTCAGGGGAGGTCGCGGCCAATCGCGAAATCCGGTTCGACATCGCTGCATCGGATTTGCGCCCGGCGCTGACGGAATTCTCGCGCGTCACCGGCCTGCAGGTCGTGGTCGCGCCATCAGCCGTATCCGGTCGGCGGACAGGCGGCGTCCGTGGTGCGCTGACCACCCGCGCCGCGCTCGATCAATTGCTGCGCGGCACGGGCCTGATCGCTTCGATGCGCGGCAGCGTGGCGGTGCTGAAGCCCGCGACGGGAGCGCCGGCGCCACGTCCGACCGCCGTGGCGGCGCCGCGCGCGACAGACGTCGCCCAGGCGGCGCCCGCCGCCGTGCCGGCGGAGGAGCCGGAGAGCGAGATCATCGTCAGCGGCTACCGCCAGAGCCTCACCGAGGCCCAGGAACTCAAGCGGGCCGCGGTTGGCGCGGAGGACAATATTGTCGCCACCGACATCGCCGCCTTTCCCGACCTGAACCTGGCTGAATCGCTGCAGCGCGTTGCAGGGATCACCATCACGCGCGATACCGGCGAAGGCCGCCAGATCGCGCTGCGCGGCCTGGGCGCCGATTTCACCCGCACCCAGCTCAACGGCATGGAAGTGCTGGGCAACACCGCTTCGGGCATGGACAATCGCGGCGGCGTCAGCCGTTCGCGCTCGTTCGACTACAGCCTGTTCGCCTCCGAACTGTTCAACCGCGTGTCGGTGCAGAAATCCTATGTCGCCGAGCAGGATGAAGGCGGCATTGCCGGCACCGTGCAGCTCTACACCGCCAAGCCGTTCGATTATGAGGGGTCGAAATTCGTGGTCTCGGCCAAGGGCCAGACCAACACCAATACGAGCGGCGTCACGCCACGCCTGGTCGGCCTCGCCTCGGGCCGCTGGGGCGATTTCGGCGCGCTGGTCTCGGTCGCATACAGCCAGATCCGCAGCAATGAATATGGCTATCGCAACTGGGGCTGGGGCCTCACCAGATATGCCGCGGCGAACATCGGCCCGAACATCGATGCCGACACCCGCACCAATCTGCTGAACGGCGTGTGGCAGCCCACCGCCCAGTCCCCTTCGAGCTGGTACACCGACCGCAAGCGGCTCGGCATCACCGGCGCGCTGCAATATCATCCGGGCGACGCATTCAAGCTCGACGTCGACATACTCTATGGACGGCTCTGGGATTATCGCGATGACTATGCGCTCGCCAGCGCCGGCGCCAATCCGCTGACGGGCACGTCCATCAGCGGCGCGCAGATCATCCAGAGCGCGGTGATCGACGACACCAACACGCTGCGTGCGGCAAGCTTCACCGGCATCGACCAGCGATCCGAGCACCATATCGTCAAGAACCACACCGATTTCTATCAGGCGGTGGCGAACGCCGAATGGAAGCCCAGTGATCGTCTGACCATCCGCGCGCTGGGCGGTTATGAGCAGTCCGACTTCGCCCAGCCCGTGTTCGACAAGGTGTTCCTGGAGGCCAAGAACATGGCCTTCAGCTATGACACCCGGCCGACGATTCCGGTCAACACCTATGGCAAGGACCTGACCGATCCGGACAATTGGCAGCTCCAGCGCCTCGACGTGCAGGAAAATAAAGTCACGAGCACCTATGCGAACGGCAAGCTCGACGCCGCCTATGAACTGAACGAAGCGCTGACGTTCAAGGCTGGCGGCGCCTATAAGCGCTTCGTCAACAGCGGATATGTGTGGACGAGCAGGGTGTTTCATAACACGCCGACGCTGACGACGATCCCCAACAACCTCAAGCAGACCGTCGCGGTCGACACGCTGCTGCAATATATTGTCGGTGATGTCGATGGCACTTACGCACTGATCGGCGACAACCGCGACCTGACCGCCGCCAACCTTCAGGCCGGCAGTGACTATCGCGTCGAAGAGGCGACCTGGGCTGGTTTCGCGCAGATCGATCTCGACACGCAGGTCGGCGGTATGCGGCTGCGCGCCAATGCGGGCCTGCGCTATTATTCGACCGACCTCACCTCGTCCGGCCACCTGGCGACCAGTTCAGGCTTCCAGCCGGTTTCGGTCAGCACCAACAGCAACGGCTGGTTGCCCGCCGCCAATATCGCGCTCGACCTGTCGAAGGACCTGGTGGTGCGCGTCAGCGCCAGCCGCAACGTCAATCGCCCGGCCCTGGGCGACCTGGCGGCGGCCGGCTCGATCACCACGCGCCCGAACGGCGGCTCGCTCAGCCTCGGCAACCCGTTCCTCAAGCCCTATAAGGCCACGTCGGTGGAAGGGTCGGTGGAATGGTATATGAGCCGCCACGGCTTCGCCTCGGTCGGCTTCTTCTACAAGGATATGGACAGCTTCATCGTCCCGTCGGTCCAGCAGATCCCCTATGGCGAGACCGGTCTGCCGCTGTCGCTGCTGATCCAGGGCCAGGACGCCAACACGCCCTATGACGTGACCCAGCCGATCAACGGCCCAGGCGCGGACATCAAGGGGATCGAAGTCGCGTTCCAGCACGACTTCACCTTTCTGCCGGGCGCGCTCAAAAATCTGGGCATCGTCGCCAACGGCACCTGGTTCGACGGGAAGGCCGCCCGGCGCTACACCACCAACGGCGTGACGACCTGGCGCGTGCTGCCACTCGACAATCTCTCGAAATGGGCGTTCAACGCGACGCTCTATTATGAGAATTCGGTGTGGGGCGCCCGCGTGTCGAGCGCCTATCGCAGCCAGTATCTGACCGGCCCCGGCAACGCGCTCGCCAATTCCGGCGGTGGCATCCGAGCGACGAACAATATCGACTTCCAGGCGCATGTGAACATCCGGCCGGGCATCCGGCTGATCGCCGAGGGCATCAACCTGACGAATGAGCCGATCCGCCAGTTCGCCAGCATCGACGCCTATCGGACCGAGGTGTACACGACCAGCGGCCGGACCTTCACCCTGGGCTTCAGCGCCGAGTTCTGATCCCGCACGAGAGGCAAGATCGGAGCGATGCCAGCCGGCGCGTCATCGGAACCCGTTGTCGGTTTCAACGATGCGCCGGCGGACCCGGCACGCAGTGGCGAAAAAATCTCTGTCCAGATCGGCGTGGTCAGCCGTCTTCCAATTGGGAGGCGTTCGGACCTCGACCGCTCCCATAGCCGGCGCTCGCTATCCAATAATTCGAGTGCCCGACTAACAACAGGAGGCCTTATGAAGGATCAGTTCAGGTTCAACATACCCCCCGTTTACACCCTTTCCATCTCTGCCTTCGGCGCGATCATGCTGTTGCAGCCGAATCCGGCCCACGCACAGGGCTGGCCGGCCCCGGTGGCGCCGCTGCCGGAACTCGCGACTGCGCTCGATAAAAGGTTCCAGCCGGCAATCGACTTCGACACCGACGTCTGTTTCAACGTTCCGGCGGTCAACGCATCCGGCGCCATCAGTCCGGGTGCATCGACCTACGCCACCCGCCCGCCGGCATCGTGCCGCAACCCCAATTATCGGACGACCAGCAACGTCTATGTGCGTGCTCGCTGCAACAACGGCTATTGCGCGCGCGTCTACAGCTATTTCTGGCAGTCGGATTTCTCGCACGCCTATGATTGGGAATCGATCATCGTGTGGACGACCGACCAGGGCACCAGCAGCACCGTGGTGGGCGTCACGCGCGGCAATCACGGCGATTGGGAGACCCGGGCCACGAGCGGCGGCGAGCTGCGCTTCCAGAGCGATTCGACCGGCCAGCACGTCAAGATGGTCTATCATTACGAGACCTGGGGCTTCTCCCATCTCTGGCGTTTCTCGAAGACCGACAATGGCGACGAGCCGCCCGAAAACGGCACCGGCCAGTGGCTGATCCAGCCGCTGATCAGCTGGAACGGCTATCCGTCGGTCAGCGTGCGCGACGCCGTGTCGAACTATAATTTCAGCGGCGCGAACTTCGACAACAAGGATTCCCGCTTCTCGGGTGTGCTCCAGGCAGCGCTGAACACCAGCATCACGCCGGGTTTCAACCCCAATGTCGATTCGGGTTCGAACTCGCCCGGTTGCCCGGCCGGTTCGACCATCTGCTGATCGGCTTCCGCCCCGCGCCGTCGCGATCCGATGGCGCGGGGCCCCCGGCGGACGATCGTTCGGCAGGCGGGCTGCCTGTCCCACCTACCCTATCGAGGCGCATATGCGAGACGATCGAGAGGCGTTGAATCCGATAACGATGCTGGGCGGCGCGGCTTTTGTCGTCGCGATGGTCGCGATGGCGCTCTCGCTTTTCCCATGGGACGTCGAAAGCGGCGAAAAGACCGCCACCCAAGACGTCGTGGTCGTGCGCCCGCCACCCGTCGCGGACATGCCGCCGCCAGCCATGGCCAGCATTTCCTCACAGTCTCCTTCCAGCATATCGGCGCGCGAGATGATCTCCCCGGCGGCGGCATACAAGGTGGTCGCTCATGTCCGCCAGGCCTATCCTCTGCTCACCGATGTGGACTTTGGCTGCGATGCCCGCGGGTGCGCGATCACGGCAACGATACCGCCGCCGACGGGGGAGGAGTTTCTGAAAAAGCGGCAAGAGATGCTGGTCGGCGGACTCGCCCGATTGGCCGAGGCGGACGGGTACAAGATGCTGGGTCCGGTCCAGATGGACGAGATCGACGATAATCTGTTCCATATTCGCGCATCGGTAACGGAAGCGCAGGATCGGGTGAACTAAATGGTCATGGGAAGCCAACCGGCCCGGGCCTGTCTCAACAAATGAGATCATCGGCGAAAACGCCGGAGCAGTTTCCGCAATCGATCGAGTTCCTCATCCGTCCAGGCGGGCGCTGATCCTGCCGGACGGTCATATGGCTGCGGTCGCCGCCGCCGATGGGCTGGGGCGGGCGCTCGCCCTGACGCCGGTTGCCACGCCCGCCTGATCCGCAGTCACGAAAGGACGGGGCGGGCGATGCGCTTCGCCCGCCCCTCCCGCTTACTTCGTCGTGTAGCCGCCATTGACGAGGATGGTCTGGCCGGTCATCCACCAGCCGTCCGACACCATGAAGCGGATATAGGGAACGATATCCTCGATGTCGGTAAGACCGGTCTTCGAGAATTTGGACAACGCCGCCGCGGTCTTGTGATAGGCGACTGCATCGGCGCCTTCGGCGGGATAGAAAAAGGGCGTGTCCATCGGCCCCGGCCCGATCGCCGTCACCGAGATGCCGCGTTCACCAAATTCCTTGGCAGCGGCGCGCGTGAAATGCTCGACCGGCGCCTTCGTCCCGGCATAGGCGGCGTAGAAGGGTGTGAAGGCGCCCAGCAGGGATGTGACCACCGTCAGCACCTTGCCATTGTCATTGAGCTGTCGCCCCGCCTCCTTGAGGAAGAAGAAAGCCGTCTTCGCATTGACCGCGGTCATGCCGTCATATTCATCTTCCGAGATTGCGATCATCGGCTTCTTCAGCACCTTGCCGACGGTGTTGATCGCGATATCGATCCCGCCCATCGCGGCCTTGGCGTCGGCGAACAGCGTCTCCACCGCGCCGGCCGTGGTCAGGTCCGCCTGAAACGCATGAGGCTGCGCGCCCGCCGCCTGGATCGCGGCGACCGTCTGCTCGGCGTCGGCGGCCGTTGCCGCGCTGTTATAGTGAATGGCGACGGCCTTCGCGCCGTGGAGCGCGAGATCGGTGGCGATCAAACCGCCGAGATTCTTTGCGCCTCCGGCGATGAGCACGGTCTTGCCCTTGATATCATGGTCCGTCATGCGTGTGCCTCCTGTAGTTCGCGGAGCGGCAGTCAGCTCCATGACAGGAAATACCGAGCACCATTGTTGGCATAAAGACGACGGCTCTGACATTATATGTCAGATTTAGCGAACAATCAGGTGCAGCCTTGGACCGTATCGACCTGTTCAGGATATTTACGCGCGTCGTCGAATGCGCGAGTTTCACGCGAGCGGCCGACCTGCTGGGGATGCCGCGTTCCTCCGTGTCGGCCGCGATCCAGGATCTGGAAACCCGGATGGGCGCGCGGCTGCTCAGCCGGACGACGCGGCGGGTCACGCCGACCCAGGACGGCCTGGTCTTTCATGAACGCTGCCTGCAGCTCATCGCCGAAGTCGAAGATGTGGAGGGCCTGTTCCGTGAAGCCACATCCGGGCCGAGAGGGATGCTCCGCGTTGATGTCCCGGGCCGTATCGGCAGGCTTATTGTCGCGCCCGCGCTGCCCGGATTCTTTCGCCTCTATCCCGACATCGAGGTCAGCCTTGGCGTGACCGACCGGGCCGTGAATCTGGTCGAGGAGAATGTCGACTGCGTGGTGCGTGTCGGACCGCTTACCGATTCCGGTCTGATCGGCCGTCCCATCGGGAATCTGCCGCTGATCAACGTCGCCAGTCCCGCTTATCTTGCCGAATATGGCATACCGCTCGACCCGCGGGACCTCGGTGCCCATCGGGCCGTCCGCTATGCCTCTCCTTCGACGGGACGGATAGAGGAATGGGAATGGATGGAGGGCGATGCGGTGAGGACGCGCGCGATGAACGGCAGCGTGATCGTCAACAGCGCGGAGGCCTGTATCGCCTGCTGCCTCGCCGGGCTGGGACTGATCCAGATTCCGGCTTATGACGTGAAGGCGCACATCGCCGCCGGCGAACTTGTCGAAGTCATGCCGGAGCATCGCGCGGAATCTCTGGCAATGACGTTGCTCTATCCTCACCGCCAACATCTCTCGCGGCGTCTTGCCGTGTTCGCCGACTGGCTGGAGGAACTGCTGAAACGGAAAATTCTCATGACCGCCGGAAGACTGCCATCGGCAGTCTCGGCTTAGGGTCCATATTGCAGACGCTTGTGAAAGCAGCGCCTGGCCATCACCGTGAGCCTGACGGTTTTTGTTGGATTTCCGCTGATTTCTGGAAAACTGGAGCGGGCGAAGGGATTCGAACCCTCGACCCCAACCTTGGCAACTTAAGCGCTGGGCTTTTCTATACTTGCCAAGGCAACGCCATACTACGATTTATCTATTATTTCTTGATACTTAAACCCGCATATCGTATTCTGTGGCTGGGCGTAATTGGACGCCTTATAGAGACATTTTGGAGACAAAGCTGTTTCTGTCAAGTTTTGTCTCCAAGTGGAGATGCACAATGCCAACCTGCAAACTGACCAAGCGCGCCGTGGATGCGCTCGTCCCGCCCGCAGAGAAGCAAGAAGTCCTTTGGGATACCGAGGTGAAGGGCTTCGGTGTGCGCGTGCTGCCCTCGGGCCTCAAGACCTTCATCGTGCAGTATCGAAATGCCGAGGGGATCAAGCGCCGCATGAATATCGCGCGCTATGGGATTCTGACGGTCGAACAGGCCCGCGACGAAGCCAAGCTCAAACTCGCTGCCGTCATCAAAGGCGAAGATCCCGCCGAGGAGGTTCAGCAGGCGCGCAAGGGGATGACGGTCGAGGAGATGTGCGACTGGTATCTTGTCGAGGCGCGCGCTGGGCGCATTCTCGGGCGCAAGAACCTGCCCATCAAGGCATCGTCGCTCGATAAGGACGAAAGCCGGATAAAGACGCACATCAAGCCGCTGCTCGGCAAGCGGATCGTGCGGCATCTGAAACCCGCCGACATCGAGCAGATGCAGACCGATGTGAAAGAGGGCAAGACCGCGAAGCCGCGCGGTAGTGGTCGGGGCGGCAGGGCCAAGGGTGGTCCTGCTGCCGCATCGGGTTCTTTGGGAACGCTCCAGGCCATTATCGGTCATGCCAAGCATAAGGGATTGCTCGACACCCACCCGACCGAGGGCGCGAAGAAGCTGGCTGGGAGGAAGAAGACGCGGCGCCTGAGCTTTGCCGAGATCGTGATGATGGGCAAGGCGATGGCCTATGCGGAGCGCAATGGGGAGAACCCTGTCGCGCTTGGTGTACTTCGGACGCTCATGCTTACAGGATACCGCCGGGAAGAAGCGCAGGCTATGCACCGGGCCTGGGTTAATGGTGAGGGCGGCTACGTGGCGTTTCCCGATACCAAAGGCGGCGCACAGATTCGCGCAATCGGACAAGCTGCGATCGAAGTCATCGAAAGCCAGCTCGGTATCGTGGGCAATCCGCATGTCTTCCCCTCGGAAGTCGGAAGGGGACCGTTCACCGCCGTCAGCGCTTGCCTCCAGCGTATCGCCAAGCTGGCGGGGATTGAGGGCATCACGCCACACACGCTGCGCCATACGTTCGGAAGCGTGGCGGGTGAACTCGGCTTTTCGGAACTGACTATCCGGGCCATGCTCGGCCATGCCTCGCAGAACGTCACCCAAGACTATATCCACATTGACGAAGCGTTGAAGCTCGCGGTGCAGCGAACCTCCGATGAGATCGAGCGGTTGCTTGCGGAAGGAGCCGCTAAGCTAGAAGCGATGCAGCTTGCTGCATGACGGCCGAGCGGACTATTTGATCTGGCGACCAACGTCATATGTCCGAGAATCGAGTTTATCGGACATAGCGGTTATCGGCGAAGAGAGTATCAGGCGGACTTTCGTGCCGCGCGAAACGCACGAAGAAATTCCTGTCGGTCCAGCGCCCCCTCAATCAGCGATGGGCCGATCAGGAATGCAGGCGTGCCCGCAACTCCAAGCGCAAATGCCTCCCTCGCGGTTTGTGCCATCATCGCATCGATCTCGCGAGCATGATCCTTCAAATCCTGTTCGATCCGATCCCATCGGCCACCCGCGCGCTCGATCACTTCGCGCAGGACGGCCGACTCCAGCACCCGGCGTTCGCTCATCAAGGCGTGATGAACCTGCGGATAAATCGATTGCCGATCAGCAGCGAGCGCAACCCGTGCCGCGCGCTGCGACATCGGCCCGAAGATCGGCCAGTCCTTATAGATGACGGCTACGTTCCGATCTTCTTCGAACGCCATCCGCAATTGAGGTTCGGCCATCCGGCACGCCGGGCATTGATAGTCGGTAAAGACCGCAACGGTGACGTCCGCATTGGATGGCCCCTCACGCGGCGCACCTTGCTCGCGGAGGACCGATTGCGCGACGTCGCTGCCCGACACGTCGCGGCCAAGAGGCGCCGTCTTTCTGAGGATGAAACTCGCCCCGAAGCCGATCGTGACGACGCCTGAAAGCTGGAGGAGCTGGCGCCGGGTCAAAGGGTTAGCACGTTCCACTGTCCGTATAGCCGCTTCGGCCCTGCCTCGATCAATCGTCCGTAGAGCCGATCTCGCACTATGATCTTATGCCAGCCTTAAGACGACAAAGGGCCTTATCGGCTGACAACGCGCGCGAAATGGGCCACGCCGGGCACAAGATCGGATCGCTCATCATTGCCCAGGCGGCCCGGCAAATCAGATAGATCGCCCGCGCCGAATACGGCCTCGATCCCGCGCACGCAAAGCTCCGTCCCGCTGTCGGCAAGGCTGTAATAGACCTGCCTCGCGTGCTTGCGCGTGCTCACAAGGCCCGATCGGCGCAGTTCGGCAAGCTGTTGGCTAAGGGCAGGCTGACCGATGCCGGTGGCTTCATCGATCGCCGAAACGGACTGCTCGCCGCGATCCAGCAGGAGCGAGAGGATCATAAGACGCTGGGGTTGTGCGTAAGCCTTCAGCTTTTCCGCAGCGGCGTCCGCCAGCTCGCGCGCGGCATGGAGAGCGGTCACTTGGCGCTCCGGCAGAACCAATCGGCCCCGTCGGCTTCTTCCGACGGTGGAAGCAACAGCGGCTCACCGGCGCGCCACCCTTCGGGCGCGAGCCGATCTCCTGCTTGCGCGGCCTGGAGCGCGGCGAGCATCCGCAGCATTTCATCGACCGAACGCCCGACATTCATCGGATAATGGGTGATCGCGCGGATCACGCCATCGGGATCTATGAAATAGGTCGCCCGGACACCGGAGCTGTCCTGCGCAGCCTGCCCGATCATCCCATAAGCGCGGCCGATTGCCATCGACGGATCTTCGATCACCGGGAATCGGATTTCGACCTCGAAAAGATCGCGGATCGCCTTGAGCCAGGCCAGATGGGCATAAAGACTGTCCACGGACAGGCCAAGCAGCACGCCGCCCATTTCCTCAAAACGATCCTGCGCTTTGGCGAGGCCGACAAACTCGGTGGTGCAGACCGGCGTGAAATCGGCCGGATGGGAAAAGAACACGACCCATTTCCCGCGCAGCGAGGACAGGCGCAGCGGCCCCTTGGTGGTCCGCGCCTCGAAATCGGGCGCAGAATCGCCAAGCCGCAGGGAGGGAAGAGGTTCGTTCGGCGTCGTCGTCATGCTTTCGTCCTTGGCATCTCATGCGCCTTGACGCAATGTGCTTACATACATACATAGTTCTGTAATTATGAAATCCAAGGAACGAGCCATGGACGAAGCGATCAGACGCGCGGCCCAGCAAATCGGCGAAGCCCGCAAGGGCGTCCCGCAAATCCGGGCCTTCTTTGATGAAGCCACCAACACCGCCAGCTATGTCGTTCACGATCCCGAAACCCGGCACGCGGCGATCATCGATAGCGTGCTGGATTATGATGCCGCTGCTGGCCGCACCGCCTTCGCATCGGCGGATGCGATCATCGCCTATGTGCGCGAACAAGATTTGAAGGTGGAATGGCTGCTGGAAACGCACGCCCACGCCGATCATTTGTCGGCCGCCCCTTATCTGCAAGAGGAGCTGGGCGGGAAACTTGCCATCGGCAAGGCAATCCTGACCGTGCAAGCGACCTTCGGGAAGCTGTTCAACGAAGGGACCGCGTTCGCGCGCGACGGGTCGCAGTTCGATCATCTGTTCGAGGACGGGGACCAGTTCTCGATCGGCAACCTCAGCGCCACCGTGCTGCATGTGCCGGGCCATACACCTGCCGATCTCGCCTATGTGATCGGGGATGCGGCCTTCAT
Organism: Sphingobium sp. WR1; assembly: GCF_059693745.1. Taxonomy (NCBI): domain Bacteria; kingdom Pseudomonadati; phylum Pseudomonadota; class Alphaproteobacteria; order Sphingomonadales; family Sphingobiaceae; genus Sphingobium; species Sphingobium sp. WR1. The sequence continues at coordinate 52,766 of NZ_JCATID010000011.1, read as the reverse complement.
CGGCGACACGCTGTTCATGCCGGACTATGGCACGGCGCGAGCTGATTTTCCCGGTGGTGACGCGCGAACGCTCTATCGCTCGATCCGCCGCCTCCTGACTCTTCCCGCCGAAACCCGTCTGTTCCTGTGCCACGACTACAAGGCGCCGGGCCGTGACGACTATCGCTGGGAAACTACTGTGGCGGAGGAACGCACCGGAAACGTGCACGTCCATGATGGCGTCGACGAAGATAGCTTCGTGGCGATGCGGGAAGCGCGCGATGCGACACTCGACATGCCCAAGCTGATCCTCCCGTCGATTCAGGTGAACATGCGCGGCGGCCATATGCCGGAGCCGGAGGATAACGGGACGCGCTATCTCAAGATCCCGCTCGACGCCCTATGAGCGCGCTGTTCGCTAATGCGGCGCCGGGCATGGGCTTCCTCGGCGGGCTGCTGATCGGAATCGCCGGGGTCGTAATGCTGCTGGGCATCGGCCGGATTGCTGGCGTCAGCGGCCTCGCGGCGCAAGCGACCGGCATCACCGGCTCGGATTCGCGGGCCGTCGCACTGGCCTTCATCATCGGCCTGCCGGTCGGGGCGGCCTTGGTCGCGATGGCACGGCCGATTGCCGTCACCTTTCCATCTTCGCTCGCGGTCCTCATCGTCGGAGGATTGCTCGTCGGGTTCGGCACGCGGCTCGGTAGCGGCTGCACCAGCGGGCATGGCGTCTGTGGCCTGTCACGGCTGTCGCCGCGCTCCATGATCGCGACCGGCCTGTTCATGGCGGCCGGTTTCGCCACCGTGGCAGTGATGCGCGCTTTCGGGTGGGTGTGACATGCGCGCTTTCATAGCCCTGTTGGCCGGAACGATCTTCGGCGCGGGCCTCGCCTTGTCGGGAATGGTCGATCCCGCACGAGTGCGCGGCTTCCTCGATCTGTTCGGGACGTGGGATGCGACGCTGGCGTTCGTGATGGCTGGGGCTTTGCTGCCGATGGCGATTGCTTGGCGGGTGCAGTCCCGCTTGCTCCATGCTGTCTCTGGCGACAATTTTGCCCTGCCTTCGACGCGGCGCATCGACGCGCCCTTGGCTGTCGGTGCGCTGCTGTTCGGCATCGGGTGGGGAATTGCGGGCCTTTGCCCCGGCCCGGCGATCGCCAACCTCGCGCTCGCCCCCCTCGCGGTTCTGCCCTTCCTGGCTGCGATGCTCGCCGGAATGCTGCTTCATCGTCTTTGGGCCGCGCAGCGCTGACACAAGCGGAGGAATCCTTATGGAAACGATCACCCCCATCGCCCCCGATTTCTCGGTATCGCCGCAAGTCAGACCGGAGGACATGCCCGCGATAGCAGCGGCCGGGTTCCGCTCGGTGCTTTGCAATCGCCCGGATGGCGAGGAGCCGGGACAACCGGACGCCGCCGCCCTCGGACATGCGGCGCTGGAGCAAGGCTTGGCCTTCCTGCATGTCCCTGTCGCCAGTCCCGACATCGCCGCTGCCGATGCCCAGGCGATGCGGGCCGCGCTCGACCGTCTCCCCAAGCCCGTTCTGGCCTTCTGCCGATCGGGCGCTCGCTCGACGGCATTGCACAACGCGGCCGTGGCGCTGAACGACAATGGCGCGGCGACCTATGACGTGGTGATCGTCGGCGGCGGGAGCGCGGGCATCGCTTGCGCCGCCAGCCTGCTCAAGCGCCGGGGTGATCTTTCGATCGCGATCATCGAGCCGTCCGACGTGCATTATTATCAGCCGGGATGGACGCTGGTGGGCGCAGGCGTGTTCGATCCACAGACCACGCGCCGGACCATGGCGGAGGTCATGCCCCGCAAGGCGCACTGGATCAGGCAGGCGGTGAGCGCCTTCCACCCGGACAGCAGCAGCGTGGCGCTCGACGACGGAACGATGGTCGCCTACCGCGCGCTGGTCGTAGCGCCGGGCCTTAAACTCGATTGGGACGCCATTCCCGGCCTCTCCGAAACCCTCGGCCGGAACGGCGTCACGTCCAACTATCGCTACGATCTCGCGCCCTACACGCACGAGCTGGTGCGCAGCGCGGCGCAGGGCCGCGCGCTGTTCACGCAGCCGCCCATGCCGATCAAATGCGCGGGGGCGCCGCAGAAGGCCATGTATCTCTCCTGCCACGAATGGGAGAAGCGCGGCCTGCTCGAAGAGATCGATGTCGAGTTCCACAGCGCCGGTCCGGCCCTGTTCGGGGTGGCCGATTATGTGCCCGCGCTGATGACCTATATCGAGCGTTACGGTATCGACTTCCAGCCCGGCTCGAAACTGGTCGGGGTCGATGGTGCCGCGCGGGTCGCCCGTTTCGAGCAAGGCAGCGATGGCAATAAAACGGTTGTCGAACGCCCCTTCGACATGCTGCACGTCGTCCCGCCGCAGGTCGCCCCGGACTTCATCCGGTCCAGTCCGCTTGCCGATGAAAGCGGGTTCGTTGCGGCCGATCCCGCCACCTTGCGTCATCCGACATGGCCCAACCTGTTCGCGCTGGGGGATGTCGTGGCCACCACCAATGCCAAGACAGCCGCGGCCGCACGCAAGCAGGCGCCGGTGGTCGCCGTGAACGTCCTTGCCGCCTTGGACGGCAAACAGCCGCAGGCAGGCTATGACGGCTATGGCTCCTGCCCGCTCACCGTCGAGCGCGGGCGGATCGTGCTGGCGGAGTTCGGTTATGGGGGCAAGCTGCTGCCCAGCTTCCCGACATGGCTGATCGATGGCCGTCGGCCGTCGCGGCTCGCCTGGTTCCTCAAGGACCGGATGCTGCCGCCGATCTACTGGCACGGGATGCTTAAAGGCCGCGAATGGCTGGCCGATCCTCGCCCGATCGGACAGGTCCGGTGACGCTCGAACCGCTCCAATATCTGCTCGGCATCGCCTCCGGGGCGCTGGTCGGATTCAGTCTGGGACTGGTAGGAGGCGGCGGGTCGATCCTCGCTGTTCCGTTGATGGTCTATCTGGTCGGCGTGCCCAGCGCCCATGTCGCGATCGGCACCAGCGCGCTCGCGGTCGCGGCCAATGCCGCAACGGGCCTCGCAAATCATGCCCACGCGCATAATGTCAAATGGCGCTGTGGCGGCATGTTCGCGGCAGCGGGTATCGTCGGAGCGCTGGGTGGCTCGACCCTCGGCAAGATGGTCGACGGCGACCGGCTGCTGTTCCTGTTCGCGTTGGTCATGCTGCTGGTCGGGGCGTTGATGCTCAAGGGGCGCGGCAATCCCGGCAATCCCGGCGCGGAGTGCAACCGGGAAAAGGCGCCCAAGGTGCTCGGTTATGGCCTTGGCTCCGGTCTGTTCTCCGGCTTCTTCGGCATAGGCGGCGGTTTCCTGATCGTGCCGGGCCTCGTCGCCTCTACGGGTATGCCGATCCTGCTTGCGGTCGGCACGTCGCTGGTCGCCGTGACCGCCTTCGGCCTGACCACCGCTGCCAATTATGCCTTTTCCGGGCTTATCGACTGGCCGCTGGCGATTCTGTTCATCATCGGCGGCGCAGTTGGCAGTCTGGCAGGCACGCGGCTCGCACGGCGTCTCGGTGCGGAAACCGGACGGCTGACGCTGGTTTTCGCGATGCTGATCTTCGCTGTTGCTGCCTACATGCTCTGGCGCAGCGCCGGGGCCTTCATGGGGGCGTGAGGCAGTATGTCCACTATCAAAGCCGTTCGCCTCTCCTAGAGCGGGCACCGAAAGGACATAGAAATGTTCGAATCGTTCGACGCGCTATTCCTCGCCCGCGCGCAATTCGCTTTCACGGTGAGCTTCCATTTCATCTTCCCGGCCTTCTCGATCGGGCTGGCGAGCTTCCTCATGGTGCTCGAAGCCCTGTGGCTCAAGACCGGCAAGGGCGTCTATGCCAACCTCTACCGCTATTGGCTGAAGATCTTCGCAATCGCATTCGCCATGGGCGTCGTTTCCGGCATCGTCATGTCCTACCAGTTCGGCACCAACTGGTCGGTTTTCTCTGACAAGGCCGGTCCAGTCATCGGGCCGCTGATGGCCTATGAAGTGCTGACCGCCTTCTTCCTCGAAGCGGGCTTCCTCGGCGTCATGCTGTTCGGGATCAACAAGGTGGGGCCACGGCTCCACTTCGCCGCGACCTGCATGGTGGCGCTGGGCACCTTCATTTCCGCCTTCTGGATCTTGTCGGTCAATAGCTGGATGCAGACGCCTACCGGATATGAGATAGGCGCGAACGGCCAATTCCTGCCGGGACCAAGCTGGGCGGCGATCATCTTCACCCCCAGCTTCCCCTATCGTCTCGTCCACACCGTCATCGCGGCCTATCTGACCACGGCCTTCGTGGTCGGCGCGGTCGGTGCCTGGCATCTGCTGCGCGATCGGGCCAATCCCGGCGCGCGCAAGATGTTCTCCATGGCGATGTGGATGGCGGCGCTGGTCGCGCCGGTGCAGATTTTCGCAGGCGACATGCACGGCCTCAACACGCTCGAACATCAACCCGCCAAGGTCATGGCGATGGAGGGTCACTATCAAAGCCATCCCGATGGCGCGCCGCTGATCCTGTTCGGGATTCCCAACAGCGCTGAAAGGCGGGTCGATTATGCCGTCGAGATTCCGAAGGCATCTTCGCTGATCCTCAAGCATGATCCGGACGCGCCATTGGCGGGGCTGGATACCATAGCAGAAGATCAGCATCCGCCCGTTGGCACCGTGTTCTGGGCCTTCCGCATCATGGTCGGCCTCGGCTTCGCCATGCTGGGTCTGGGCCTGTGGAGTCTGGTCGCCCGCGCGCGCCGCAAGCTCTATGATTGGTCCTGGCTGCATCGGGCCGCGATCGTGATGGGGCCTTCGGGTTTTATCGCCGTCATCGCCGGGTGGGTGACAACGGAAGTGGGTCGCCAGCCCTGGACGATCTATGGCCAGCTCCGGACGGTCCAGTCGGCATCGCCGCTCGATGCACCCGCTGTCGCCGCGTCGCTCCTAGCGTTCATCGTCGTCTATTTCGCGGTGTTCGGAACGGGCACGCTCTATATTCTCAAATTGATGGGCAAGCCTCCCGAACCGCATGAAGAGGCCGTTCCAACGCACGGCCCGGTGCGGACCGCCGGGATCACGCCTGCCCCCGCGATCGAGGGAGGCCAGCCATGATCGACCTTACCATCGTTTGGGCCGGGATCATCGCGTTCGCCGTGGCCGCCTATGTCGTGATGGACGGCTTCGATCTCGGTATCGGCATCCTGTTCCCTCGCTTCCCGGTCGGCCGCGATCGCGACATGGCGATGAACAGCATCGCGCCGGTGTGGGACGGCAATGAAACATGGCTGGTGCTCGGAGGCGGCGGTCTGATGGCCGCTTTCCCGTTGGCCTATGCGATCGTGCTGCCCGCGCTCTACGCGCCGCTGATCGCGATGCTGCTCGGCCTGGTCTTTCGCGGTGTAGCATTCGAGTTTCGCTGGCGCGATCCCGGCCATCGCCGTTTCTGGGATTTCGCCTTTTGCGGCGGCTCGATCGTTGCCACGCTGGCGCAGGGGATCACGCTTGGGGCGCTGCTCCAAGGCATCACGGTTGAGGGACGCGCATATGCCGGTGGCTGGTGGGAATGGTTGACGCCTTTCTCGCTGCTGACCGGCCTCAGCCTGCTTATCGGCTATGCCCTGCTCGGCGCGGGCTGGCTGATCTGGAAGGCCGAAGGTGCGCTTCAGGCACAGGCCCGCCGAATGGCGCGCTTGCTCCTGCCAGCCCTGCTGATCGCCATTGGCCTCGTCAGCGCATTGACGCCGTTTCTCGAAGCGCAATATTATCAGCGCTGGTTCCAATGGCCGGGCGTGCTGGCGAGCGCGCAGATGCCGCTGCTGGTGGCGATCGTCGGCTTTCTGGCGTGGCGTGCGATCGACAATATTGGGCAGAAAAGGGGGCGGGACTGGATGCCCTTCTGCCTGATCCTGCTCCTGTTCGGGCTGTCGATGGTCGGACTGGCCATTTCGATCTGGCCGGATGTCATTCCGGGCCGCGTCTCCATTTGGGAAGCCGCCGCGCCCGAACGCAGCCAGATATTCATGCTGATCGGGGCGGGCCTGCTGGTGCCGGTGATCCTCGGATACACCATCTGGGCCTATTGGGTATTCCGGGGGAAGGTCGATGAAGCGGGATATCATTGACTTGGCCGCGTCCGGCCCTCTCTGGAAACGCCTCGCGTGGTTCGCCGCGATCTGGGTAATGAGCGTGGCGGCGCTCGGCGTCGTCGCCTATGGCATTCGTCTGGTCATATCATGACGGCGACACCGAGAGAGGCACCTGTCATTCCAAAGATTACGAGAGGAGACATATATGCAGTCGAGCACGGCCCGCGCACGGGCATTTCCATGGAAACGAGCCGGATTGGGGCTGGCGGTCGCGCTGGCAGTCCCCGGTAGCGCGATGGCACAGGATGCAAGCCACCCTGTCATCCCCGGCTATGGCGCGATTATGCCAGCGCACGACGTTGCCAGTCTGCCGGACCCGTCGCTTCGTTACCACGTCGCCTTTGAAGTCACGCGCACGGGAACCGACGATGCACAGATCAATCCGGCGCTCGATCGGGTGGCGCGCTTCGTGAACCTGCTCGGCGCATCGGGTATCCGTCCCGCTCCGGGCGACATCGTGGTCGTCATTCACGGCCCTGCGACCCCGGCGATCCTGAACGATGCCGGATATCAGGCGCGGTTTCATCGTGCCAACCCGAACACGCGGCTGATTGAGGAACTGCAACGCGCTGGCGTCGCTATTCATGTGTGCAGCTATGCGCTCGCGAACCAGCATATTGAGCGCGATACCGTCGCGAAGGACGTAACGATCGACCTCGCCGCCATGGTCACGCTTGCCAACCTGCAATTGAAAGGCTGGGCGGTCATCCCCGGATAAGAGCCTGCCAGGCTGAATACGAGCCGGGGCGAGGATCTACCATCGGCTAAGGCAGTCTTAAGCTTGGCGGGCGACAGCCACGCGATGATGCGGACTCTTCGACTTTCATCTGCCGCCATGGCACTCCCGGTTGTTCCTGCAACTGCTCTACGCCGTGTGCTGGGCACAGTCTTGATCCTCTGGCTGGCTTTGGCGGCCACGGCGGCGCTGGCGCAGACGCAGCAGCATATCCAGGCATCGATCGTCGCCAAAAGCGACACCCCCCGTCCCGGCGCAACCACCCGCATCGCGATCCGCATGACGCCGGAATCGGGCTGGCATGGCTATTGGATCAATCCGGGGGACAGCGGCGTTCCGGTCGAAGCCGAATGGCATCTGCCCAACGGCGTTCGTGCTGGGGCGCTCGAACAGCCCACACCTACACTGCTCGAACTAGGCGGCCTCGCCAGCTACGTCTATGAAGGTGCGTTCACCCTACTCGCGGATCTCGCAGTCGACCGCTCCGTCGCGTCGGGAACCGCCCTTCCCGTCAAGGTCGATCTGACATGGCTGGCCTGCTCCGACAGCCTTTGCGTGCCGGAACGAACCACGCTTCAGCTCGCCCTCAGCGCTGGCGATGGCGCCGTCGACCGGAGCCGCCAGTCGCTATTCTCGGCGGCCGAAGCTGCCTTACCATCATCCGGGCGGGCGCAAGGGCGTCTGGAAGCCGCCGACGGGCGTTGGGCGTTCGTCGTGTCCGGCGCACGGAGCCTGAATGTTGCCCGGACCTATCTCTTTCCGGTGGAAGATGGCTGGTTCGAGGCCAGCGCGAAACAGCATGTGACCCGTGAAGCGGACGGAACAATCCGGATTGAGGTCGCCGCGCCCGGCTCGGCCCCCTCCCCGAACTTCACCGGCGTAATATCGGATGGGCGGCAAAGCTTCATGCTCGCAGGTTTGAAGCCCGACAAGGCGGTCGCGCCCGCTTCTGAAACCGCAACCGCAGAAGAAGCGATGGTTTCCGGTGTTCCCGATCCGGCGACTGGCCGCGAGACGATCGGCAGCGCACCGGAGTCCACCGCGCCTTCGACGGGGGATGCACCCGCACTGAAAATCGCGCTCATGGGCGCACTGCTCGGCGGTCTGTTGCTCAATCTTATGCCCTGCGTCTTTCCGATCCTGTCGCTGAAAGCGCTAAGTCTGGCGCGGGCCGGTGTCGATCGGCGCACGGCGAGGCTCGAAGGCGTCGCCTATTTTGCGGGCAGCGTCGTCACCAGCCTGTTGCTCGGTGCGATACTGGTGGGCGCGCGTGCCCTGGGCCACGACATTGGCTGGTCCTTCCAACTCCAGAATCCGCACATCATTCTCCTGCTGATGCTGCTTTCGCTGATGATCGCGCTCAATCTGGCCGGGCTGTTCGAAATGACGGGCATTTCGGTGGCAAATCGCGTCATGGGTAAACCGGGATGGTCAGGGGCGTTCGGCACCGGCGCTCTCGCCGCGCTCGTCGCGACGCCGTGCAGCGGCCCCTTCATGGGTGTCGCGCTCGGCGCCGCCCTTGTCTTGCCGACGCCCGCCGCCCTTGCGGTCTTTGCCGGGCTGGGCATCGGCATGGCCCTGCCCTTCCTGTTGCTTGCCTTCGTGCCAGCGTTGCAACGGCTCCTGCCCAAGCCGGGGGCGTGGATGGAAACTTTCCGGCGCCTGCTGGCGATCCCGATGCTGTTGACCGCGATCGGTCTGGCATGGGTGCTCGGACGGCAAAGCGGCGTCGACGGGCTGGCTCTCGGCTTGCTCATCGCCGCACTCGGCGCGCTCGGCCTCTGGTGGATCGGGCACCGTCAAAGTCGGGGAACCAGGGCAGGCGCGGCGGCTCTGCCCATCATGGCGGCGCTGCTGTTAGCGATTGCGATCGATCTGCCGCGTCCCGTCGAGGCAACGCCGATCGCCAGCACCGGCAAGACGGAGCCATTCAGCGAAACGCGGCTCGCGGAGCTACAGGCGGCCGGACAGCCGGTGTTTGTCGACATGACCGCGGACTGGTGCCTCGTCTGCCAGGTCAACAAGCGTGTCGCCATTGATCGCCCCGATACGCGCGCGGCGTTCGACAAGGGCGGCGTTGTCACGCTCGTAGGCGACTGGACGAGCGGCGATCCCGCGATCACGCGGTTCCTTGCTTCGCGCGGCCGCAATTCGATCCCCTATTATCTCTTCGTCACCCCGTCGGGCGAGACGCGGGAATTGCCCCAAATCCTGACAAGTGATCTTCTCATCCAGCAAGCCGCTTCTTCCGGCAATACATCCTGAGAAAGTGACCTATGGTTCAACAGACCTTCGATTTTGACAGCGCCTCGGGCAAGCGCGTGGTGGGCCGTCTTGAGCAACCTCAGGCGACACCCAGAGGCTGGGCCATTTTCGCGCACTGTTTCACATGCGGGAAAGACAGCATCGCAGCTGTCCGTGTCTCGCGTGCGCTGGCGCGCTCGGGGATCGGCGTGTTGCGGTTTGATTTCGCCGGTCTGGGCGGCGATAGAGAAGGCACTTTTGCAAGCGACGTTGATGATCTGGTAGCCTCCGCTCGTGCCATGGCCGAAGCTGGCATGCCGCCATCGCTTTTGATCGGTCATAGCCTCGGCGGCGCGGCGATCCTGGCGGCTGCTTCTGACGTCGATACGGTCAAGGCGGTTGCGACCATCGGGGCGCCTGCGAACGTCGGCGATGTGCTGCGCCATTTTGATCCCGACTCGCTGGCGAGGGCCGAAGAGAAAGGTACGGCGCAAACCGAACTGGCTGGCAGACCTTATGTGATTCATCGCAGTTTCATCGATGATGTACGTGCACAGGATCTGCTTACCAAGGTGCGCGAGCTGCGCCGCCCGATACTTATCCTGCACGCGCCCGGCGATAAGATCGTAGGCATCGGCAACGCATCCAGCATCTTCCAAGCTGCCTGGCATCCCAAAAGCTTCATCTCGCTCGATGACGCCGATCATCTTCTCACCCGCCATGCAGATGCCGATTATGTTGCAACCGTTATCGCGGCATGGGCATCCCGTTACCTGCCACCCATTGAAGAGGATATTGAAGATGTCTCTCATGGTGAAGGCGTCATGGCTCTCGAAACTGGCAAAGGCGCGTTTCAGCTAACTATACGGAGCGGAGAACACCACTTTCTGGCAGATGAGCCGGTGTCGGTCGGCGGCCTTGGTAGCGGCCTTTCGCCCTACGAACTGGTAGCTGCCGGGCTGGCGGCATGCACAGTAATGACTATTCGCATGTATGCCGGGCGAAAGGGTTTTCCGCTCGAACGAGCGGGCACGACGGTGAAGCATCTCAAGCGACCGGGCGAAACTCCGGCCGACCTGTTTGAGCGCGTCATAACGCTCGAAGGCCCGCTCGATGATGAGCAGCGCGCCAAACTTGTATCGATCGCGGATCGCTGCCCCGTGGATCTTACGCTGGTGCGAGGATCAGAAGTAACGACAAGTCTGGTGTCGCGATAATATCCGACCGTCACTTAAAGAAAGGCCGTGGGCGCGCCTGATCTCGGAGCCATTTGGATCGTGCCCGCCTCAGCGTCTTGAACCTTGCGCATTGCGCCTCATAGACAAACCGCATTTGGGGGTTCCAGGCCGCCAAGCGCCGCCACGACCTGTTCACAGGCGCGGGTCCGCAACTCGGTAAGCGCGGCATCTGAGACGAATGCAATGTGAGGTGTAATCACCGTTGCCGGGTGAACCATGATTTCACGTGGGGGAATCGGCTCTCCCTCTATCACATCCAGCGCCGCACCCCGGATCGCGCCGTTTTCGAGGCCACGTAACAACGCAGCATTGTCAACAAGAGGGCCGCGCGAGACGTTGACGATCAGCGGCCGCCGACGGCATGCCGCGATGAAAGCGTCGTCGATCATATGTCGGGTATCGCTGGTCAGCGGCACCATCAGCAGGATCACATCGGCCTGAGTGCAGAGCGTAGGAAGATCGACAGGTTCGACGGTTTCATCCCCGGAGCGCAATGATCGGGAGTGGGCCAGAACACGGCAGCCAAAGCCGCCAAGGCGCTGCGCGGCGGCCTGGCCGATCCGGCCATAGCCCACGATGCCGATCGTGAGGTCAGCAAGCCGGTCGAAGCGGGCGCTTTCAGGTTGCCACAATCCTTGCTTGGCCGCCCGGTCGAACTGCACGATTCCCCGGAGCCAGGACAGGATCAACGCCACAGCATGGTCTGCGACATCCTGCGTGCAATAGTCCGGCACGTTCGTGATGAAAGCCCCCCGTGACATCGCCGCCTTTACATCGATATTGTCGAGGCCAACGCCAAGCCGCGCCACGATCCGTAAATCGGGAGCGTTTGCAATTGCCGCCGCCGATACAGGCGCCCAGCAGGTCAGAATGGCTTGAGGGCGCACCTCACGCACCATCTCTTCCACCCTTTGCCCGGATGGTGCTTCGATTGGTCCGACCACAAGCTGCGCGCCTGCCGCGCGCAGTATGCCTTGCTCGATTGACAGATCTTCCCATGGATGATCGGTCAGCAAAACCCTTGGCATGTGTGCAACGTCCCGCTTTGTCATGCCGCGCCCTGCGTCCTGCCCATAAACCCTTCCTTGGCTCTCATCTACGTCACCGCCTCTTGCCACCTATCGACCAATCTACTAGTTGGATGGTTAGCAATCAAGGAGGCATGTATGACTGATTCGGTACTCAATGGCATCAACACCACCGCTCTTGCGGGCTTTGCGGAACAGGTGAAAGCCGACACCGCTGTGGGCGCTGTCAAATTCGACGTGGCGACCGAATGGCAGGGCGGCACCAAATCCGTCACTAAGGTTGCCGGATATGAATTGTCCGGAACGCAGATCGCCCGCGAATTTCAGATCGCCGCTGATGAGCCGGTGGAGCTGCTTGGCGAAAACACCGCTCCCAATCCGCAAGAACTTCTGCTCGCGGCCATGAACGCCTGCATGACCGTGGGGATCGTGGCGACGGCGGCGACGATGGGCGTCACTCTCAAGTCGTTGACCATCCGCGCTTCGGGCGCGCTCGACCTGCGCGGCTTTCTCGGCCTCGATGATGCGGTGAAGCCGGGCTACGATTCCATCGACTATGAAATCATCATGGACGGCGATTTCACGCCGGAACAGTTCCAGCAGATTCACGACGCTGTGGTGAAAACCTCGCCCAATCGCTGGAATGTCGCGAACGCCATCCGCCTCAATCCCAAGCTCACCATGCGCTCGGTGTGGGTTGACGCCTGATTTTGGGAAGGAACATCATGAAAGCGCAGTTTCTTTATATCACCGACCCCTATTGCATCTGGTGCTACGGTTTCAGCGGTGTGATCGGCAAGATCGCGGCGGATTATGCGGATCGGTTGGATATCCAGGTCATCAACGGGGGCATGATCCCCACAGACACGCCCCTTCCCGCAATGTTCGGCCGGTTTCCCGATCCCATGGGGATGCATGAGCGCGTCACCCAGCTCTCCGGCCAGGAGTTTGGCGCGGACTATCTGAATGAGATTCGCCATCTCCAGACCTCGAAGCATGTCCTCAATTCGACCATGCCTGCCCGCGCGATGATCGCTTTTCAGCGGCTCGGCGTGTCGGATGGCGTGGCGATCGCCTCGGAGATCCAGCGGACCTATTATGCCGACAACAAGGATCTTCAGGATATCCAGACCTATGAGCCGATGGCGGCGCATTTCGGGATCGATTTCGCGGCGTTCCGTCAGTTGATGGACAGCCCGGATATCGCGCTTGGCGTCATGGACGAACGGCGCATGGTGCAGGAGATGGGCATCCAGGGCTTCCCCGCCTTGCTGATGCGCCTCGACAACGGAAAGCTGGCGCTGCTCGCACGCGGTTTCATGCCCTTCGAGGATACCAAGACCAATCTGGACGAAGCGCTGCGCCGCTACGCATCGATGCCCGAACCATCGGGCCAGATGTGCGGTATCGACGGCAAGGGTTGCTGATCGCGGGCCTGCGACATCGAACGGGAGGCTTATGGAGCTTCCCGTTTGGACCTATAGGTTCGACAAACAACCAATGACGACATGACGGGATGATGACCGACACGCGATCCACTTTGCTCGAAGAGGCTGAACGGCTGATCCGCACTCGCGGCTATGCCGGGTTCAGCTATGCGGACCTGTCGCAAGCAGTAGGCATCACCAAGGCGAGCATCCATCATCACTTTCCGACCAAGGAAACGCTCGTTGAAACCGCCCTGGGCCGTTACCGCGAACGCTATGATCTGGCCTTTCCGGAGATCGAGAAAGCCCATTCCCATGCGGTCGATCGGATCGTGGCCTACGGCCGCCTCTATCTCGCCAGCGTCAACGAGGGCACCGGCTGTCTGTGCGCAGCGCTGGCAGCGGAACGGGACGGCATATCACCGAAGCTGGCCGACGCTGTGACGTTATTCTTCCGCGATCATCTGGACTGGCTGGAACGGATAGTGACCGAAGGGCGGGGAAGCGGGGAAATCAGCGAACGGCTCGACGTGGCCGAAACCGCCCGGCTGATCCTGTCCAGCCTGAGCGGAGCGTTGATGGTCGAACGCTTGCTCGGCGGTGCCAGAGGCTTCGAACAGGTGCTGGCAGCGCTTCGCAAGACACTGGCCGACCGTTGAAACGGATCGAACGCACAATTCCACAAGAAGCGCGCAGGACGGAACAATCCTCATGCACAAAGTAATCAGCGACACCACGTTGCTCGCCCATGCCGGAATCGATCCTGAAGCGCATCATGGCTTCGTCAATCCGGCAGTCTATCGCGGTTCGACAGTCGCCTTTCCCAGCGTCGATGCGATGGCGCAAGGCACGCAACGCTATCGCTATGGCCGTTGGGGCAATCCCACGTCCGACGCGCTGTGCGAAGCGCTCAACACACTGGAAAGCGCCGAAGGCACGGTTTTGTGCCCTTCGGGACTTGCCGCCTGCACTACCGCCATACTCGCGGTTTGCGGCTCAGGCGACCATCTGCTGGTGCCGGATAGCGTCTATGGGCCAGTGCGTCATTTCTGCGATACAGCGGGACGGCGCATGGGTATCGAGACGACCTATTACGATCCTCTCGTCGGAGAGGGCATTGCCGATCTCATCAAGCCCCATACGAAGGCGGTGTTCACCGAATCGCCCGGATCGCACACGTTCGAGATTCAGGATATTCCGGCGATCGCCGCCGCCGCTCATGCCCGGAATGCGCTCGTTCTCATGGACAATAGCTGGGCAACCCCGCTGTTTCTGAAACCCCTCGCGCTCGGCGTCGATATCTCGATCATGGCCGCTACAAAATATATCGTCGGTCATTCCGATGCGATGCTCGGCACAATAGCCTGCGGTCAACGCGCCTGGGACAAGGTGCGCGACATGCATTTTCAGCTTGGTCAGTTCGTAGGGCCAGATGACGTTGCACTTGCGCTGCGGGGCTTGCGCACGCTCGATGTCCGGCTTGCACGCCATCAGGACAATGCCCTTGCCGTGGCGCGCTGGCTCGAAACGCAACCGGACGTCGCCCGCGTCCTTTATCCTGCACTTCCCTCTCATCCGGGTCACGATCTCTGGAGCCGCGATTTCAGAGGCGCAACCGGGTTGCTGTCGTTCGTCACCCGCGCGGCTCCCCCCGAAGCCGTCGCGGCGATGATAGATGGCCTCGATCTGTTTCGCATCGGCTATAGCTGGGGAGGCTTCGAGAGCCTGGTTATGACCATCGACCCGCGCTCTTTACGCTCGGCCACCACATGGGAAGAGCCAGGTCAGCTTGTTCGCCTGCATATCGGGCTGGAAAAGCCGGATGATCTGATTGCTGATCTTTCGCGCGGCTTTGCCCGCCTTAACCGTGCCAAGGAAGGCACTTAAGCGCCCGCATTCCCCGTGGACTTTTCGCTTCCGTGGAAAATCCTGCCCCCGATAAGACAGCCTTAAGCTAGGAATTGTTTTCCCCCCGAAGTTCGGGAGGAATTATCAATGCTTTGCACTTACAGCCCCTTGGGGAGCACCGGCCGATGATCGCACTGGTGCGGGTCGCATTGACGCGGCCGCTGACTTTCATCGTCATGGCCATCCTGATCTTCGGCCTCGGCCTGCTCTCCGTGCTGCGGATGCCCGTCGATATCTTCCCGCGCATCGGCGTCCCGGTCATCGCTGCCGCCTGGACCTATAACGGCCTGTCGCCCGAGGACATGGCCGGGCGCATCGTCAATCCCTTCGAGCGCGTGCTGACCACCACGGTCAACGACATCGACCGGATCGAGAGCCAATCGCTCAACGGCATCGCGGTCGTGCGCGTCTATTTCCAGCCCGGCGCCGATATCCGCACCGCCACGGCACAGGTCACGTCGATCTCCCAAACGATGCTCCGCCAGTTGCCGCCAGGCACGACGCCTCCGGTGATCGTCAACTATGACGCTTCGACCGTTCCCATCGTGCAGGTTGCGCTTGCGGGTGAGGGACTGAGCGAGCAGCAGCTTTATGATCTCGGCGCCAACCAGATCCGCCCGCAACTCGTGACCGTGCCGGGTGTTGCCATGCCTTTCCCCTTCGGCGGCAAACAGCGGCAGATCCAGATCGACGTCAATCCCGAAGCATTGCGCTCCAAAGGGTTGTCCGCCGGCGACGTCGCTGCCGCGATTGCCGCACAGACCCAGATCACGCCCGCGGGTTTCGCCAAGATCGGCGGACTGCAATATAATGTTCGCCTCAACAACGCGCCGGGATCGGTCGAACAGCTCAACAACCTGCCGATCAAGGTCGTCGACGGCGCGACCATCTTCATGCGCGACATTGCCCAGGTGCGTGATGGTGCTCCGCCCCAGACCAACATCGTGCAAGTGGACGGACAGCGTTCGGCGCTGATGACTACGCTCAAGAGCGGTGCGGCCTCCACCCTCACCATCGTCGATACGATCCGAAAGCGCCTCCCGGCGATCACGGAAGGTTTACCCGATAGTCTGAAAGTCGAGCTGATCGGCGACCAATCCGTGCTGGTGAAGGCGGCCGTGTCCGGCGTCGCCTATGAAGGCGTGCTTGCGGCCGTGCTGACCTCGTTGATGATCCTCATGTTCCTCGGCTCATGGCGATCGACGATCATCATCGTCACTACCATTCCATTGGCGATCCTTGGCGCGTTGTTCGCACTCGGCGCGACCGGACAGACCCTCAACATCATGACGCTGGGCGGCCTCGCCCTTGCGATCGGCATCCTCGTGGACGACGCCACCGTCACGATCGAGAATATCAACTGGCATCTTGAGAAGGGAAAGCCGGTGCTCAAGTCGATCATGGACGGCGCCGTCCAGATCGTCACGCCCGCCTTTGTCGCCGTCACCTGCATCTGCATCGTTTTCGTGCCGATGTTCTTCCTGCCCGGCGTCGCAGGCTATCTCTTCGTTCCCATGGCGCTGTCCGTGATCTTCGCCATGATCGCTTCCTTCATCCTCTCGCGCACCCTGATCCCGACGATGGCAATGTATCTGCTGCGCCCTCATCACCACGGGGATGAGGAGAAGCGCGCGGCATCGCCAAACCCTCTGGTGCGTTTCCAGCATCGTTTCTCGACCTGGTTCGACCGGCAGAAGGATCGTTTCGGCGGCTTCCTTTCTCGCATTCTTGGCGTTCGCAAGATTTTCATGCCCGCCTTTCTGGCGGCGATGGTCGCCTCGCTTCTTTTGATCCCGACACTCGGCCGCGACTTCTTCCCCAGCGTCGATGCCGGGCAAATCACCCTGCATGTTCGCGCGCCGGTGGGCACACGGCTCGAAGATAGCGCCTCGATGTTCTCCCAGATTCAAAAGCGGGTGCGCGAGCTGGTGCCTGCGAAGGACATCAAATCGATGGTGGCCAATATCGGCCTTTCGACTGCGCCACTCAATGTCATCTACAATAACTCCGGCACGGTCGGTCCCCATGAGGGCGACATCATGATTACGCTTCAGAGGGGCCACGCACCGACAGAGGATTATGTCGCGGATTTGCGCCGCGAACTCCCCAAGAGCTTCCCCGGCATCGATTTCGCGTTCCTCCCTGCCGATATCACCAGCCAGATCCTGAACTTTGGCTCTCCGGCGCCGATCGATATTCAGGTGAGCGGTCGCAACCTCGTCGCGAACGAAGCCTATGCCAAGAAGCTGTTGCAACGCGTTCGTGCCATCCCCGGTCTGGCCGACGCGCGCATCCAGCAATCGTCCCGCGCGCCGCAAATTAACGTCGATGTCGACCGCGCGCGCATTGCCCAATATGGTCTCACCCAGCGCGACGTCACCAACAACGTCGCCACGGCGCTTGCTGGCACCCAGCAGACCGCGCCTGTTTACTGGCTGAACCCGGAGAATGGCGTCTCCTATCCGGTGGTCGCGCAGGTTCCTGAAATGCGGCTGGACACGCTTGCCTCGCTGGAATCGCTGCCGATCTCATCGGCGACGGGAGGCGAATCGCAAACGCTGGGGGGTCTGGGACGGGTCTCGCGCGATACGACCTATTCCGTGGTCAGCCGCGCCAACATCCAGCCAATGGTCAATCTCTACGCGACTGCACAGGGGCGTGATCTGGGAGCCGTGGTGAATGATGTCCAGCGCGCCATTGCGGGACTGGAGAAGGAAAAGCCCAAGGGCGTTACCGTCACCGTTGCCGGACAATATCAAACGATGAACCAGGCATTCTCGGGCCTCGCATTCGGCCTGATCGGTGCGATCGCGCTCATCTATCTCATTATCGTCGTCAATTTCCAAAGCTGGGTCGATCCGCTGGTCATCATCGGCGCGCTGCCCGCAGCCTTTGCGGGCATTGTCTGGATGCTGTTCCTCACCGGCACGACGATCTCCGTGCCAGCCTTGACCGGCGCGATCATGTGCATGGGGGTCGCAACAGCCAACTCCATCCTTGTCGTCAGCTTCGCGCGGGAACGCCTCGCCGAAACGGGCGATGCGATCCAGGCCGCGCTCGATGCCGCGACCGTCCGCTTCCGGCCTGTCATCATGACCGCGCTCGCCATCATCATCGGCATGGCGCCGATGGCGATCGGAATCGGCGAAGGTGCGGAACAGAATGCGCCGCTTGGCCGGGCCGTCATCGGCGGCCTCATCTTCGCAACGGTCGCGACTCTTGTGTTCGTGCCCGCCCTCTTCAGCTTCGCGCACCGCAAGGGTGCGCCCGCCTCACCTGCACGGGAACTGGAACTCAAGCATGTCTGACCAACCTTCCGGAAAGCGGCGCTGGTATTATGCTGGTGCTGGTGCCTTCCTTGTCCTCGCCCTCGTCGGCGGCGGCCTGATGGCGCGCAGCGCCGCCGAACACGATCAGGCGGCCATAGCGGCAGAAAATGCCATGACCAATGTGAGCATTGTGCAGCCTCAACCTGCCCAGGCCGGGCAAATCGTGCTGCCCGGCTCGCTCGAAGCCTGGAACCGCGCCGAAATCAATGCGCGGGTCAGCGGCTATGTCAGGGCCTGGCGTGCCGATATCGGCGACAGGGTGCGCGCCGGTCAGACGCTCGCTATCCTCGAAGCCCCCGAACTCGACCAGCAGCTTGCCCAGGCGCAGGCCGATTACCAGACCGCCGCGGCCGATCGCGATCTGGCCCGGATCAGCGCTGATCGCTGGGAGGGCCTTTTGGCGAAGGATGCGGTGTCGCGGCAGGAACGCGACGAAAAGCGCGGACAATTTGCCTCGATTGACGCGCGCGCGCGGGCTGCACAGGCCAATGTCGGCCGCCTGAGCGCCATGCGCGGGTTCACGCAGCTCAAGGCGCCCTTCGACGGCGTGGTGACAAATCGGTCAGCGCAGCTCGGCGCGCTGGTAAATGCCGGAAGCGCGGCGAGCGAACCGCTGTTCACGATTGCCGATGTCAGTCGCTTGCGGCTCTATGTTCGCGTTCCGCAGACGGCCATGTATGGTCTTTCCGAAGGTCTCCGCGCGCAATTCTCGCTGCCGGGACAGCCGGGCGAGCAATTCGAAGCGACACTGGTTCGCATGGCTGACGCCGTTGAACCGCGCTCGGGCACGATGCTTGTCGAATTTCTCGTGGACAATCGCGCTCGGCGCCTGCGCCCTGGCACCTATGCCGATGTCCGGATACCCGTATCGGGCGCTGCCGGGGCCTTCGAGCTTCCGGCCAGCACATTGATCCTCGGATCGGATGGCGCGCGGGTTGCTGTTGTCGACGGCAGGGGCCGGGTTTCCTTGCGCACGGTTCAAGTTGGCAGGGACCAGGGCAAGACGATCGAAATCCTGTCCGGCGTTTCCGCAGGCGACCGGATCGTCCTGACGCCGCCCGATTCCCTCGTTCAAGGCGAACAGGTTCGCGTGGTCCGCGCAAACACGCCGAAGGCCAACAATGCGACAAGCTAGTTTCCCGGCTTTCCTTGCCCTCAGCCCTCTCGCCTTCATCCTTGCTGGATGCGCGACGGTCGATCCCCCTGAACTCCCGAAGATGGCGGTCCCGGCGTCATTCCATCACGGCGCAGACTGGACGACCGCGACGCCTGCCGATGCACTCGATCGCGGCGATTGGTGGCACGCTTTTGGCGATCCCGTTCTCGACGGGCTGATGGTAAAGGTGGATACAACGACGCCTACCCTTGCGGCCGCGCTTGCCCGCTACGATCAGGCATTGGCCAACGCGCGCGAGGCGGGAGGACAGCAATATCCAACCCTTAACGCACAGGGCTCGGCTTCGCGCGAGAGATTGTCGGCGGGACGCCCCATAGGCCCCGGCAATCCTGTGACGGCCAATCAGTTTATCGTAGGCGGTTCCCTATCCTACGAACTCGACCTCTGGGGCCGCGTCCGCAATTCCGTGCGTGCGGCGCAAGAGGATGCGGAAGCCGAAGCTGCCAATCTGCGCTCGGCCCGCCTCAGCCTTCAGGCCATGGTCGCGGATCTCTATATCCGGCTGCGCGGTATCGAGGCGGAACAGCAACTGCTCGATCAGACCGTATCGGCCTATGAGCGCGCGCACCAGCTCATCGTTACGCGCCATGATGGTGGCATCGCCTCTGGCGTCGATGTCAGCCGCTCACAGACGCAGCTTTCCAGCGTGGCCGCCCGCGCTGAAGCGCTCAAGGCCGACCATGCGCAAGTCGAACACCAACTTGCCGTCCTGATCGGCGAAATGCCCTCGACATTCTCTGTGCCGCCACAAGAGCGTCTTTCGGCCCTTCCGGCGTTTCCCAGCGGATTACCTGCCGAGCTGCTTCAGCGGCGTCCCGATATCGCAGCGGCCCAGCGCCGTCTTGCCGCCGCCAATGCCCGGATCGGTGTAGCAAGAGCCGCCTTCTTTCCGGATATCACGTTGGGCTTGACCGGCGGCTATCAGGCGACCGGCGCACCGATTATCAGTGCGCCGACCAGCTTTTGGGGGTTGGGACCACTAAGCGCGGTGCTGAACTTGTTTGACGGCGGAAGGCGCAAGGCCCGCTTGGCGCTCAGCAAAGCCCAATATGAGGAACTGGCGGCCAACTACCGGGGCACCGTGCTCGGAGCCTTTCAAGAGACGGAGGATGCCCTGGCGCGGATCGATGCTCTCTATCGCCAGAATATCCGGCAGCAGGAGGCGGCCACCGCTGCAAAGCGGACCGAAGATCTCGCACTCGACAGATATCGCGATGGGGCGGCCGATTATCTCGAAGTCACCACCGCGCAGACGGCATCGCTGGCAGCCCAACAGGACAACATCAGGGTCTCGGTCGATCAGCGCAGGGCCGCGATTGCGCTGGTGCGGGCGATCGGTGGCGGGACTGACACACCCTTGCAAGCCGCCCTCCCTTGACGGTTTGGGACGCGGCTTGCAGGGATTTCACCTCAACCCTTATTGCGCTTGCGGCTGCTGGCCTTGGGAACGCGCCATTGCGACCGCCTCGCGCATGGCGGGCAGGTCGACCGCGCCGGGAATAAGATAGTTCCCGACAAGCATGGCCGGTGTTCCAGACAGGCCCATCATGGCCGCGTAATTGCTCGAACGGCCTAATGTCTGATCGATCTCGGAGCGGTGCTCAGCCAAATCCGTCTGCAATCTGGCCCAATCGACCCCGGCTTGATTGGCGGCCGCACGGATGGACTCCGAACTGAGTCTCCCCTGCGAGCGCATGAGAGCATCGTTGAACGCTGCATGCTTACCTTGATATTTGGAGGCAATCGCCGCGCGCGCCGCTTCCACAGAAGGCGCGCCGAAAATCGGCCAATCCCGATAGACCAGCTTCACCTTGTTGTCCTCGCTGAGCAACTGTTCAAGGACGGGATGCACTTTCCGGCAATAGGGACACTGGTAATCCGTGAAGAACACGATCGTCACGTCGTAACCTTGCGGAGCGACAGTCGGCGCGACCGGATCGTTTTGGATCTCATGCCGGATACGCTCCCCTTCGGCCGATGTCTGCGTATTCGCTGTGCCCGTTGTCGACTGCGCGTGAGCGCCATCATCGCCCGCCCTCACGGCAGCGACGCCGGCGACAAGCGCGATAGCGGCAATCCCACCTATGAGCGGTAATTTTTTCATCTCGGATTCCTTTCAAGATCACGAATTGCGGCCATCAGTGCGGCGCGCGAGATTTCACCGGCATGGATCGTGCGGATCTGTCCACCAGCATCGACAAAAAGGGTTGTAGGGAACGCCTGGGCGGCGACGGCTTCGCCTAATACACCGCTGGGATCGACAGCGATTGACGACCCCGCGAGCTTTTCGCGTTTCAAAAAGGCGGTGATCGCGGCTTGCCCTTCGTGCTGGTTCACCAGCAGGATCGGCACCTTTGAGCCGCTGGCCACATCGATCAGCATCGGCATTTCGCGGCGACAGGGTGGGCACCAGGTCGCCCAGAGATTGAGCGCGAACGGCTTCCCCCGCAAACTGTCGAGCGGCAATGGCTGACCGTCCATATGGGCCAGAACTATGCCTTGAGGCAGCGGACGGGCGGACGGTGCAAGCCAGTGCGTCATGCCCATATGCGCCAGTCCCAGCGCGGCAAGCGACGCAAGCAACCCTCCCGTCGCGCGCTGCCGTCCAAGCAGCAAGGCGACCACGACGGCCGCGGCGACAACGCCCGCCCAGACAGTGAATCCACCCTGCCAGAATGCAAGGACCGTCCAGGGTTCGACCGCAAACGCCGTAAAATTCTCTACGACATAGGCGAGGCGTGCAGCTAGGATGCCCACAATGGCGGCGATCCATGCTGCACGTCCCGCACGGCTTTTCGTGCGCGTGCCGATCCAGGTGCCGAAGCTGAGAAACAGCCACAGCGCTACGACCGCGAACAACCGATCGCTCGCGAGCATCAAGGGGCCAAGCTGAATTACGCCGTCCATCGCTTCCCTGATTGGATGGCAAACTTAAGACAGGCTTAGCGCGCGCCTTAAGTGTGCGGTAAGCTTGCCACCTGATCGGAAGGAACGATGCGAATACTGGTGATCGAGGATGACGATGTGCTGCGCGACGGACTGGTCGCCGGGCTTGGCCTCGATGGATTTGAGGTCGATGCCGTCGCGAGCTGCGCGGACGCGCGCGCTGGAATCGCCAGCGGCGATCATGTTGCAATCGTGCTCGATATCGGTCTGCCCGATGGGTCGGGGCTGGATCTGCTCGCCGAATGGAGAGCGGAGGGCATCACGACGCCAATTCTCCTGCTGACGGCGCGCAACCTCGTTTCGGATCGCATCGACGGACTGGATGGCGGCGCAGATGATTACCTTGGCAAGCCATTCGATCTTGCGGAGCTGTCGGCCCGTCTGCGTGTGCTGCTGCGCCGATCCAACGGACGCGCGCATAACGAGATTGTCCTGGGCACACTGACGATCGATGAAGCGCTCCGCCAGGTCCGGCTAGAAGGGCAGGAAATTCCTCTCTCCCGCCGTGAATATGCAATCCTCCAGGCGCTCGTCGCGCATCCGGGCCATATCCTTTCACGCGCCCAGCTCGAAAATCGCATCTATGGCTGGCAGGAGGAAGTCGAGAGCAACGCGGTCGAAGTCCATATCCATAAGCTCCGCTCCAAGCTCGGCCGTAACTGGATCGAAACGGTGCGCGGCGAGGGCTATCGGATCGCCCGCCCATGAACTCGCTGCGTATTCGCTTGTTCGCGCTGGTCGCGGCCGTCACCATGCTCGTGTGGTCCGGCGCGGCCGCTTGGACATCATTTTCAACGCGAGCCGAAGTGGAAAAGGTGCTGGATAGCCGTCTGGTGGAAGCGGCCCGAATGGTCGCGGCGCTCAATGTTCCCGCCTCAGCTATAGCTCAGAGCGTGCCTCGCACGCCCTACGACCGGCAACTATCCTGCCAGATCTGGTCGCTGCGCGGTGAACTTCTCAGCCACTCAGGCGGCTCACCCGAAACACCGCTCGCCAGCGGTAAGCCCGGCTTTTCCGAACGCGCGATCGGGGACGCGCATTGGCGTGTCTATACCCATGTCGATCCCGAACGCGGCATCCGCGTCATGGTCGGCGACAATCTGATCGTTCGCGACAAGCTGATCTCCAGCATGATTATGGGATTGCTGTTGCCTGCGATCGTCGGGCTGATCGCCCTCGCCATTCTCTTCTGGCTCAGCATCTCGCGCGGCCTGCGTCCGCTGGACAAGCTGGCACAGACAATTGAGGTGCGCTCGCCGGACATGCTTTCCCCTCTCGGAATTACCAATGCGCCAAACGAGCTGGCTCCTGTCGTGAACGCGATGGATGGTCTCTTGTCTCGCCTCGATGCCGCTCGCCGCGCGGAACGGGATTTCGTAGCGAACGCGGCCCATGAACTTCTGACCCCGCTCGCGGGCCTCAAAACCCAGGCCGAAGTGGCACGCCGGGCAAGCGATGGCGCGATGCGCGATCATGCCCTCGAACGCATCACCTTTTCGGTGGATCGAACAAGCCGCCTCGTCCGCCAACTTCTCGACCTCGCGCGGGAGGAAGGGCGCGTGCGCAGCGATCCCCCTCCCCGCGCCAAACTTGGCATCGTGCTTGATGAAATTGCCCAAACCTATGAGCCGCTTGCACGCACGAACGGCGTAACGCTCCACATCGAGACGACTTGCCGCAATCTTCTGGTCGCGATCGAGCCGGAAGTGTTGGTGCTCGCTATCGGCAATCTGGTTGAGAATGCGATCCTTCATGGCGCATCCGGGGGAAGCGTGCGGATTTCATGCGCGAAGGATCGTGAACTGGAGTTGCGCGTCGCCGATGCTGGCCCCGGCATTGCGCCAAAAGACAGGGATCGGCTCCGGCGGCGTTTCGAGCGTGGTGACGGCACCGATGCTCCGGGCAGCGGGCTTGGGCTTTCGATAGTCGAAGCAGCAATCGCCTCGGTTGGCGGCCGTTTGGTCCTCCGTTGTGCGGAACCCTCTGGTCTTGTTGCCACAATTTGTATCGAGCCTGCACATATAACGCAAAGCGATTAGGTTAGTATCGCTGAGAGTTCTGACCATCAGCGCTTGCTCCGGATAGCAAGTAAGCTTCGCTTAAGGTTCGCGCGGAACTACAGCCGTCATGCAAATTCGCTTGTCTTCTCCGAACAGCCCGATCGGTCAGATGGCACGCTCCGATTTGCGTTGTGATTGAACTGCGCCAACTCCGCTATCTGATCGCGGCGGCCGAGGCTGGCAGCTTCAGCCGGGCAGCGCGCAATCTCAACATCAAGCAAGCGACGCTCAGCCGACATATCCTCAATGTCGAGAAACGGCTGGGCATGACGCTGTTCGACCGCAAGACGCGCGGCGCGACGCTTACCCGCGACGGAGAGACCTATCTGCGGACAGCCCAGCGGATCGTGACCGATTGGGAGGAGCTGAACGATTGGGTCCGCACGAGCCGCGAAGGGGGAGCCGGCAGGCTGGCCTTCGGCTTTTATACCTCATTCTCGGCCGGCAATTTGCGGGCAACCCTGAGCGAGTTTGGAGAGCGGTTTCCCGACGTGAAATTGCGGGGCTTCGAGCGTAACCGCAATGTGCTGCTCGCCGGACTGGAAAGCGGGCTGCTCGACATCGCGATCATGATTGGCGAAACCCAATATCCAGGGCTTGTAACCCGGCCCTTCTGGAGCGAGCGCATTCTGGTCGCGATGCCCGAAAGCCACCCGCTCGCAACCCGCGAACGCATTTACTGGCCCGATCTGACCGGGGAGCGGTTCCTGCTGACCGAGCGAGATCCCGGCCTCGAGACGCGCAACATGCTCCTGGGTAAGCTCGGGACGCCCGGTTACATGCCGGAGATCGACGTCGAGGATGTCAGACGCGACACAGTGTTGAGCGTCATCGCCCTTGGCAACCATATTTCCATCGTCGCTGAATCCGCGCTCGGCATTCAAGTCGAGGGAGTCATTTTCCGCGAAGTCCACGAAACCAACGGCCATGCCCGCATCGGCTTCTCGGGCTATTGGCGCGAGGATAATGAAAATCCGGTCCTGCGCCGATTTCTGGATTTCGTGGCGATCCGCTATTCTCAGCCAGCTATTTCGAGGCCGCCGTTATCATCGCCACAACCGGGAAAGGAGCCGTCATGATGCAAGGCAGGACAATCATCATCGTGCTGGTCGCGCTGGTCGTCGGGTTCGGGACGGGCTTTGTCGTGCGCCCGATCGTTGCGCCCGCCGAGCAAGCCGTCGTGGTCGCGAGCCCACCGCCAGCTATCGCCGCCCCGGCCGATCCGCGCGGCATACAGTATTTCGCGGCGCATCTCGATGAAGCGCGACAGGTCAGGGCGCAATGCGCGGAAGGCTCGGTGCGCGGGGATGAATGCGCCAATGCCGAACAGGCCGTGATCGAAGCGGAGGGCAAGGATCGGTTCCGCCGCTTCATGGGGAACTGAAACGCTCAATTCCCTTGCGCACGATGCCGGCGAAAGGCCCGGTCGGTTTCCATAAACCGGGCAAGCATCGGCGCGATCAGCTTTTCGGGCGGGACTGGCGCTCCTCCGGTTTCGGCCGCAAGCGCCGCGGCATAGGCTTGCAAGTCGCGATGGACGGGCGCGGACAGCTCTACGGACAGCTTGACGGGGCGATCGTCGGCCAGTGGTCCCAGCTTCAATTTCGTCATCGCCTACCTCCGATCGGTTCCAATACAAGGTCGCGCGTAATCACTACCCGCAGCGGATGGCCCGGCCGGATGGTGATCGTCGGCTGGACGTTCAATTGTCGTCGGACGATCTGCTGGCCGGTCTGGTTGATGGTGTCCTGCGAGCCTCGCCGCAACGCGCGGGTAAGATCGTCCTCGCTGTCCGCGCCCAGCTCGGCCCCGACGCCAAGCAAGGTCGAAATGGCGGCGGCGCGCAGCAGATTGCCCCAATGCTGGTTCACGCCGTCTTGCAGTCCCGCAAATCCGGCCGGATCAGTGCCGGGCTGGCGCTCAAGGACGATCGAGCGGCCGTCCGGCAATATCAGCCGATCCCATGCGAGCAGCACGCGATTCTGGCCTGCGGCGATTTCGCTGTCATATTCGCCGATCAGCCGCGCGCCCTGCGGGATGAGCAGGATTCGCCCGGTGGGGCTGTCATAGACATTGGCCGTCACCTGGGCGGTGATCTGGCCGGGAAGGTCAGAGCGGATGCCGGTAATGAGCGCGGCCGGGATGATGCTGCCGGCCTGCACGATATTGGGGGATGCCGGCGCGATAAGCCGCTCGGCGCTCACCGTGCGCAGGCTCGCGCCCTGCTCCATGAAGGCGCGCTTGGCGGCCTGATCGCTCTGCGGAGCCTGGTCCGGTTGCGGCGCAGCGGCATCGGCCGCGGCGATGCCCGGCAGCGCGGGAAGCGAAGGCATAGGCGCCGGCCTCCCGCCGCCTCCCCCGAGGAACACGCCGCTCATGCGCGCGGACTCGCGTTCCTGCTGCGCACGCTGCCGGGCGGCTTCCTCGGCCTGTGCGCGCGGGTCCGGCTGCGCGCCGATCGGCGGCACCGGCACATCCTCGCCGCGTTGCTGCGCCGAGACGATCGGGCCGCCGAGGTCGCCCGGAAGCGGCGGACCAAGGCGCGGCGCCTGGCTATAGTCGCTCGGTCCCGATGTGATGGTATCGGCGGTGGCGCGGCTCTCAGTGCTGTAAAGCTCCCTATCCTGCTTCTCGCCGGGCGGCTTCAACGCATAGATGAGCGAACCGCCAATGCCGAGCCCGGCGACGATGCCGAGAGCAGCCAGTGTTTTGCGCGAGAGACGCATGACGCGGGGGGGATCGCCCCGAAGCTGAAAGGCGCCCGGATCGGATCGCGCACGCTGCGGTGCTGCGGGTTCGGTTGCGGGTGTATCGACAGGATCGGTCACGGCCGGCGCTCCCGCCCATCATCGCGCACGATCCGCACGCGCTGCTCGCGGCGGTCTCCCAGACGCAGTTCGGCGGCGGCAAACAGACGGTCCACCACCATATAGCGGCCCTGCACCCTGTAGTTGACCAGCTCGGCATCGCCCGCCGCTCCCGTCACGAACAGGGGCGGCATCTCGCCCTGCGAGATCTGGTGAGGAAACTCGATGAAGACCTGCCTGCCATCGTCGAACGCGCGGGCCGGACGCCAGGGCGTGCGGTCGCCCTCGACCCGATAACGGAAGTTGAGCGCGGAGAGGTCGAGACCGGCAGCGACCGGCGCGGCGTTCGCGGCGGCGGCGTTGCGTCCCTGCAAGGCTATCAGGGCATCATGCGGGTAGGTCCACGATACCGACGCCATGTAGGTCGAGGGCGTCGCGCGCAATTCCAGATGATAGGTGCGCCGGTCGGTGTTGATGACAAGGTTGGTGGCGATGTCGGGCCGCGTCGGCTTCACGAGGATATGCACGCGCGCCGCGGGGCCGGCGCCGCTCACCGTATCGCCGATGATCCACCTGACCGTATCGCCGGCCGCGACCGGACCCGCGCCCACAAGCTGCTCGCCTTCCTGTAGCGCGATGTCCGTCACCTGGCCCGGCGCTGTATAGACCTGATAAAGCGCGCCTTCGGTCCACGGATATTGCTGGATGGCGTTCACATAGCCGTCGCGCGTCGGCTGGACACGGGCGGCGGCATTGGCGGCGCCTACACGGCGGCGCGGATCGGCGGGCTCTGGCGGTGAAGCGCTACCCCCGACCGGCTTCAATTGGCCGGGAAGCGGCAGCGGTTCGGGAATCGTCACCACCTCGACGGCGCGCGGCGGTTCGGGGGCGGGTGTCGCGGCGATCCCGGCGGGCGGATCGTCATAGGTGATAGCGGGCGGCTTTGCCGATGTGGTGGCGCATCCGGCGAGCGCGGTTGCGGAGACAAGCAGGACCGCCGAAGCGGAGCGACGGAAAGGCGTCATTGTGACAGCTCCTTTGACCAGTTGAGGGCGTTGACGAAGACGCCCAGCGGGTTCTTGCGCAGTGCGTCGGGGGTGCGCGGCGGCTGCACGACGATCGTGAGGATGGCGGACCAGCGTTCGGTGGCTGTCAGTTGCCCGTCCTGATAGCGCCGCTCGGTCCAGGCCACGCGGAAGGAGTCAGGTGAAGCGCGGATGACACTCGACACGTCCACCGCCACTTGCACCCGACCGACATTGGCGAACGGGTCGTTGGCGCGCGCATAGTCGTTAAGCGCCAGCGCGCCCTTGTCGGTCGTGAAGTCGTAGGCGCGAAGCCAGTTCTGGCGGATGATGACGGGATCGGCGGGAATGCTTCGGACCTGCTCGATGAAGCGAGCAAGGTGGAATGCAATCTGCGGATCGGTCGGCCGGTAGCCTGCCTCGGCCGGGGCGACCGCCTGCGCTTCGCCGAGCCGATCGACCTCAACCACCCACGGCACGATATGGCCGCGTGTCGACTGCCAGACCAGGCCGACAGCAAGCCCGCCCGAGAGCGCCAGCGCGCCGAAGAAGGCCATTCGCCAGGAACGCGCCTGCACGCGCGCAGAGCCGATGCGGTCGTCCCATGCCTGGGCCGCGCGCTGATAGGGCGTGACGGGTTCGGGCATCTGGCTGTAACGAATGGAGGGTCGTCGGAACATGGATTCAGTCCTTTTCCTTGATGTCGGGACCGCTTCCGCCGCCCTGGCTATCGCCAGTCTTCATGGTGTGGGCGAGGACGGTGGCGCCGTGGCTCACGGCCTGACGCTGCCTCATCCTCGCCGCCCATGCCGGGGGAGCGGACGCTGGGGCGGACGCGGCTCCAGCCGGTGCTGCGCTGCTTGCCTGCGGAGCGGCGCCGAGACCGGCGCGGGCGCCGGTGCGGAAATTGTCTTTCATGGATGCGCTGGCCTTTCCGGCCATCTTGCGCAGCGGCGACAGGGCCGCATTGGCCGCGCCGCTCGCGGCCATCCGTCCGGCCGTCGAAAGCCCGCCCGCAACCGCACTGCCACCCGTCTTGCCGAAAGAGCCGACGCTGTAGGCGCCCATCGCTGCGCCGCCCGCCCGAGCGCCGGCCTGCGCGGTCGCGGCCGTGGCCCGTCCGGCTGTGCCCATCGCTGCGCCGGCCGCGCCCAAACCGAGCTTGGCGGCCGCCGCGCCACCGATCAACGCACCGCCTGCGGCCAGCACGGTTCCGGCGGCCGCGCCCATGCCAAGCTGGGGGCCGCCTGAGACGATGCCATTGGCGATGCTGGGGCCAAAGAGCGACAGGCCGAGGAACGAGATAGAGGCCAGCACGATGGCCATGACCTGTTCGATGGTCGGCTCGCTGCCAAGGCCGGCATTGGTGAATTGGCTGAATAATGTGGTGCCGATGCCGGTAATGACGGCCAAGGTCAGCACTTTGATGCCGCTTGAAACGACATAGCCCAAGACCTTCTCGGCCATGAAGGCAGTCTTGTTGAAGAAGGCGAAAGGCAGCAGGACGAACCCGGCCAGCGTCACCAACTTGAACTCCAGCAACGTGACGAAGACTTGCCCGGCGATAAGGAGGAAAGCGAGCACGACGATAAACCACGCGAGGAGCAGCACGAAGATCAGCGCGGCGTTGGCGAAGAAGGCCCAGAGGCTGGAGAATTGGCCTGCGGCATCCATAAGCGGCTTTGCGGCCTGGAGCCCGGTGGACGCGATCGCGCTGGGCTTCATGAATTGTTCGATCGTCAGCGTGCTACCGCTTGCCTGGAGGCCCAGACCGGCGAAGCTCTCGAAAACGATGGTGGCAAGAAGCGAGAAATTGCCGATGATGAAGGCGAAGGTGCCGATGTAGAGCGTCTTCTTGATGAGGCGCTGAAGCACATCTTCATCGGCACCCCATGCCCAGAACAGGCCCGCGAGCGTCACGTCGATGGCAATGAGGGTGGTCGAAAGGAACGCGACCTCGCCGCCCAGGAGCCCGAACCCGCTGTCGATGTAGCTCTGGAAGACGTTGAAGAAGGTGTCGATGACGCCGGTATCGTTCATGGCGTCGTTTCCTTTTCTTCGTCTTGACCGAAGAAGCGACGGCGGTTTGCCGCCCATGCCGCTTCGCAACCGCTGTCGGGCATGGTGAGGGTTGCGCAGCGCTTCAGTTCGCTTGCCAGATGCTCGTCTTCCTCACCGCCAGCGATCGGGATGATCTCGCGCGGCGGGGCCGGCTGCTCTCGCAGGCTGACGATGCCGACGGTCAGCATCATGCCTGCAAGAGCGGCTATTCCTGCGATCTTGCCCGTCCGCGACATGAGCGATCAGTTGCCCATGAAGCGGCGGAACCGCTCGCGGCCTTCGGCTTCCTCAGCGGCCTGGCGAGTGGCTTGGAGCGACTGTGCCCGTCCCTGCGCGGCGACCGCGGCGGTCAGGTCAGCGAGTTGCTGCGATTGCAGGGCGAGAAGCTGATTGCCGGCCTGTGCCGCTTGTAGCGCGCCCGTCGCCGACTGGCTGGCCGTGACCAGGCTGTTCATGGTCGTGCGCGCGCCGTCGATATTGCCGACGACGCCGGCTTGCACCTGCAAGGCGTCCTGAAACGCGCCGACGCTATCTTCCCAGCGCGCATTGGCGTTGGCGACCATTTGGGCATGATCGCCGGTCAGCGCCGCACCCTTATAGCGACCGTCGAACGCCTGCTGGATGTCCTGCACATCATAGGCGATGCGCTGCGCCTGCCCGAGCAATTGCTGCGTCTGCTGAATCTGCTGCTGGAGGGTGTGAACCGTCGAAAGCGGCAGGCTGGCAAGATTGCGCGCCTCGTTGATAAGGCTCGTCGCCTGCTGCTGGATTTGCTGAATCTGGTTGTTGATCTGTTGCAGAGACCGGGCGGCGGTCAGCACGTTCTGCGCATAATTGGTGGGATCATAGACGATCCCGCCGAATTGCGCATAAGCGGGCGCTGGCGCGACGATCGGGGTGATGGCCGTTGCGGCGATGACGCTGGCCATAAGGGCGCGGCGGATGGGTGGCAGGTTCATAGGTCGATCTCCATGTTCGATGTGAAGGGAAGTTCGGGCTGGCGGTCGGATGCCGATTCCGGCAGCAGCTCGGCGGCCCAGGCGCAGCCGCGATGCCGCAGCCATTCGGCGGCAAAGGCGTCCGCGCCGTGGGTTTCGATGATCTCGGCGATGGCGAGTTGATCGGTCTTCGCCGAGGCGGCGGCGAACGCCAGGGCGACCTCGCCCAGCCCCAGCTCGAACAGGCGGTTCCCCCGCCGCGATTGACAGTAGTAATCCCGCTTCGGCGTCGCCCGGCTGAGGATTTCGATCTGCCGCGCGTTGAGCCCGAACCGCTCGTAAATGGCCGCGATCTGCGGTTCGGCGGCGCGCTCGTTGGGCAGGAAGATGCGCGTCGGGCAGGATTCGATGATGGCGGGCGCGATGGCCGAGGTTTCGATGTCGGCAAGGCTCTGCGTGGCGAAAATAACGGAAGCGTTCTTCTTCCTGAGCGTCTTCAGCCACTCGCGAAGCTGGGCGGCGAAGGCCGGGCTGTCGAGCACCAGCCAGCCCTCGTCGATGATGATGAGCGTCGGCGAGCCGTCCAGCCGCCCCTCGATCCGGTGGAACAGGTAGGAGAGCACGGCGGCCGCCGCTCCCGCGCCGACCAGCCCCTCGGTCTCGAATGCCTGAACCGATGCCTCGCCCAGCCGTTCGGACTCGGCATCGAGCAGCCGGCCCCACGGCCCGCCGATGCAATAGGGCGCCAGCGCCTGCTTGAGCGTCTGCGATTGCAGGAGGACCGCGAGCCCGGTCAGTGTGCGTTCGGATTGGGGGGCGGACGCGAGCGAGCCCAGCGCGGACCAGATATGCTCCTTGGCCTGGGGATCGACCGCGACGCCTTCGGACGCGAAAATCGCGGCCAGCCATTCGGCCGCCCAAGCCCGTTCGGCCGGATCGTCGACATGGGCGAGCGGCTGCAACTGCACCCCGCCGTCATTGTCATCGGATAGACCGCCGCCGAGATCCTGCCAGTCGCCGCTCATGCCGAGCGCGGCGGCGCGAATGCTGCCGCCGAAGTCGAATGCGAAGACCTGGCCGTTCTCGTAGCGGCGGAACTGCATCGCCATGAGCGCGAGCAGCACGGACTTGCCCGAGCCGGTCGGCCCGACGATCAGCGTGTGACCGACATCGCCGACATGGAGGGAAAACCGGAACGGGGTCGAGCCTTCCGTCTTGCCGTAGAGCAAGGGGGGAGCGTCGAAATGCTCGTCCCGTTCCGGCCCCGCCCATACCGCTGACAGGGGGATCAGGTGGGCGAGATTGAGGGTGGAGATCGGCGGTTGCCGGACATTGGCGTAAGTGTGGCCGGGGATTGAGCCGAGCCACGCTTCAATGGCGTTCATGCCTTCGGGGATGACGGTGAAGTCGCGGCCCTGGATGATCTTCTCGGCCAGCCGCAGCTTCTCGGTAGCAATAGCCGGATCGCGATCCCACACGGTCACCGTCGCCGTCACATAGGCCATGCCGGCATAGTCGGCGCCCAGCTCCTGCAAGGCGGTGTCGGCATCGGCGGCCTTGTTCGAGGCGTCGCTGTCGAGCAGCGTGGACGCCTCGTTGGTCATCACCTCCTTCAAGATGGCGGCGACCGACTTGCGCTTGGCGAACCATTGCCGTCTGATCCTGGTGAGCAGCTTCGTCGCGTCGGTCTTGTCCAGCATGATCGCGCGGGTTGACCAGCGATAGGAGAAGGCGAGCCGGTTCAACTCGTCGAGCAGGCCGGGAAAGGTGACGCTCGGGAATCCGACAATGGAGAGCGTGCGCAGATGATGCTCGCCCAGCTTCGGTTCGAGCCCGCCGGTCAGCGGCTCGTCGGCGAGCAGCGCGTCGAGGTGCATCGGGGTTTCCGGCACGCGCACGCGCTGGCGCCGGGTCGAGATTGTCGAGTGAAGGTAGGTCAGCGTCTCGCCGTCATCGAGCCAGCGGACCTCGGGCACGAAGCCATCGACCAGATTGAGCAGACGGTCGCTGCGATCGCAAAAGCCTCTGAGCAATTCCCACGGATCGACGCCCGCGCCGGAACGGCCCTCATACAGCCAGGTTTCGGCGCGGGCGGCGTCCTCGGCCGGCGGCATCCACAGCAGCGTCAGATAATAGGCACTCTCGAAATGGGCGCCTTCCTCGCGAAACTGTTCCCGCCGCTCCATATCGACCAGCGCCGAGACCGGATCGGGAAACTCCGATTCCGGGTAGTCGAGCGCGGGCGCGCGCCGCGCCTCCACGAAGATCGCCCAGCCGGAACCCAGGCGGCGGAGCGCGTTATTCAGCCGCGCCGTGGTGGCGACCAGTTCGGCGGGCGTGGCGCTGTCGAGATCGGGGCCGCGAAAGCGCGCCGTCCTCTGAAAGCTGCCGTCCTTGTTGAGCACGACGCCTTCGCCGACCAGTGCGGCCCAAGGGAGGAAGTCGGCCAGATGGGCGGCGCGGTTCCTGTATTCGCGCAGGCTCATCATGGCCGCATCCACGCCGGATAACGCAGATGCCGACGCGCCACATCCACGAATTGCGGATCGCGGCGCGCGGCCCAGACGGACAGCGCATGGCCAATGGCCCAGAGAACCAGCCCGGCGATCCAGAGCCGCAGCCCCAGCCCGATCGCGCCGGCCAGGGTGCCATTGACGATAGCGAGCGAGCGCGGGGCGCCGCCGAGCAATATCTGCTCGGTCAGTGCCCGGTGGACCGGTGCGAAATAGCCGGGGATGGGTTCGCCGGCTTCCATCAGACCAGCGCCCCGCCGCCGAATGAAAAAAAGCTCAAAAAGAAGGAGCTGGCCGCAAACGCGATGCTGAGCCCGAAGACGATTTGAATGAGGCGCCGGAAGCCGCCGCTGGTGTCGCCGAACGCCAGGGTGAGGCCGGTGACGATGATGATGATCACCGCGATGATCTTGGCGACCGGCCCCTCGATGCTTTCGAGGATCGACTGGAGCGGTGCTTCCCACGGCATCGACGATCCGCCCGCATGGGCGGGAACGGCGAAAGTCAGGGCAATGACGCTGGCGGTGGCGGCGAGCATGGCGCGGCGTGCGCCATGCCGAACGGCATGGATCATGATGCGTCTCCAGATTGGGGGGTGAAGGGACTGAGGCGGTAGTCGCCGGTCGCGGCGTCGAGCCCTTCGACGCGGGCCAGTTCGGCGAGGCGCCGGCCGTGTCCGTCGCGGACCAGCACGGCGATCAGGTCGATGGTCTCGGCCAGCAGCGCGCGCGGGACCGTGACGACGGCCTGCTGAATAAGCTGCTCCATGCGGCGCAGCGCCCCGAGGGCGGTTCCGGCGTGGATCGTGCCGATGCCGCCGGGGTGTCCCGTCCCCCAGGCTTTGAGGAGATCCAGCGCCTCGGCCCCGCGCACCTCACCGATGGGAATGCGATCGGGGCGCAGGCGCAGCGAGGAACGGACAAGATCGGATAGCGAGACGACGCCATCCTTGGTCCGCATGGCGACAAGGTTGGGCGCGGCGCATTGCAGCTCGCGCGTGTCCTCGATCAGGACGATGCGGTCGGCGGTCTTCGCCACCTCGGCCAGCAGCGCATTGACCAGCGTGGTCTTCCCGCTGCCGGTGCCGCCCGCCACGAGGATATTGGCGCGGGATGCGACACCTTCGCGCAGCGCCTCGGCCTCGCGCGCCGCCATAATCCCGGCGCGGACATAATCGTCCAGTGTGAACACCGCGACGGCGGGCTTGCGGATGGCGAAAGCCGGGGCCGCGACGATCGGGGGCAGCAACCCCTCGAACCGCTCGCCGCCTTCGGGCAGTTCGGCCGAGACGCGCGGGGACCGGGCGTGGACCTCGACCCCGACATGATGCGCGACCAGGCGAACGATGCGTTCGCCGTCCGCGGCGGTCAGCGTCATGCCGGTGTCGGAAACCCCTTCGCCGAGCCGATCGACCCACAACCGGCCATCCGGGTTCAGCATCACCTCGATCACGGCGGCATCGTCGAGCCAGGCCGCGATCGATGGCCCCAACGCCGTGCGCAGCATTCGCGCGCCGCGTGTTTTTGCCTCGGAACGGATGGGGTGAACGGTCACGAAAAGGCCCCTGCATTGGGCCGGGCGAACCGCTGCCCGGCGTCAGGGGCACATCAAAAGAGACAGGAAAGGCCGCGATTCAACAAGGAAATCGGGGCGTCGCAGGCTAGCGAAGAAAGACAAGCAGCAGCGTAGGCGCTCAATCGTCCTGAGCAGGAAAATCCTCATTGATCTCCTGGCCAACCTTCGGACCCTTCGCGAGTCGGCGGCCAAGCGCATCCATGAAAGCATCGTAGCGATCCCCGCCCTGGCGACGCATCGCCGCCCGTTCCGCTTCGGGCGGTGGCGGGGTGTTCGACAGCCAGAAGCGAACGAACAGCGCGATCATCTCGACACCGATTCCGACATCGCGTTCCAGCCGCGTCGTGCGCCGGTCGAGTCGGTCAAGCCGCTTGGCGATAGCCGCCTCGCGTTGCTCGTCGGCGTCCGGGGACAGGAAGGATGCGATGGCGGCCTCGGCGATGAGCGAACGGGATTGCCCGCGCCGATCGGCATAGGCGGCAAGCGCCTGCATGATGTCGTGATCGAGATAGACTGACAGACGGCTTTTGGTGGTCATAGCTCGATGCCGTCATCTGGATCGAGCGACGCCTGCCGTGCGATACGCTGCATCTGGCGGCGCGTCGCTGCTTGCCTCGCCGCGTCGGTATCCTGTTCCGGTTCGTCCAGCTCGAACTCATTGGTCGGCGCCGGCATGGGCGGCGGCGCGATGTCGATATGGCGCTCCAACTGCGGATCGCGGCGCAGGTCCGCATTCGCGGCGTCGTCATCCGTCTCGGTTTTCTTGCGGGCCTTTTTCTTCTTCGGCTTTTTCGGGGCGTCCTGCCCGATAGGTTCGGGCATGGGCGGGGCTTCGATCGGAGACAGGCCGCTCCAGTCGTCCGGGCGCGGCGGGCCGCCGCCGACATTCATGTCCGGCGGCGGCATCACGCGCTCCGTGAACCGGCGATCCTTGTAGTAGCGAACCTTCTTCGCGCGGATCGGCGGGATTCCCGCGACCATGACAATTTCGTCGTCAGGCGGAAGCTGCATGATCTCGCCGGGGGTAAGAAGCTGGCGGGCCGTTTCCTGTCGGGACACCATCAAATGGCCGAGCCAGGGGGACAATCTGTGTCCGGCATAATTCTTCATCGCCCGCATCTCGGTCGCCGTGCCGAGCGCGTCCGATATGCGCTTGGCGGTGCGTTCGTCATTGGTCGCGAACGCCACGCGCACATGGCAATTGTCGAGGATCGCGTTGTTCGGCCCGTAAGCCTTTTCAATCTGATTGAGGCTCTGGGCGATGAGGAAGCTCTGGATGCCGTAGCCCGCCATGAACGCCAGCGCGGACTCGAAGAAATCCAGTCTCCCGAGCGCGGGAAATTCGTCGAGCATCAACAGCAGGCGGTGACGCGCTTGCCGGGCATTCAAGTCCTCGGTCAGCCGACGCCCGATCTGGTTGAGGATCAGCCGAATGAGCGGCTTGGTGCGGGAGATGTCGCTGGGGGGAACGACCAGATAGAGCGTTACCGGCTCGTCGCCCTCGACCAGATCCTTGATGCGCCATTCGCAAGTGCGCGTAACCTGCGCGACGACGGGATCGCGATACAGGCCCAGGAACGACATGGCGGTGGAAAGCACGCCCGATCGCTCGTTCGCCGACTTGTTCAACAACTCGCGCGCGGCGCTGGCGACAACGGGATGGACCCCGGCCTCGCCCAAATGCCGCGTGGTCATCATCGCCCATAACGTGCTTTCGATCGGGCGGCGCGGATCGGACAGGAAGGCGGCGACGCCCGCAAGCGTCTTGTCGGCCTCGGCATAGAGCACATGGAGGATCGCGCCGACCAGCAGTGCATGGGATGTCTTTTCCCAATGGTTGCGCTTTTCGAGACTGCCTTCCGGGTCCACCAGCACGTCCGCGACGTTCTGCACGTCGCGCACCTCCCAGGCGCCCTTGCGGATTTCGAGAAGGGGATTGTAGGCGGCCGAGGCGCCGTTGGTCGGATCGAACAGCAACACCCGCGCGTGCCGGGCACGAAAACCGGCGGTGAGCTGCCAGTTCTCACCCTTGATGTCATGCACGATGGCGGAGCCGGGCCAGGTCAGGAGCGTCGGCACCACAAGACCCACACCCTTGCCGCTCCGTGTGGGCGCGAAACACAGCACATGCTCAGGCCCGTCGTGGCGCAGATAGTCGCGGCCGAGCCGCCCGAGCACCACGCCATTGTCGCCGAGCAGACCGGCGGAGCGCACTTCCCCGCGTTCCGACCAGCGCGCCGAGCCATAGGTCTCGGCATTCGTCAGTTCACGCGCGCGCCATACCGACATGGCGATGGCGACGATGATGGCGGCGAACCCGCCCGACACGGCGATGAACGCGCCGGTCTGGAATATCTCAGGCGCATAGGCGTCGTAGCTGAACCACCACCAGAAGAAGGCCGGCGGCGGATAGATCGGCCAATCCCCCAGCATGAACCAAGGTCGGCCAAGCTGAGGCTGGTGGGCGAGCGCCGCGGCGGTCCATTGTGTCGCCGCCCATATGGCTGCGAGCACGATCAGGAAGACCGCGAAGACCTGACCCCAGAGGATTTTGGTTGCCGACATGGCGTCGAAGTCGATACGTGCCGGACGGAAAATCAAGTCACTGTTATTATTGAGGAAAGTCTAGCGCAGAAAAACAGGGAATAGCGTATTTGCGCTGGCTCCAATCAAGAGGCTCGGCCCTGAAAACCTAGGTTGGCGTCGCTTCAATCGGTCCGTTTGGATGAGCTATGGCGGCCGCGTCGCCAGCCACGTCGATACAGAGAGATCATGACTCTATATAGTCAATTCTATGCTAGGGAGCGGACGGATGAAGTGAATGTCGGCGTGATGCGGGGGCATAAAACCACGGCGGGGGGACGATGGCTAGGCTTGTTCTGTCAGATAAAGAGATCAGTTTGATAAAGGGGCTAGCTGCTCATAAAGGTTATAATGACCAGCAGATTCTCTCAGTCTTTAGCTACCTCGATCGCAACTTTAACCATCGCGAAGTTGGTGCAATAAGGCGAGGTGATAAGCCTCGCTACGCTGCAATTCCTGCAGCTTCTGCTGAAGACATTGAGGGCCTTCTATATCATTATTCGAAGATAGCTTCGCTAGCTGATCGGCTTGGATTTTGCGACATGGACCCGATTTCGGCGCAAGTCCACAAAGCGGTCGAAATAATGAAAACAGCCATACTTATATATAACAATAACATGATCGTCACCCGATCTGAGACATTTATCGTCCTATCTGTGATTGCTTGGACATACCTGCTGCACGCTCATTTCGTTCAACAGTCGATTGTGCCCATATATCGCAATGCTGATGGCACTGAGGTTATGATAGACGGGAAGCCCAAATTTTGGGAGTTAGGATACTGTATAAACCAACCACAATCGTCATTAACGAATGGAGAAAAGAATAATCTCAGGTATATCATAGCCATTCGGAATGAAGTTGAGCATAGAACATATGAAGATATAAACGCAGATGTTCAATCAAAGCTTCAAGCTAATGCTCTTAATTTTTTGAGATTCGCAAAAGATAAGTTCGGAAATAAGTTTGACTTTTCGCACGATCTTTCATTCACTATTCAGCTACAAGCTCTAACTCTCAGTGCGCCCAACATGATCAAGGGCAGTGGTGTTGTCGCGAAATCGGTTGCCGCTGTAAATGCGCTTCTCGAAAATCCGATGTCATCCGCAGATTACAACGATCCAGACTATGCCTTTCGAGTGTATGTCGTTCCAAAAGTTACCAATAATTCGAAAAAAGCAGACCAAGCTGTTTCTTACAGTCCTGTCGGCTCTAATGTCGAAGTCGCTATCAAACAGGTCGAGCGGCCCAAATTTCGGATGACTGAAGCGATCCAAATGCTCACTGATGAGGGGGTTCCCAATGTCACCTCGCATACATTCACGCGAGCATGGAAAGCGAATGACCTAAAAGCCCCAGGTAAAGGTCTGGCCATACAGCTCGGAGGGCAATGGTTTTGGTATCAGGAAGGCATCGATCAAATCAAAGCTATCCTGACGGCTGAGTGATTGCGGTGCGTCCGGTTATCAGCACGCTACAATCCCAGCCCCCGGCCTCGCCCGAACGACCAATCGACCCCGCCGTTGCTTCGCATGACGCCCGAAATGTGCTTGCCCATCTGACGGTCGAGCGACGGAGACCAGGGCACAAGCTGGAAACCAAGGCCATCGTCGATCATGGCGAAGCGGCCCGAGGCGAGTGTGATGCGCTGGCGCACCGTGCCCGCGACATACTCGCCGGCCTTGGACGGCGTATGCGGCAGACCGATCTCGACCGACAATTCCTTGGCGGCGGCGTCCAGTTCCCGGCGCTTGAGCGTATCGAGTAGATTGCGCGCGAATATGATCCGCTGGCCTTGCCTCCGCGCCAGCCCTTCGTCGGCAAGGTGTTCGGCGCGGGCCTCCATCGCGGCGCGCACCTCGGACCCGAAGCCACCGCCCAGGTCGCGGCCATCGCTCGACAGATTGCGGCGATCGAGCCAGGTGGCGCCGGGCGCGTGGACCTGCGCGGACAAATCCATGTCCGAACGCACGGCAAGCGCCACCCGCTGCCGGCCCTTGCGATCCTCGAAATGGCGCAGTTCGACAATCGCGCCGGGCTTGCAATCGCCGGTCGCCTCGATGTCGGAGAAACGGATGTGATGGATGCGGCCGTCGATGCCGTCCACGATCGCATAGGCGCTGCCGCTCAATTCGTCATGCAGGCCGCGATCGACCAACCTGCCGATGACGGGTTGAGTGGGATCGGCGTCGAGCACATAGCTCGCGAAACCACGGTCGATGCCACGGCCGGTCATCGCCTTGTGCATCCGTTTGATGATGTCGTCGCGCTCGGCCATCT
This sequence comes from Sphingobium sp. WR1, assembly GCF_059693745.1. Lineage (NCBI taxonomy): Bacteria > Pseudomonadati > Pseudomonadota > Alphaproteobacteria > Sphingomonadales > Sphingobiaceae > Sphingobium > Sphingobium sp. WR1. Next base: position 12,768 of record NZ_JCATID010000011.1, on the reverse strand, counting down.
CGCGCAATGCGGCCTGTGCGTTCCCGGCGATCGTCCACTGAGCGGGCGCGATCTCGTTGGCGAGACCAAGATGCTCCAGCTTGCGCAGCCGCCCCATTCTCAACACATGGTCGCCGTCCGGCTGCACGCCTGGCTCCGGTGCCATGTCGATGAACCCGTTGTGCTGCATGGTGCGTGACAAGTCGCGGTCGATCTCGGTCCAGCGTTCGGCCTCGACCTGCCGTTCCAGCGATCGCCGAATCTCAAGGTCGGTGCGCGGCCCCAGCTCGCGGGTGACGATCTCCCGCGCCGTCGCCCGCATCCCCTCGCGGATATAGTCGCGGGAAATGACCAGATCCCGCCCGTCGTCGGCAACACCGCGCACGATGATGTGGATGTGGGGATTGTCGGTGTTCCAGTGCTCGACGGCCCGCCAGGCGAGCCGGGTGCCCAAGTCCTTTTCCATCTGTGTCATCAAGTCGCGGGTGAAGCTCTTGAGGTCGCGCATCTGGTCCGCGTCCTCGGGCGACACGATGAAACGAAAATGATGCCGGTCGTCTTCGCACCGCGCCGCAAACTCGTTGCGGTCGAGGCCGTCCGCTTCGGCCCCGAACAGCACGCCCCGCTCGCCATCGCGGGTGACGCCATCGCGTTGCAGATATTTGAGATGGGCGGCAAGCGACGCACGGCCGAAGTGCCGAACGACACGCGCCTTGATGACCACCTGGCGCGATCGGTGGCCGAGCCGGTGGGTCGCGCGCACGCTCGCCACGCGGCCGCGCCCGAAGGTTGAGCGGCCCGGCGCAACGATCCTGCCCTGCCGCGAGATATGACCGCCTGCGCGCTGTGCGGCGGCGAGCGCCTGGGCGATGATCGGCCGTGCCCGTAGGCTGCCACGCGAACGGATGCGGCCAGGCCGGACACGAAAATCGTCGTCGCGGATCACGGCACAAAGCCGTGCGAGGTGCGCCAAACCCGGCGTTTCGCTGAATCTGTGCGCTTGCCGCACATCGCGCGATTTTCGCGCACATCGCGCAGCGATGTCCCAAAGCCTTGAAAATCAAGGCTACAACCGGGGCAAGAGGGCTTCGCACCTCGCCGCCTTTTATCTTGCCCTCGGCCTTCCCCCTTCAGAAAGACAGCCCTGCTCCCTTCCGGCGCTGCGAAAGCCTGCGCCGAAACCCGCCAGAGAGCGCGGGAGCCGCTCACGGCGGAGGCCGCCCGGAAAGACGGACGAACAGGCCGTTCGAGGTCGGCGGCGCGTCGGCCAAGACAAGCTCGGCGCGGTCGTCGGCCGGTCGTTCCGGCTGCACTTCGGATGCCGAGCGATCGGCCGATTGCGGCGCAGGCGACACCGCGCCCGGCCGCACCGCGAACAGCGCGGCGCGACGCCAGGCGAAGGGATCGGACGGCGGTGCGGCGGCAAGCCGAGTGTCGTCCGAACCGCCTGTGATCGACGCCAGCTTTGCGAGATAGGCGCGTGTCTCTGCGGGCAGCGGACGGCCGCGCGACAAATATTCGTCGTAGCGGCCCGGCCCCGCATTGTAGGCCGCCAGCATCGCCGTCGCGTTGCCGTAGCGGTCGTGCATCGCCCGCAGATAGGCCGCGCCCGCCATGATGTTGTCGCGCACGTCGAACGGGTCGGAACCGAGGCGATGGCGTGCGCGCAGGCCCGCCCAGGTGCCGGGCATGATCTGCATCAGGCCCATCGCTCCGGCCGTCGAGACCGCGCGAGCATCGCCGTTGCTCTCGACACGCATGACGGCCCATATCCAGCGCTCGGGGACGCCGAAGCGCCGGGCCGCGTCCGCGACGTGAACGGCATAGGGATGGCGCGCGGCCGAGCCCTCGGCCGCCGCGTCCTGCGCCAGCGCGGCGACGGGCGCAGCGCCCGGTGCGAGCAGCAGCAGGACCGCGAGCATGGCGGCCGGTCCACCCCCGCTCCGCCGCCAGCCTGCCAGCGTGCTCGCTCCGGTAAAGGGTGCGCGCGATGCGCCGGCCGGGGGCCGCCCTTGACCTTCGCTGCGCGCGCCGGCCGGCCTGCGACCGAGCGGGACGGAGGGATGAGACGGTCTTTCCGCGAACAGAGGGATGATCGGGGAAGGCACCGATCAGCTCCGATCGTCGCGGGGCCGGGGGCGTTTCCACGACAGCCTGAAGGTCCGCCCGTCGTCATCGGCGCGGAACAGCACCGGCCGGAACGGCGAGCTGAAAAGCGGGCTGTCGATCTCCAGCGCGATGTAGTTGCCGGCGCGTTCGCCGACCCGCTTCCACGCGCCGCCGACCTCGGGGCCGTCCTCGTCGTCGAGGTGGACGCGGTAGTCGGGCGCGTTTTCGGCGTCGCTCGGATCGAGCGCGACAAGCACGATCGCTTCGTTGATGCCGAACAGCCGGACGCGCCCGGCAAAGCCGTCGCTGATGGGTTCAAAGATATTCGTTTGCATGGCCGATCTCCTTGGCTTCGGGGGTGGAAGGCGTTGGGGACGGCGCGCGCAGATAGAGCGGCGTCGCGCGTCCGATGACGGACGAGGCCGGCAGCGGGCCGAAATAGCGGCCGTCCAGACTGTCGGGATGGGCGGGATTGAGCAGCAGCAGCTCACCCGATCGCAGCGTGCGGCACCCCTGCCAGACCGGCAGCGGACGGCCCCGGCCATCACGCGCGCGGGCGATGGCGACGCGCTGGGCATCGACGCTCACCACGGCGCCGACACGGCACACGCGCTGTCCGGCCCTCGCCGCGACATGCTTCAGGAGCGGCACGCCCTCGGGCAGATAGCCGCGCGCCGAAAGCCAGCGGGAAAGCTGTTCCGGCGGCGCGATGGCGACCAGCGCGCCGGTGGGCGGATCGCTCTCGGGATGGATGCGGTAGAGGCCGATGGGTGCGCTGGCGCTGGCGTTCCAGATGACGCGCGGGAGCGGATCGGCGACGGCGATGGCGACGAAGGCCGCGGCGAAGGTGGATGCGGCGATGGCCGTCGCCATGACGTAGCGGCGGCGCGTCATCCCTCGATCTCCCAGCGCTTGAGCCAGGCGTGATGGCGCTCGATCGTGTAGAGGCGCGGCTGATGGCCGGCGGCGATGCGGTTGTGGACGTGCCGCCAATGGTCGGCCGCCGCGTCGCAGGGATCGACGCCGGCCGCCTCCACCGCGTCGATTGCGGCGAGCACCTGCTGGACCTTGGGCCAGCCCTCGATCTTGAGCAGGATGTCGCCGCCCGGCCGCACGAACGGCAATGTCGTATAGGCTTCGTTCGCCGCGACCGCGCGCACCACGTCGATGCGCGAGACGATCGTGCCGAAGTCGTTCGACGCCCAGCGCACGAACGCGAAGACGGCGCCCGGTCGGAAGCCGACGACGCGGGTGCGGCGGGTCAGGATGCGGTCCTGGGCGATCCGGCCGAAGCGTATCCAGTGCTCGAGCTTCTTCTCGATCCAGGTCAGCTCGACATGGGTGAGGTCGTCGCGGGCCAGCGCGCTGAACGCGCCGCCGCCGCGCACGGCGGGAGGCCGGTCGTCGATCATGGGAGGTCTCCGGGGATGGGGCGCGCGACAGGAGCGGTGCGAGGGCGGCGACCTGGCCGCCGAGCGAGCGCCGAGCCCGCGAGCAAGGCCGCGCTGTCCACAGCCGCGCGCGCCGTTAGCAAGAATCCGAAGGATTCTTTTCTATTAGCACCGTTAGTAGGGGTGCGATTCCGCGAGGATTTCTGCGGCTTTGCGAAGCCCGCGCGTTCCCGATAGTCCGTGCCCGGCGTTCCCGATCGTCCGAATCGCGCCGTTCCCGATAGTCCGAACCTCATGGCCAGTTCTCCACAGGCTTGAGGCCGACGCGGCGCATGGCGGCGTCGAACGGATCGACGGGGACGGGAACGAAATTCAGCCGGTCGCGGCCAAGCGCATGTTCGAGCGTGAGGACGTAGCCGGGGAGCGGTTGGCGCGCGACGATGGCGCGCAGCTCGAACGCGAACCGGCGCAGCGGCGAGAGCACGCCGGATTTCAGGTAGAGGTGCGGAACGTCGAAGCTCCAGCCGCCGCTCTGCCGTCCGCCATGCTTGCGCACGATGCGGTAGAGCCAGCGTTCGAGCCCGCCGGTCAGGTCGAAATAGGCGCGGTCGATAGTCAGCACGAGCGCGCGGTCGAGCACGCCGGCATAAAACCAATCGGGCAGGATCAGCTCGATGCCGAGCGCACGGCCGTTGCCGTCCGCCAGCTCGCGCCATTCGTTGATCCACGAGAAGCGATGGCGGCGGCGCTGGTGCTGCTGCCGGATCGAGGTGGCGACGGTGGTGGATTGCAGGCGGTCGAGCGCGGCCTTCAGCCGCTCGTAGCTCGCCTTGCCGGTGCCCCGCCGCGTGAACGCCAGTATCTCGTGCGGCGTCGTCACCATCAGGCGCGAGGTCGGCCGTCCGGCATCGCGCGCGTCGATGAGCTGGCTCGCCGCCCAGATCAGCACGTCGGCGTCCCAAATAGTCGCCATGCCATGCTCGGGCACGGCCTCGACCGAGATCCATGTTGCGCCCAGGCGGAAGTCGATGGGCGCGGTGCGACGGGCCTTGGCGAGTGAGAAGAACGGCCAGGCCATCAAGTCCTGCGCATCGCGGGCCGCCAGGTCGCCGGGGACCGAGCGGAACAGCTCAAGCTGCGTGCGCTCGGCGCTCGATCGGCCGGAAAGGGAGCGTGCAGAGGGCATCGGCGCTCAGCGACGCACGCAATCGGTGGGCAGGCGCTTGGCGGGATGGACGACGCCGGTGCCGGGATCGGATGTCGAGCGGCGGGTGCCGAGCGCCGCCCAGGAGTCGAGATCGTCGATCGCATAGACAATCCGGCCGCCGAGCCTGCGGAACACCGGGCCGGTGCCGTAGCAGCGGTGCTTTTCCAGCGTGCGAGCCGAGAGACCGAGGTGGATCGCCGCGTCGGGCGTCTTGAGATAGCGTGGCGTTGTGGCGGCGACAGGCTCGGCCATGATGATCCTCCTGATGATGGCCGGCCCCGGAAAGCGGGGACCGGCGGACAGGAGGCGATCGTGGCGAAACGACCCCGGCGCGGAGAAGGGACAGCGCCGAGGGGGACGGCGATGTCCCCCGTCAGCCGCCGCGTAGCAGGCGGAGATAGCCGCCGTCGCGCAGCTCGACGGCTTCCTTGAGCCAACGCCTGATGCGTTTGCGCTCCTTGCTCTCGATCCATTCGGCGTTGGTGTAGCGGCGGACCTTGGGGTGGATCAGCGAGGCGGCAAGCTCGCGCTGGCTCGCGCCCGCCTGGTTGCCGTCGAGCACTTGCAGCAGGGTCAGGAGATGCTCGCGCCGGAACGGCGGCGGGCGCAGCGCCGGCGGGCCAGCCGCCATGCCGCTGAGGCGGCGGCACAGGCGCTCGGCGGACGCGAGGCGCGCGAGGGGATCGGGTTCGATCGGCAGCATCACGGCCATCGGGCGCTGGCACGAACCGCAGACGCACAGATGCTCGTCGCCATCGGGATCGGCGAGGATGACATGCAGGAAGTCGCCCATCCTGATCCGTGCGCGAATATCGCCCAGCGCCTCCATGTCGAAGGGACCGGCGCCGATGCCGACGACCGCGGGTGCGAGGACGATGCTGGCCGGCGAGAGGTCGGGGCGCGCGACCGCCAGTTTGCGGTCGAACGCCGAGCCAGGCGCGGCGTGGTAGCTGATGCCCCAGCGCCGCACGAGGCTGGCGGTCGCCTCGTCGGCGGAGATCGCGCCGCGCTTCACGCGGCCGAGCGCGCGGCGGTAGTCGGCGCGATAACGAGCGTTGCGGCCGAGATAGCCGATGGCGATGTCCGAATATTGCAGCGCGTCGTCCCCGGCCTCGTCCGGGGGCGCGCGCCAGTCCTTCTCAGGCGGCATCGAAACCCTCCCAAGCATGGCCCTCTGCGGAGCGCGTTGGAAGATGTTCGCCAGCCCGCCGCCCCGGAGAAGACCTGCCGAGAGGGCGGCCGCATAGCGGATTCAAGTCAGCGTTTTGAAGGGATTATCGGCGCCGCCGCGCGTGTTCCGGGGCCGCTCTCAGTTTGGCGGCGGGCGCAGATAGTGCCGATAGCCGGTCTCGGTCATCCAGCGCGCGCGGGCGAGATGCGAGTCATATATGCAGCGGGCGCGTTCCGGTTCGGCGGCGGGGTCGATGCCGAAGATGATGCGGACGGCTTCGCGCCAATCGGCATTTTCGTCGGCCGCGTCGAGCAGCCGCCAATAGGTCCGATGATGGCGCTCATCATAGTCGGTGACATGGGGCGCGTCCGGGGCGCGATCCTCGAAAGCGGCTATCGCCATCGCCTCGTTCCGCTTTCAGCCATAGCCCCCTGCGCCTGCTGATTCACCGAATATACACCATAATGGAGCGAAGTAATCGCACCGTCTTTGCTATGGCCGTCTGACGACGCGCGGACAGTCGGCCGCACGCCGCCGCTGGTTACTTGCGCTGTTCGGGACTTGAATTGGTCACGAGCAGCACGCCTCGACCTCGATCCGAATCGAGGAAGACGATCCCTGCTCCCTCAAGCGCCTTCATCACCTGATGCCGAGTATTGTCGTTCACGGCCTTATAACTCTCCGATTCCAGCCGCTTGAGCGCGGTCAGAGCAATAAGGGCTTCGTCGGCAAGCATCTCCTGTGTCCAGCCGAGAAGTGCGCGAGCGGCCCGCACCTGGCGGGAAGTGATCATGCAAGATCACCTCCACAACCTTCGGGTCATTCGCTACGAAAACGACTATTATAGTCGTCTTGCGAGAATGGGAATAGGCTAACGGCGAGCCGGGCGAATGCCCGGCGAGCCCGCCCTGCGGCCGCGCGGACCATCGGGACGCGCGGCCGCCGCCGATCCGGGGGGACGGATCGGCGGCGTCATACGAGCGATGGGAAGGGAAACCGAAGGGCCGGACGGTCCGGCCCTGCGGCAATGGGGTTCAACCCGTCTTGAGGCGCTGCATCCCTTCGGCCAGCGTCCAGAGCGCGCGATTGAGCGTCACGTTCTGGTCGATGCCGTTGATCGGACGCGAACGGCTGCGGCGGATACGGCCCTCGGCGTTGTGCTTGCGGCCATGCAATCCGCCCCGAATGACGTTCTCCTGTATCACGTTGAACGTGGTCCACAGGCTATCGCCCCGATCCTCGTAGCGGCGCGGCTCGATGATCTGCTCGGGGGTGAGCGGGCTTTCGTCGTCGCCGTAGCGGGCGACAAGGCTGACCTCGCCTAGCAACCGCTGCTCATCCTCGGAAAGCCGAACCTCCTTCATCGTCTCGCTGGCGTCGATCAGCCGGGGGAAGTCCTCGGCCACGGTGTAAACGCCCTCGATGATGTCATGCTGGATATTGCCCTTGTGCGGCACGCGGACCTCCTCGAACCGCTCGCCCGCAATCATGCTGTTGGTGCAGACGAAACGCAGCATCCCGGCGAACATCTGATAGGCGCTGGTCCCGTCATGGCTGTTGACGATGATGACCTCGGCGGCCTCCGGCTTGCCGATACCGTCATCCCGGCGCAGGCGCAGCATGTGCTTGGCGTGGCCGTGGCGGCTGCCGTCGCGGGGGACGGACTGCACCGCGAAGAACGGGAACCATCCTTCCCGGCGCAGCCCCTCCACGATGTCGATGGTGGGGACATAGACATAGCGCTCGGAACGGCTGTCGTGCGCCTCGCGGGCGAAAATGGACGGGACGTTGCGATACAGCGCCTCGTTGTCGAGCGCCTCATAGCCGCCGATCTGATGGCTGTTGCGGCCGAACCGGGTGGCAAGGTGATGGATGCTCATAGGTCTTTCCTTCCTTGGGCTTGGGTTTCCGCGCAGCGGGAAGCGCCGCGCTGAAACCCTGCCCGTCGGCGAGACCGGGGGTGCAACCGGAGCGGGCGGCTTCGCGGGGAACCGGCTGCACGGAACGCGCTCGCGCGTGGAGGAAGCTGGGCGGAAGCCGCTCCGAAGGGCGCCGGGGGCGGAGCCCCAAGCTTCCCGCCGCGCCCGCGCGGTGGATTGCCGATCAACGCGCCATCCTTCCCGAAGGGAGGGGGGATAGGGGTTTGGGGAAAGGGGTGGAGGGAACCGTCCCCCTTTCCTCATGGGTGGGGGAGTTTGAGGGGGCGGGGCCTGGCCCTGCCCCCTCATGGGGAGAGCGGCGAGAGGGGGCGCCCCAGCCCCCTTTCGTCAGCGCGGCGGGCGGGTCGATCCCGCCCGCCGCGCGACACGGACGCGGGCGGTGGTGG